>NZ_JAABLX010000050.1:0-458724 GCF_009915245.1 Proteus sp. G2669 | reverse complement strand
TTGAACCAGATTGATCCAAGCACCCGCGCAGAGAATAACAAATTATTTAAATGAGACAACACATTTATTATTAATAATAAATTTATCGATTTGTTTTTGCTATTTTAAATAATTAAATATCCATTGTTTGGTATGAGTAAATAAGATATTTACGCTCTAATAATACGTGAGTTGGTAATATCATCGTCACGATCACTAGTCCGATTAAAGAATATTTTTTCATTTCCTCTTGCACTCCGTTAAAAATGGAGGCAGAATCAAATTGTCTGTTTTTGAGTCCGCCTCGGTTAATATGAATATATTATCCGGGGCTTTTCTCTTTCTGGTGCTTGCGATATGCTTGAACCAGATTGATCCAAGCACTCGCGCAGAGAATAACAAATTATTTAAATGAGACAACACATTTATTATTAATAATAAAGTTATCGATTTCTTCTGGTTATTTTAAATAACTAATTAATTCGTTAATATCTTTTAATAATAAAAGAGTCTCGATGTTTCATATCGAGACTCTTTAGTTTAAATTTTATGAATTATACTTAACTAGATTAATAACAATAGGTGCTGCCTGTATTGTTGTTGTCGAAATAAGAGTGTTGTTATTGTGATGCTTAATAATAACACCGGCTTGAGGTGTTGCTAATTTCCATATTCCTTTTACGGTAATAGTGCTGTTTATTGGTTGAGATTCTGCTGTAAGCCAATCTCGAGAATAAACACTGACCTCAATTTGATCACCTTTATGATCAATTTGATCTTTTTCTATACCTTGATATAAATTTAAATCAGGGTTAACAATACTTAATGTTAATTGCTGATTTTGTGTTTTAGCCATGACCATAACCGGTGCATCACTGGATAATAATGTTGCATTCGCTGAATCTAACTGGGTGGCTTCAAAAAAAGCATATCCCTCCTCTTGGGTTAATTTATCTTTTACCGCATGAAGTTGATTATTATGTTGTAATACTGTGTATTCGGGGGATTTATTATCTTGAGATTCAATCGCTATCGCATACTCATAAGTTGCATTACTAGGCGCGTTACCATGAGAAATAACGGCTGTTGCAAATAATTGTTCTGTTGGTTCTGAATTTCTGTCATCAAGCGAATGTTGTTTTTGATAACTAAATTTTACAGTTTGTCCTTTTGTGAGCTTATATAAGTTTCCAGCAGGATCAATTAAAGTATCTGCATTATTTAAGGTTAATTGAGTATCTAATTGATTCACCTTTTTACCATTAATTATCACTGACTGTAATTTAGGAACGGCAAACTGGAATAGCGTTGTTTCGGTTGTATGTTGTTTATCGTTATTTTCAATACCAGAGCCTAAAGCGATAACTCTATTATCAAATAAGAAATAGGATTTATTAGCTCTTAAGCTTTGTTGTTGATATTTACTGTGACCATGTAATTTCATGGCAAACATACTGTTATTATTAAGTGTATTTGCACCAGAGTAACTTTCTGTTGAAAGCAACATTTCTTCAATACCGGCAGCAGGTAATTGACTAAGTTTTGCTTCAAGTTCGTTATAGGGAAGATGAATAGTTGTTGTACCTGGATATCTATTCCAATCCCATCCAGCATGACTAAACCCTGATTGAGTTAAATCAGCTGGAATAATTTCTAATTGTCCATATTGTAAATAACGACCATAACGGTTGTTATTTTCATAGCTTTCATTACCAACAAGATAACGGCTAAAACCACGCGCTATGGCGAGCCAGCTTTGTTGCGGTGATTGAGTCGATGCTCTTCGTTGTATTGCCATTGATGCATAATTCATTGCCCATGCACCAACCGGTTCACTTTCAGCTTTAATATCTTCAAAATGCGTTTTGTTGTCTAATTTTGCATAAGCGGCGGATAATGTGGTATCTAACTTTTGTTTACCATCTGGTGTTCCTGCTAATGCCATCCATTTAAATGGAGCGATCCCTATTTTATGCAATCCAGTTGGGTGACGACCACTTAATACCACAGGAATTTGTGCCTCTTTGGTGTAGATCCGCATTTTTAACAAAACATCTTTTAAACGTTCATGTGCTGAAGTAGTTAAGCGAAAAGGTGAATCACTTAACGCATAAATACTGGGCGCTAAACCACCAAATGCGTCTTTCGCATAAGCAGGGTAATGTTGTGAATGATGAAAAATAGAACCGTCAGATTTGAAACCGCCAGCAACACCTTTTGAGCTTAGTATCGTTTTACTTAACCAATTTTGCAGTTGTGCTAAGGCTTGTTGACGTTGCTGATAATCAGGTAGCATCAATAAACTTTTTATCATCCATTGCAATTGAGTATTGAGAATATCGACATTTGCATCAACGATTTCATTATCTTTTTCAAAAATTCGTCCTGTAGCGTTGTACCACATCATGGCCTGTTGAGTGGGCGCTAGAAGGTTATTTTTTGCGAGAATATGACGGCCAATAAACCATGCGTCAAAAAGTTCTCTGGTTTGATAACCAACATGAGTAATAATTTGATAACCACTACCACGTGTAAAACCTTGTTCGAGAACGTAACGAGTGCCTAATAAATAACGATCTTCTAATTTTTGCCTATCAGTCGTTGATAATGAATTACTACGCAAATAAATAGCAGTTTGAAGAAGCGTTTTACCTACATCTCTTAGCATATTGGTATCAAGTAATGCTTTTTTAGTCTCCTCACTAAATACACCTTCGACTTTCATAAAATTCTGTCGGTTAGGGTGATCAAGTGCTCTTCCTGTGATTGATCCATCAGCGTGTTGCGTTAATTCTAATTTTTCCCAAAGTGCTAAATTTTTATTGAGCATGTCAGAGGTGATTTTTTTATCACTATCAATTCCCTGATAATGCTCAAAACGCTGATAAATCGAAGTCATTTCTATTTGATCATCGCGAAATTCAGTATCGAAGTTTAAAGTGGGGTAATGAGCTTGAAACATTTGATCGTACATCAATAACGCACTCCAGTTTTTACTAACCATCGTGTTTACTGCGTTATTTACGTAAGGTGTTTGATAGTCAGGAACAGCCCAACGATTGTCTAACGGTACGCTCATCATTATTTGATCAAAAAAGAGTGTTCCGGCTTGGTTTGGGGCAGTGATCACCAATTGTTCAAATTGACCTGTTGCAGAGCCTTTCATATCACGAAAAGGAACAGCAATACCTCGCCATCCCGTAAAATTAAGTTCAGTATTAAAACTTAGTGCAATTTTATTATTTTGTTTAAATGCGAACGTTAATGGGGAAGATTGAGGTTTTTCATTATAAATCCACATCATAAAAGTGAGTGGAGTTGCTGTATTTTTATCATCTTGGTAATTAACAATATTATTTAGCGTTAATGTTGCTTGTGGTTGATATTGCCATTGTAGTGATTTTTCACCGTCTTTAGCATGCTGTTTGCTTAGCGATAATTGATTATTATTTGAAGTAATAAGGGTATTAGGTAGTTCATTTTCAAAAAGATAAATATCGCCGAAAGTTTCATGAGATAGAGAGGGTAATGCTTGTGCGGGTAATGATAAACAGAGGCTTAATGTAACCGCGTGGGCTAAAGGTTTTTTTATTAGCATAATCAGATTTCCTGCAAATAAAAAAGGAACGCAAGAGCGTTCCTTTTAATTAAATCAAGGGAGTGGTGAGAGTTTGATTTCTTGTGGAATACCAAAGTAGCTGGTAAAAGTCAGTTCAGTGTTATCACCTGAAACGCTATATTTTACGTTGCTATTTTTATCAGCAGATTGCCATTTACCATTAATCGTGACATTGATGGTGACAGGCGTTGCTGCTTTTTGGCGAGTCATATTTAAATCAGGTGTAACAGCACTGACAATAAGAGTATCTTTTTGTCGATGAGTCATCACAATCGCGGGTTTATCAACTTTTTTGATCCATTTATCTTCAATTGAAGTAGACTGATAAAAGGCATATCCCGTTACATTACTGAGTTTATCGAGAATAATATGAACGTCTTTATCCTTACGAAGAACCTGATATAACCCATTATTTTCACGAAATTTTTGTGCTATTTCTCCCATTCTTTCAGGAGTAGCATCTAAAAAGACCATATACTCATAGTTGGAATCTTTAGGTTGAACACTGTGATCAATCCATGCCGAGCTAAAGTTTCCTTCTGTTGGTTGGCGATTTTTATTTTCAGCCGAAGTCTGGTGTTGACGGCTAATATTTACTTTTTCAGCTTGCGTAATTAAATAGCCATTACCGTTGCTATCAATTAACCAATCACCTTGTTTAAGTGTTGCTTGATAAGGAAAGGTCTCAACTTTTTGTCCATTAACCCAAAGGGTATTTAATGTTGGTGTTATGGCATGTTGAAATAAAGTCGTTTCAACATTTTTATTTTTATCACTACTATTTATATTGCTACCAATAAAAATTAAGTGATTATCAACGGCTAATACACTCTTTTTCGCAGTGAAATTAGGATCAAAACGTTCAAGGTTAGTAGGATAAATAAGATCGAATGCCATCATTCCATATTTACCATCAAGGGCAGATGTTCCGCTAAATCCACGCTCGCCACGTTGCATTAATGTATGAGGTTTAGGGCTATCTAACTCTTTAAGAGAAAGATGAATAGTGGTTGCTCCTGGCATCCTATTCCAATCCCAACCTTCTTGCTGATAGCCCTGTGAAAGCTGCGAACCATTACTCACTATTTGAGCGACACCATGACTTTGATAACGACCATAACGGTTATCTTTATTATAAATTTCAGATGACCAAACATTGGTATTATAAGCTTTCAGTGTCACCATTTTATCTTGCCAACGATGAATACCAAAAGCCCCGCCATTAAAGGCATAGAAACCTTGAGGCAACGCTGCTGGTGCAATAGTTTCTCCAAAAATAGCCTTCGATTCATTTTGTGTTTTATCACTTATTGCAAGATAAATAGACGCGAGTGTTTTATCTGGAGACGGTTTTGCAGACATGGCAAGCCAGTAGTAACCTTGAGCGACTGATTTTAACGAAGGTGAGTTAAAAGGGTGCCTTCCAGCAAGAGGTAATCCAACTTCTGGATTACTGTAGATCCACGCTGAAACCATCGCTTTTTTTAGGTTATTCCAACCACTTTCACCTACTGAAAATGGGGTACCACGTAGTAAATAAATAAGTTGAGAGGCATTTTTAAAGGCAGGGAAAGAGTAGCCTGGATAGTTGCCTTCATGTCGCCACGCAGTACCGTCAGGGCGTAAACCATCTTTACCACCCGGCGGTACTTGAGTTAATGCGCCAGTGATGTAATGGCTGAAGGTATTAACTAAGTTGATACGTTTTTGATCATCAAGCTCTAGTAGTAATAAGGCTAAGTGTTGACGAGATAGGGTATTGAAATAGTCTAAGTCGGAGCTATCTGCACCCACTTTCATATCAAAACTACTTTTAAACTCTCGTGAATACCACAACAATGAATCATAAACTTGAGTTTGTAAGTTTGCCTCTTTTAGAGCATCAGACATTAGTAATGTGGAAATATACCACCAACGAGAACTATACCCCCAGTGATGGGTTGTGACTAATGCACTTCCTTTAACAAAGCCTTGATCTAATAAGTGTTTTGTCATTAATAAGTACATCTGCTTTAGTTGAGCTTTTTGTGAGGGATCTTTTTCCAGCACATAAGCCCGACTAATATTAAACATCAATGTTGTGTAATTACCTAAAATGACATAATTATCAAATAGTTGTTTATCTTGAGGGTTGAGATTTTCAGGTTGGTAAATAATAGTTTGTTTGTCTGTGATCAGGTGTCGCCCTTGTATTGTGCCATTCTCTAAAGCGTGAATATTAAGAGCATCAAAATCACTTTTTAACTTACCAATATTTTCTTCTAGTGCGAGATTTGTCTCTTTTTCGCCGCCAACAAACTCATTTATCAAACGTTGGCGAATAAGGTCAATTGCAGCTAGATTTTCAGGTGTCACCGGTAACTGAGGTTGTACGTTATGAAACTGAATTTCAGGTTCCGATAAACGCGTTTTTACTTGATAATCAGACCATTGGTAGCGA
Source organism: Proteus sp. G2669 (assembly GCF_009915245.1). NCBI lineage: Bacteria > Pseudomonadati > Pseudomonadota > Gammaproteobacteria > Enterobacterales > Morganellaceae > Proteus > Proteus sp. G2669. The sequence continues at coordinate 452,686 of NZ_JAABLX010000050.1, read as the reverse complement.
GCATCATCGATAGAAAACATAATACGATCGATATAGATTTCACCTTGTCCAACATTCGAGGGGGCTTTAAAGCGAATGCTATCGACATTAGCGCCTAAAGAGCGCCCAATGCTGTCTTGAGTACCATCAGAGGAGGTATTCATTGCATTTAAGGTCATCTCACGATTTTCAAGATCGTTATTTAAAGAGACACCCACTGCACGCCAACCAGTGAAATTTAGTTTTACTTTAAATCCAGCTTGAGCCTCACTGATTGAATTGAGTTTTTCCCCAAAATCGATAGTGAGATAACCATCAATGGGTTTTTCGTTATAAAGCCAAAATGAAAAAACGGGTGTAGATGCACGCCCCCATGCTTTAGATGCTTCTTTATCTGTTGGGACAATCAACGTTTTATGTAAAGTAAAACTACTGCCACCTTTCCATTTCCACAAAAGGGATTGGTTTCCCATAATGCTACGTTTATCAGATAACGTCAGTGTTGAATTCTTATCTGATGAGAAGTCTGCTAATGGGTTATTTTGTGCAAAATGATAGATTTCTGACTGCATCAGATTTTTAGGATCAAATGCAGGATTGCTGGTGGCTGCCATTGCGTTATAAGGGGCTGATAATAGCCCCAATGTCATTGCAAGTGCAGTAAAACGAAATATCGGCATTATTTTTTCTCCTTAGAAACGCTGGCTAAAAGTGAAACCAATGCGTCCTTCATTAAATTTGTCATAACGCTGATAGCCCATCGTTGTGCCTAAATTTAATGATTGAGTGATATCGAGATTGGCACCTAATTCCGCACTAATAATGTCACCACCAACAGTATTTCCTTTAATATCAAAGGTATCTCCTCCAGTATTAAAATAAGTCAGACTGTGGCGTTGATTAATATTATTGTCACCTGCGATATCTTTGAAATAACGAAGATTAAGGGATGGGGTTAATTTTCCATAAGCAGTTTGATAGCTATTCCATAAAGCAACAGAGCCACCTAATTGATTAACAGCATATCGTTGGCCATAAGTACGCATAGATAAGGCGGAGCCTGTTTCTTCCCAAGAATCAATATTGAGCCATTGATATTGGTAAGTCAGCATCGGTTTAATATAGATGAAATCAAAATCAAAATAGGTTCCAGCGTTAATTTGATAACCTAATTGCACACCAGAATAATCACCTTTTGCTTTGGTATTTCCTTCCCATCCAGTATTATCACCAATATCTCGTTCGCTATCGACAGTGTAATAACCAATATTTAAATTACCGTTTAGGAATAATGTGTCACTATACCAACCGGTGTAAGGCATAAATTCAAAATGGTTAATTTCTTTACTTGCGTTACGTTGTTTGGCGTCAGCCTTTGCGTAGTTATAAGCAAAAGAAACACCAATAAGAGCATCTTGATTAATTTCATAATCAGTACCGATTTGAATACCAGTACGATAAGTGTTGTAACCGTTAATTCCACCCTGATTGCTTTGTGTGCCATAACCATACAGTAAATTGGCCCAACTATTCCAGCCAGCTTCTCTTTCTTCAATTGGCAATTGGTTATCATAGCGTAAATAGCGATGTGCGATATTATTGCGCATATCTTCAACCATGATTAATCCCGCTTGAATATCACTGCCATCAGCAATAGGGGCTAAATCATTTGATAATGCAGCAATATTATTATCGTCATTTCCAGCTGCAACTAATAAACTCAAAGCCTCATCTGAAATTTGACTACGGGTATTATTAAATTCATTTAAAACAGTTGGAATAATAAAATTAGCTGCTGTTAATCCATTTTCATTGACGCCACCACGTTCAGCAGCACTAATAAAGTTATTACCACCTTCATAGCTAATGCCATAACGTGCAACTAATTGATTGCCGCTAACACCACCACTAATATTAGGCGGTGTAGTTTCTAACCATGAATCTGTTTTTTCTAATAAAGGAGATACATCTGGTGCAATGGCATTGGCGTCAGTAACCGTAATTCCAGCTTCATCTTTAATCGCTGAATTGGAAGAAATCAAAATAATATCTTTATTTATAATGTTATCGACACTGGTGCCTTTAAAATCTAATTTGGCTTGGCTGCCTTTTTTAAAAGTGACATCACCGTCAACATGAAGAATGGTTTCATCAGTATTGGTATTATCATCGAGACGGAAAATTAACTGGCTATTTTCCTTATTCATGAAATTACCTTCCCAATGAATCGTTTTATCTTTTCCTTGGATAGTTAAATTGCCATGGTTTTCAATTAATGGAACACCCGTGATTTGATATCCATCAAATAAGGCGTTTTGAGCCCCACCTTGATATGCAAAGTTTATTTTAGTATCTGCGTGACCATTTCCTAATATATCGCCGTGGATCTCACCATTTACATCACTTCTAAAACCTGTTTTTAGTGTTCTAAAATCAATGGCTGCGGTTTTTCCACGAATAATGGCACCGTCTCTTACATAAACGCCAGTACCTCGTTTAGGAAAATCGCCTTCAACCAATATGGCTGTGCCATTTTCACTAGTCACATTAGCGCCATTTAGGTTGATATTACTGCTAAAAGAAGCACCTTGATTTATCTTAAGGCCACTTGCGCCATCACCAGTAACAGTAATGTTTTTTGTGATTGCTTGAGCTTTATATTCTGTTGATGAGCCATTAAATACAACACCATCACCTTGAGAAACCGTAACATCTTTATTTATTTGAGCCGTATTACCGTCATTAACATTAACCGTTTCACAGATATTTAAAGTAGGATCACATTCTGTCGCCCATGCTGAACCATAAATAGCTGATAAAATAGCAGCGCTCAAAAATAACAATTTTTTATTTTTCACAATATAACTCCATGAACAATTATATGATTTTAATTATTAGAATGTTGCTCGGAATGAAACTTTGAAATAATCCTGAGTCGATTTACTACCATCATTTTTATTTTCAACTCGTTCATTATAATATTCCGTCATGACACGCCATTGAGGTGATATTTGATAAGCCATTTGTAGGGTATAACGTGTCATATCTTTTTCGATATAAACGCCTTTATTTGTTCTATCTTCTATTTTTCCAAAAATAGATTTACGCATTGATGGAGAAACTATTAATCCTATTGGTGTTGTCCAGTTCACATACATACGTAATTGTTGATTATGGTTTGTTTCTTTTGTGTCGTATTCTTCATGTCGTATTGCTTGCTTACCACCATCAAAATAAGCAACAGTAGTATTAATATTAGGGGTAACAAAATAACGTAGACCAGGTTCAATTTCCCAGCCTAAATAATCCGTATTTGTGACACCATTGCTACGTTTGTCTTCTTTCTTTTGTAAGCCAAATAAAACACTACCTGTTAAAACCCAATCTTTATTAATTGGAAATTGGTAATTGGTTTTTGATTCATAAAAATCAATAGTTAAACGACTGCCGTTATCATAATTAGTGAGATCTTGGCGGATTTTTAAACCAGGTTGGATCCAACCATTGTTTAATTTAAAACGATAACTACCTTGTAAATCATAACGTTGGTAGCGGTTTTTATTATCATGTTCACGTTGGCGAAAGCCAACATCGAAATACCAGTTAGATTTTTCTGGATTAATATTAAAATCAACACGATAACCAGCATAGTTATTGGGTGTGTCGTAATCTGCTGTTTCCCAAGAAAACATGGCGTTGACATTAGCTGCCTGAGAATGAAAAGAAGTTAAACCTAAGCCAAGAAGAGGTAAGAAAAGAGCAATACGAAGTTTGTTCATGGTATATATCCAATTCTTTATTCGCTTTTATTAATGTCAATTTTTAGGTGTAGGACGTCTTTCCTTTTATTCTATTAAAAGGATTTTTATATAAGCGAATTGGGTTTATATATAGCGCCATAAAATAATGGCGCAGATATTTTTATTATTTTTCTTTACATGTCGATATTGTTTTATTTAATTTATTGGTTGTTGCCGTAATAAATTCAGAGGCGCGCCAAGAATCTCCTGTTTTTTCCAACCAAGGGGTTAATTCTTCTTTAATTAATTTCTCAATTAAAGGCATATTGTCTTTGGCAATATTTTTCATTTGATAGGGATCATTCACATTGTCATATAAGGTATATTTCAATGGATGACCATCTTGTCTATCGATAACCAGTGTATGAGTTTTGGTTCTGACACCTCGTTTACCAAATGAAGGTTCTCCATAAGGAATAAAAAGATAAAGCTGCGAGTTTGCTGTGTCGCCTTTGCCTGTGACCACTCGGTCTGAAAGATCACTGCCTTCGACAGAATCAGGTATCCATTCGGATAAGCCAAGTAGCCCTAAGATAGTTGGGTAAATATCAGGCGCTGACATTAGTGCGTCATCAGATCCTGGTTTGATTTTACCCGGTAAACGAAACATCATAGGAACACGCATGGATTCTTCATAAGGGTTATTTTTTGTTGCCTGCCCATTTGACCCTAAGCAACTACCATGATCAGAGAAGAAAACAACGAGAGTATTATCTGCAAGGCCTTGTTTTTCTAATTCATCGACGATGCGACCAAATTGCTCATCAACACCGTTGACCATTGCCATGTATTCTTTGAAATATTGAGGTCCATAGCCTTCTTGGTATTCACTTTCCCATTGTACGTTCGGGCGAGTGTTGAGCTCTTTAGACGTTTTACCTTGATAAGCATCGAGATATTTCTTCGGTACTTGGTCATAAGGCGAATGCGGTGGATTCATTGAAACCACTAATGCAAATGGTTTTGAATTATCCCTAAATTGATTGTTTTCATTTTTGAGGAACTTGATTGCCATGTCAGCTTCATGTTCAGGCCCCCATTGATCAATGTAAATTGGTTTATCACGAGGTGTATCGTTTGCCCAATACATAGGTTTTAAATGTAAATCGTAGGTACCATAAGAATACCAAAAGTCAAAACCATGACGTCTATCAGGAGCTGCCCATTCATTCCAATAACGACCTTCCATTGGATTATTGTAACTTTCAATAAATGGTTCGTAAGGTGCATCAAGATGCCATTTTCCAATATAGCCAGTGCTGTAATCGAGTGATTTTAAAACATCAGACCAGCATTTTGCATAAGGAGATAAATCAATACCTACTTTGCCACCATAATCATGTGCATTTCCTGTAATGCCATTGCGAACAGGGTATTGCCCAGTCATAAACATGCCGCGGAAAGGAGAGCAAAGAGGGTAATTTGAAGCCATTTGTGTCATTACTTTGGCTTGCTTCGCAAATTTATTCAGATTTGGTGTAATTGAGGGATCTTCTCCCATAAACTGTAATGCGTGTGCCCGCATTTCATCAGGAAAAACAATTAATAGATTAGGGGCGTTTTCCGGACGAGATCGCGTGTTAGAGGCAGTGCTTCCTGAATTAGCAATAACAGGGGTAGAAACAGTCATTGCTGCTCCGCTGGCTGCAAGCCCTTTTATAAAAGTTCTGCGGGAAACAGTCATTGCTTCCTCCTATTTTACGTTTACTTTCGAATTGGTGTCTTTTATCTTATTTATACTTTTACATAAGATCAAAAAGTAAGTTAACGAAAGATCAAGAATTGAAAGGGAGATCACAGAATGGTGTCAAATTGTAAGTAATTTGACAGCTAAAATAGGAGTTGGAATATTGTTAAGAATAGATTAACTTTTTACAAAACAATATAATTAATTGATTTTAAATGATATCTGTTGTTTTGTGATGATGGTTGCAAAAATACCTTAAAGTTTCATTTTTTAGCTAGAAAGTTGGATAACAGAAAGTGTAAGTCTTTTTCTTTCGTTTGTTTTCATTGTCCCTTTATGACCCACCAAGATGTTCCTTTAAACTCAATGCTTTTAACTATCTTCATGCCTAACTTTTGGTGAGCTTTTAGAGATCGAATATTATCACCATTAACAAATGCAATAGGATGTCCACCATATAAAGCGCAAATATGTTGGTAAAGATCGCTTAATAGTGATTTTCCTCGATGTGATTTATCAATACAGACTGGACCATAAAACCAATTATTTTGTGTTATCTCTGGAAAGCGTCGATTAATTTCTTGAGCAATAGGCGGAATTGAGAATGATGTGACAGGGAAGCTGAAAACAACCGCAACGATATTTTCTTGATTAAGTGCAACAATAGTATTTGTACTACTTTGATACATTGCCTCAACTTTGTTTTGGGGATATTCACCATATAATCCGCCTTGTTGAGATTCTGAATTTGACTGTAATAATGTTGCCACTGAACTGATATCTTTAGATGTCATTTTTCGAAATATATAATCCATTTTCTTATTCCTTTTTATGCTAAATTATAATCTTAGTATATAAAAAATATTTTATAATACAAAAACATATTAATAATGCTAAAGATAAATTTATTAATTTAAGAGCGGTTATTTAATTTTGACTATCTAAAAAATCTCTTTTTGAAAGAAATGTAATAAAAGCAGCAATAGAATATATTTATTACTGCTTAATTAATAACATGATTTTTATTCTTTATTTATAGAAAATAGACGTAATTAGAAACCATAGGCTAAACCACCCCCGATAATGATTTCTTGTTCACTGTTTATTGACGAATTTAATCTAAATGCAATGTCGTTATTAGGTTTATATTGTATGCCTCCGGCAAAAGCCGTACCAGTTCGATAATTACTAATACCAATTCCCCCACTTAAGGTGTGATGGCTAAGATAAGGAATATTCGTCATTGCAACAGATGAGGCAATACCTGCAAATACTTTCTTTTCTAATGCGATGATTTTTTTATCTAAATTTGCAACCGAGTCTGTGATTTCAGCTTGTCTTTTCCTGTAATATTGATCAAACGTATTAACATGAGTTTTGAGATCATTAATATCTGTACTGATACTTCTTTTTAGCTGATTGATGGCGTTATTTGTTGTTATTCTGTTTTTATCTACCATTTTTTTAGTCTGGATAAGATTGACGGCATCTGTATTATTTTTACCATCACTAATATTAACTAATCGAGATGTATGGTTCTTTTCAGTATTACCAAATGAAACCGTATTTTCTTCTGTGGCTAATGCATTATGACCAATAGCAACAGAGTGTGTATTTTTAGCTTGGCTATTGACACCTATGGCAATTGAACCATTACCTGAAGCATTACTATTATCACCTAATGAAACACCAGGGATGTTAACGATAATAGGTATTTCTTCTTTTCCTTTTGTTGAGTCTACATTTGAATAAGAAAATGAAGGAAATAATATAAAGAATAAAAATAACTTTTTAAATAACATTTAATTTAACCCTTTGAAAGGAATTTTTGGCGTAAATCAATGCTAAATGATTGTTTTTTTCATCACAAATAAAACATTCTGGAATTACTCTTAAAAATAGTTTTAAATAAAATTATATATTTTTTAATGTATTATTAATTATTTTTAAATAAAATTATATTTGATAAGTTATTAAATAAAAAACTGCATTTTTATTAAAATGCAGTTTTGGATAAATGTTAACTAATGTTTTTTCCTAAAGGCAAAAGCAACAGAAATCGCTTGTAGCAAACACATTGTTGATGTTTGAGAGCGAAAGGTTTTTATTTGAGCTTCTTTTACCGTTAAACAAACGTCACTCAAACTCGCCAATGGGCTAATGGGACTGTCTGTAACAATAATTTGTTTAGCTTCTTTATATGTTGCCATCTCACACATTTTTTGCATTTCATCTGAGTATGGATGGAAATGAATGCCAAAAAGCACATCCCGATGCGTAATATTTCTCAATTGCTCTTTGTACATTCCTCCTAAGCTGTTTACAAAGACAGTTTCACAAGGAATGTGCGAGAGCGCATGAAAAAAATAACTCGCAGCACTGAATGAGTGATGAAATCCACAAATATAAATTGTTTCAGCATATTCGAGTAATTGTAATGTTTTATTTAACATTTCTCTGTGAGTCTGATTTGCCAATTGTTGCAATGAATGGCTATTTGCTTGTGCAAATTCTTGCAAAATGTAGGCAGGCTCATTCAGATTAGGTGGTTCCTCTTTATATTTCTGTTTATAAGTTAAATTTTCATTTTCATTTACCATTTCATTCATCAAGTGATGTTGAAATAATTGTTTCATTTCATTAAAACCATTGAAATGAAACGCATTGGCAAAACGAATTAATGTCGATGGAGGAACATTTGCTTTATCTGCAAGGATTGCAATTGTATCAAATGCCACACTGTTTTTATTATCAAGTAGATAATGTGCAACCTGCTGTAGCCTTTTACTTAATCCATTATAGCGGGAGCGAACTTGTTCCTGTAGTTCATTCAGATTTGTTGCAGTAGACATAGTGCCCTCAATAAAAATACTGCTGTAATTGTAGTGTTTTTTGAGTCGAAATTGAATGTTTTTAGCTAATAGCAATTAAAATGAAATATAGAGTTAATTCAAAGTAAATGAATAAACTAAAGGTAATTATTTGATGTTTAAAACTCTATTTTATTTATTCTTTATTAGTTTTATTATCACTTATCGAAATTAATTTTCTTTATTTGAAATTAAATGAAATTATTATTTCATTTTGTTAAGGTTGGGGTAATAACAATATCGCTTCTATTTATTCGATTTTGTTTTATTTAACCTATTTCATTTCATATTATTGTTAATTTAACTTAGAATGATATTTTTTATTATTGATGTTGTTGTAAATTGAAGATTGAAGTGTTTTAATATCTTTGTGCGCAATGATTGATATTCATAATACAACACTTGTTTTATTTGTTAATGATAGTAATTTATCACTATCTTAATTTAAATATACTTATATTGGTTGAAATTTTTATATGCAAAACGATCATTCGTGGATTAATTTATTAATGCACTATTTTCATGATCACTACTCAGAAATGATGCCTGTTATTTTTTTTGTATGTATTGTGGGAATTATTTTTGGTGTTGTACGTGAAATGCGTTGGTTATCTGTTTTTTTTACTGTACCTTTAATTATCATTGTATTTTGTTTAATTAGTTCTAATTTAGGATAAGTAAATATACAATTGTTATGAAGGTTGAACAATAGTTGTATAAATCTTATTTTTAGGCATTGTTTTTCTCTATATTTTCTTCTGTTATTGAGTGTTATAAATCAGCAATGTGTTTATTCTATTTTGCCCATAAGCGATGATTTCAACAATACTATTGATTAGATAATCAACTAAGTGACTAATAAGAGCTTATTACTTATTGATTATTATTGATAAAGATAAGCAAATTATTTGTTGAATTATGGACTAACATTTTATTCCCAATACACTAAACTAGATAACATTATTTTAATGAATTAGAAACTATTGGGTTTTTATTATGCAATGGCGAAATAACACTTCTCGCTACGGGCACTTGTCACTCCTTTTGCATTGGGGGTCAGCACTTACTGTTTACGGTATGTTTGCTTTAGGATTATGGATGGTGACGCTAGGTTATTATGATAGTTGGTATCATTCGGCACCTGAAATACATAAAAGTATCGGTATTCTTTTATTTATTATTCTGATAGTACGTGTGATATGGCGTTGGATATCGCCACCACCTAAAGCATTAGCAAGCTACAGTAAATTTACTCGTATTAGTGCCCATATCGCGCACATGCTCTTATATTTAATTTTATTTTCCATTCTCATTAGCGGTTATTTAATTTCCACTGCTGATGGTCAAGCGATATCTGTATTTGAATGGTTCTCTGTGCCCGCTATTTTTACAGGGGAAGCCGAACAAGCAGATTTAGCAGGTGATATTCATCTTTATTTAGCATGGTCAGTTGTTTTGTTATCACTATTACATATGGCTGGTGCCTTAAAGCATCATTTTATTGATAAAGATGTAACGTTAAAACGCATGCTAGGAATGCGAACTAAATAATTAAATTTATAAAACAAAATTATGGAGATAGCCATGTTTAAGAAAGCTTTATTGGGTTTAACCGCAGGTGCGTTGTTATTTAATGCGAGCACTGCTTTAGCAGCTGATTATGCTATTGATAAACAAGGTCAGCACGCATTTGTACAGTTTCGTATCCAACATTTAGGCTATAGCTGGTTATATGGCACATTTAAAGATTTTGATGGTACTTTTAGTTATGACAAAGAAGATCCATCAAAAGATAAAGTTGATGTTGTGATCAAAACTGGAAGCTTAGACACAAATCATGCTGAACGTGATAAACATTTACGCAGTGCTGATTTCTTTAATGTGAGCAAATATCCTGAAGCACGATTTGTATCAACCAACGTTACTCGTGAAGGTGAGAACTATGTAGTGGTTGGTGATTTAACATTAAATGGTGTGACTAAGCCAGTATCATTAAATGCAAAATTAATTGGCGAAGGGACTGATCCTTGGAAAGGTTACCGTGCTGGTTTTGAAGCAACAGGTAAAGTAAACCTAAAAGAGTTTAATATTAAATCAGATTTAGGGCCAAAATCACAAGAAGCTGAACTAATTATCTCAGTTGAAGGTGTAAAAAAAGCGTAATTAAATGCTTTCTGTAGGGCAATAAAGCCTCTTATCACCTAGATAATTTATAAACCGATACCTTAGTGTATCGGTTTTTTTATGCGCAATTAAGGTGAGTTGTTTTATACTTAGGCAATAGTTCTTATTTTTTCATACAGTTAATAAAAGTCTATTTATTAGCTAATCTATTTTATGTAAGGATAAAAAAAGAAAAATTTTCGCCATCTCATCCATTCATTTAACGGGAAAGAGTCAATAATGAAAAAACTACGTCATACTTTTTTGGGTACTCTGCTTATTTCTGCTTTTTTTACAGCAGGAGTGTCAGAGGTTGATGCGTGTACTCGGCTTGTCTATTTAGGTGATAATAATCAAGTTATTACAGCTCGTTCAATGGATTGGAAATACGATATTGGAACCAATTTATGGATATTTCCACAAGGTATGCAACGTTCAGGAGAGGCGGGTGATAATTCAATTAAATGGACATCTAAATATGGAAGTGTTGTTGCATCCGGTTATGATATTTCAACAACAGATGGTATGAATGAAAAGGGATTGGTTGCTAATTTATTATGGTTGGCAGAATCAGATTACCCAGCTTATACCAAAGAAAAACCAGCTATTTCGATTTCAGCATGGGCTCAGTATGTGCTAGATAATTTTGCTACCGTAGAAGAAGCCGTGACAGCATTAGAAAGTGAACCTTTTATTGTTTTAACGGATAAAGTGCCAGGACAGGATAGGATGGCAACGTTACATCTTTCTCTTTCGGATGCTACAGGTGATAGTGCCATTATTGAATATATCAACGGCAAACAAGTAATTCATCACAGCAAAGAGTATCAAGTGATGACGAACTCGCCTATTTTTTCAGAGCAGTTAGCATTAAATAGTTATTGGCAACAAATTGGCGGAACCGTGATGTTACCAGGAACAAATCGTGCATCTGATCGTTTTGCCAGAGCTTCTTTTTATGTGAATGCTATTCCTAAGGCTCAATCGAGTAAAAAATCGCTTGCTAGTGTTTTTGGTGTGATCAGAAATGTTTCTGTTCCTTATGGATTAAGTACCGTTGAATCGCCTGAAATCTCATCTACACGCTGGAGAACGGTGGCTGATCATAAGAATCAATTATATTTTTTCGAATCAGCATTATCACCAAATACCTTTTGGGTTAATTTAAAGGAAATTGATTTTTCAAAGGAAAGCGGGAAAGTCATGGTGCTATCATTAGGTGAAGAGCAATCAATCATTTATTCAGCTAATGCAACAAGCCATTTTAAACCAGCAGAGCCTTTTAAATTTCAAGGATTAGATAATATTCCTTTAAATAACTAGTCTAGTATTCACGATACCTAATATGAAATTATCCGTAATACTAAATGTGATAGAGACATCTAAAGTGACAAGAAAGATGATGTCTTTATTACTTATCTTAAATGGTATATTTATCATTTATTCAATTTTGTTGTCCCGTGGTATTTATCTGGATTGGGAAATACACGGTTTTTCTGCATGGCTTAAATCATTGGGTGTATTAAAGCTTCTTGATATACCTAAAGTGATGTTAGCTTGTGCGTTGATCTTGCTTTCAATATTTATGTATTTAGGTGCAAGGATCGCATGGTGTGTCTCTATTATTTTATTAGCTACCATTGTTTTTCTTGATGTTGCGGTTTACCAGCAAATTGGTTTTCAGGCTTACTTTTCTTTTGCTTTGGTGGTTGGATTATTAATCAGTTGGCGAGCCTTTCCACATCATAGTTTAACTAGTGCTGGCTTTGTGGCTTTTATCTGTATCCTTTCTTTGCTGTTATTCTCAATGTTAGGAAGCCTTTATATTGGGAATGAGTTCAGGCCTCATATTACAACATTGATGGATGCATTTTATTTTTCTATTGTCTGTATGACGACATTGGGATTTGGCGATATTGTGCCAATTAGTACAAATGCACGTATTTTTACACTAACTGTTGTGATCTTGGGAATAACCGTTTTTACCACATCCATTGTTTATGTCATGGGATTTCTTGCTCGAGGGACTCGTGAGATTGTTAAGAAAAGGATCGCTAAAATGCATAATCATTTTATTATTATTGGATCTTCGGCACTGGCATCACAATTAGAAAAAGGATTAAGAGAGCAGGGAAAACCAGTTATTGCGATTTGTACTGATAAAAGTAAAGCTGTTTATGATGCACAAGCAAATATTATTGAAGGTGATCCGACTAACCTTAAAACACTTGAATCCGCTAATATTGCGAAAGCCAGCTGGGTAGCAACTTTATCTGAAAGTGACGCTGAAAATACCTTTATCCTACTCACTATCCAAGAATGTTCTAATGTTGATGCCAAGTTAATTACTATTATTAATCAGGATGAAAATAGAGATAAAATCAGTCGATTACGTCCTGATATGTTGTTTTCTTTAGCGTCGTTAGGTAAAGAAATTATGATGAAGGTATTATGTGGTGAATCTATTTCTTCATCAGATGTGACAGATCTGCTTTTAAACAAATATTTAAAATCATAATTTTGTTCAAACTATCTTTACGAACGATAATGATTACCATAAGATGTATTTAAAATGCATCTTAATTAAGGTTGGATTATGGAACTTGTTAGTTATAAAACAATGCCAGAGTGGACACGAACATCAATTCCTTTGGCGTTATTAGAACGCCACAATACAAAGGAAGGCACTTATGCTCAAATGCGAGTCCTGCAAGGTAATATGACATTTGTTGTATTTAATGATGATGGTTCACAAATTTCGGTGGATTGTGATACGGAAAATCAACCCCCATTAATCCAGCCTCAACAATGGCATAAGATTGATAAAGCGAGCGATGATGTACGTTGTCAGCTTTCATTTTTATGTGCCCCAGAAGATAAACTTTTTAAAGAAAATGACTTATCACTACCACACTCAGAAGTTCGTTACATGGCAACATTGACTCAACCTTGCAAGGTTTTGGATTTAGGTGCAGGGCGTGGGCGCAATAGCTTCTATTTAGCGTCTCAAGGGTATGATGTCACCGCATTAGATATTAATGTTTCTCATATTGATGCAATTGAATCCGTTAAAGCTAAAACGGGCTTGGCAGTAAAAAGCGGTTTATACGATATAAATGAAGCTTCACTGACTGAAAAATATGACATCATTATTTCAACCGTTGTATTGATGTTCTGTCAACGTGAACGCATCGAAAGCATTATTAAAAATATGCAAGAATGTACCAATAATAATGGTATTAATGTGATTGTTTGTCCGGTTGAAACAGCAAATAGTGATCCTGCTGAAATTCCTTTTAAAACCTTTTTACGCCAAGGTGAATTAGCGGATTACTATAAAGACTGGGAAATTATTAAATATAATGAAAATCCTGGGCATTTACATAAAACAGATGCCAATGGTAATCGTATTGCTTTGAATTTTGCGACGTTAATTGCCCGTAAAAAATAGTTAAGTTCAATCGTTTCTTTTTAAATACCCCAAATAATTGGGGTATTTTTTTGTCTGTTTAAGCGAGTTTTATTGTTGTGGTAATTTATCACTTTTAATATCATCGGCTTGGTTTGTTTGTTCTTTTGCCTCAGACTTTTGCAATATTCGTTCTAATAAAACCGTATAAATAGGGCGACCACCTAATAGTTGAGCCAACATTGTTGCACCTAAACAGGTAATGATCATCGGTAGGATAAGTTGATAATTATCAGTCATTTCTAATACGAGGACAATCCCGGTTAGAGGTGCTCTTACGGTTGCGGCAAATAAAGCGCCCATACCCGCAATGGCAAAAGTACCGATTTGAATTTGATAATCAGGGAAAAGTAATGTTGCCATTAATCCGAATGCACTACCAAACAGAGTACCTAATGCGAGAGTGGGAGCAAATATGCCACCAGGAGCACCTGAGGCAAAACTGATAATAGATGTGATAGTTCGTAAAATAAAGAAAAGTAACAGTGCAATAAGAGAATATTGTCCGGTACTGAGTGCTGGAATAATGCTAAATCCACCCCCCGTAATTTCAGGAATAATTAGTGCCAATAGGCCACAAAGCCCACCAATAATACCGCCGGTTAAAACAAAACGTGAAGTTTTATCTTGGTAAAAATGTTGGAATTGAGTTTGAACATAAAAAAGCAATTTACTGAAAATGACACCAATAACGCCGAATAACATACCTAAGACTAAATATAACCAAAGCGTATTAAGTGGGGCTGATGAAAATTTACCGATATGAATAACACCGCCTTCACCATTAAATAGGCGAAAGACAATGCATGACATAATTACTCCAATAAAAACCGCTTTAATTGAAATCAGGCTGTATTTAAATTGAGGGCGCATCTCTTCAATAATAAACAAAATACCCGCAAGAGGTGCATTGAAAGCTGCGGTTAATCCGGCAGCAGCGCCGGTTGCTAATAATGTGTGACGTGATTCTTTATCTTTTAAGCGAGAAATATCATTTACTAATTGACCAATATTGGCACCCAATTGAACCGTTGGGCCTTCACGACCTAATACCATGCCTGAGCCCAATGTTCCAATACTGGCAATAAATTTTACTGGTAATACTCGCCACCAACGAACAGGGCGAATATCTATCATTGCACCTTCAATTTCAGGGATACCAGATCCCCCTGATTCAGGTGAGAATTTTTTCACTAAATAGTAACCAAGCATGGCTAAAATAGAGGAAAAGAGCAATGTAATAATCGCTAGAACATAAGGGTTGGTGAAGGTTTTGACGAGTTCTTCTTGCCTGAAGTTTATTACCCAGCTCACGCTTTTTTCAAATAAAACACCCACAAATCCAGCAAGCGAACCGACTATGGCAGACAGTAGCAGGACTTTCAGTGGCGCAAGATTGGTTTCTTGTGCTTTTCTGAATAAATTAAAACGTCGTTCATTTTGGCTATTTTGGATAGATTTACGGTTATGCATAACTTTGATTTATGTATTGTAACAATGAACATAATGATAGCGTAATTTTGTATTGAAGTGATATTTCTCACATAACGTAATCAATTTTAGAGTTAGTCGTTTTTTTTTCTAGCATATTTTCACTTTTTCATCTTTAGTGTAATTGATAACAAAAAATACATATTTATATAACATTTTGGACGAGAAAGGGTAATTTATGGATTTCATCACGAATATATTAAGCGCTATAAATGGCGTGGTGTGGGGAGTACCGATGCTTGTCGGTATTCTAGGTATTGGTCTTTTTATGCAGTTTCGGCTCGGTTTCTTACCTATTCGAAAATTAGGTACAGGATTTAAGCTTCTATTTGAAAAAAATGATAAAAGAGGCGAAGGACAAATATCGCCCTTTAATGCACTAATGACGGCCCTTTCAGCAACTATCGGAACAGGTAATATAGCTGGTGTTGCAACGGCCGTTGTATTAGGTGGCCCCGGTGCTTTGTTTTGGATGTGGATGACGGCATTAGTGGGGATGGCAACAAAGTATTCTGAGGCTGTACTAGCGGTACGTTTTCGTGAAGTTGATAAATACGGGAACTATGTTGGTGGCCCAATGTATTACATCAAAAATGGTTTGGGTAAAAATTGGGTTTGGTTAGGTACTGTTTTTGCTATTTTTGGTAGTTTTGCTGGTTTCGGTATTGGTAATACAGTGCAAGCTAACTCAGTCGCAGATGTATTACAAAGTAATTTTGGCATTTCAACTACTATTACAGCCATTGTGTTAGTTGTCTTAGTTGGCGCGGTACTCATTGGTGGGATCAAACGTATTGCCGATGTTGCGGGTAAATTAGTTCCTATCATGACTGTCGGTTATTTTGGTGCTGGTATTGTTGTTTTAGCGCTAAACGTGACAGCTATTCCTGATGCTATTGTCCTTATTGTTAAATCAGCATTTACCCCAGTTGCTGCTCAAGGCGGGTTTGCTGGTGCTGCCGTTTGGGCCGCGATCCGTTTTGGTGTAGCTCGTGGTGTTTTCTCTAACGAAGCGGGATTGGGTAGTGCGCCTATTGCACACGCAACAGCAAAAACACAAAATCCTGTTCGGCAAGGTTTGATTGCGATGTTGGGGACATTTATTGATACTATCATCGTTTGTTCTGTTACGGGATTAACCATCGTTATTACTGGCCAATGGCTAACAGGACAAAGTGGAGCGACATTAACTGCTGCATCATTCTCTATCGCTATTCCGGGTGGTAACTATATTGTGGCCATTGCTTTAGCTATCTTTGCATTTACGACTATTTTAGGTTGGAGTTTTTACGGTGAGAAATGTGTGCAATATCTTTTTGGACCTAAAGCTATTATGCCATTTCGTATTGCATGGTTGATTGCATTACCAGTAGGGGCAACACAATCATTAGAGTTTGTATGGTTATTAGCCGATACACTTAATGCAATGATGGCTATTCCTAACTTAATTGCATTAGCCTTATTGAGCCCAGTAGTTTATCGCTTAACAAAAGATCATATAAAAGATGTTAATGCTGACAATATCGGGTTAGATTTAGATAAAGAAACTCATTCAGTGAACAAAAAAGAAGCCGAAGCAGAGTAACTCGTTCTTACTTATTGGCTAAAAAAACACAACAAAAAACCGTATGCATTTAGAGTTTGGCATACGGTTTTTTTATGGTGGTAACTTAAAGTGTGAGAAATTACAGATAATAAAAAGCCTTCTGGGGAGAAGGCGAAGAGATGAGTATAGATATTATATTTATAAGAATTTAGAAAAGAGAGAAATCTTATTCTTTCATACTGATGAAGATGTTTTTCACTTGGCTATAAGCATCTAACATCATTTTATGAGTTTCACGTCCTAAACCTGATTTCTTGTAACCCCCAAATGGTGCGTGAGCGGGGAGTTCATGATAAGTGTTAACCCACATACGACCAGTTCTTACTGCTTTTGCAACACGCAAGGCACGGTTAATATCTTGAGTCCAAACACCACCACCGAGTCCATATTCTGAATCATTTGCCATTTCGATCACTTCATCTTCATTATCGAATGGAATAACACATAATACCGGTCCAAAAATTTCTTCTCGTGCAACGCGCATTTGGTTAGTTGCGTTGATGATGATAGTAGGGCGAACAAAGAATCCATCATCGTAACCTTCACCCGTAATACGTTCACCACCAGTTAAAACAGTAGCACCTTCTTTTTTTGCGAGTTCAACGTAGCCTAAGATAGTATCCATTTGATCTTGGCTAACTTGTGTGCCCATTTGTGTATTAGGATCAAGGGGATCACCGACACGAATACTCTCAAATTCAGTTTTTAATGCTTTCAAAAAGTCATCATGAATATCTTTGTGCAAGAACAGACGTGAACCTGATTCACAAGCTTGTCCTTGGTTCATTAATATTGCCAATGCTGAATATTTGACCGCTTTTTTCATGTTTGCATCAGGGAAAACAATATTGGCTGATTTTCCGCCTAACTCCAGTGTTGCTGGAACCATTTTTTTCGCGGCAGCTTCTGCTACGGTATAACCCACATTGGTAGAACCTGTAAACGCCAGTTTATCAATATCTTGGTGTTCTAAAATAGCTTGTCCTACAACAGATCCACGTCCCGTAACAATATTAATTACACCAGCTGGTAATATTTCATTTAAAATACGACCTAGCTCTAATAATGAAAGGGAAGTCAGTGTTGCTGGGTTAATTACGACAGTATCACCCGCGGCAATTGCTGGCGCCAATTTCCATGCTGCCATTAATAATGGGAAGTTCCATGGAATAATTTGTCCAACTACGCCAATGGGTTCACGAATAACAAGGCTAATGGTATTTTCGTCTAGGATGGCACTTTCATCGGTATGAGAGCGTATCACGCCTGCAAAATATCGAAAATGGTCAATAGAGGCTGGTAAATCTATGTTTTTCGACTCATTGAGTGGCTTACCATTATCTAATGATTCAATCCAAGCAAAACGTTCTTGTTCTTGCTCTAAGCGATCTGCAATTTTTAATAAGAGGGCTTGGCGCTCTGCTGGAGATGTTTTACTCCATGTTTTGAATGCCTTACGTGCGGCAGTGACTGCACGATCAACGTCTTCGGCACTTCCTGATTGGTATTCACTTAATAATTCACCAGTTGCAGGGCTATAGGTTTTAGTTGTTTTTTGCGATGTGCTAGTTACCCATTCTCCTCCAATTAGCATTTTGTAGCTTTCTAGAGGGCGAAATTCTGATGGAACATTATTTAATTTAATCATTTTTAATCTCCAATGTAGGGGTGAGCATCATTTAAACTTATAGTTTCATTTCGTAATACTCGTGCTAATAACATATATCAAATGAAATAATTTGATTAGCTATTGATGCAATAGGTGATATTAACTATAAAAAATAGTAATGAATATTACTGATTTAACAAAAATGAATTAACTTAATCGTTTCATCTCTCAGTCTTTATATGATTAAACAAAAAATACCCATCAGTTATTCTTCAATATTCTTTCTTATTTTCTCATCAAAGGTGTAATGCGATTAAGCAAACTGTTTAAAAAACAGGCTTTAGACTTATGTGAAATCAATAGATAAAAAAAGAGATATTAAAAGATCCACTAGAAATTGCGTTAGATCAAACAACATTTAAATTGTTCAATATTGCACTTTCTCTCTGATAAAAATGGCGTATTCTTATGTTGCATATGAAATGCAACTTATAAAAATAAAGCGTTATCTTATATTAGAAGGAATACGATATGTATTGTGTGCAATGTGAACAAACAATGAAAACGCCTGTAGGTAATGGTTGTGCCTATGCGCAAGGTATGTGTGGTAAAACAGCAGAAACTTCAGATCTTCAAGATTTACTGGTTGCTGTATTAGAAGGACTTTCTGCCTGGGCATTAGCGGCACGTAGTGTTGATATTATTGATCATGATGTAGACAGCTTTGCGCCTCGCGCTTTTTTCTCTACGTTAACTAACGTCAATTTTGATTCTGATCGTATTGTTGGCTATGCGAAAGAAGCTATCTATTTCCGTGAAAGTCTGAAATCTCGTACCTTAGCAAAAAATGCAGCGATTCAAGTCACTAATCCAAGAGCTGAAATTCAATTAGCTGGAAATGATTTAGACAGTTTACAAAAACAAGCCCAGCTTTTTGCCTTAAATGGTGATAAAGCACAGATTGGTGATGATCTTCATGGATTACGTATGCTGTGCTTGTATGGCTTAAAAGGGGCTGCGGCTTATATGGAGCACGCACATGTTTTAGGTCAGTATGACAATGAAATTTATGCAGAATATCATCGTTATATGGCGTGGTTAGGTACTGATCCTGCTGATATGAATGAGTTGTTAGAAAATGCGATGGGCATTGGCCAAATGAACTTCCGCATTATGGCTATTCTTGATAAAGGCGAAACTCAAGCTTACGGCAACCCAACGCCGGTTACTGTTAACGTTCGTCCTGTTGCAGGTAAAGCTATTTTAATTTCAGGCCATGACCTGAAAGATTTACAAATGCTACTTGAACAAACTGAAGGTAAAGGCATCAACATTTATACCCATGGTGAAATGTTACCTGCTCATGGTTACCCTGAACTTAAAAAATACAAACACTTAGTGGGTAACTATGGTAGTGGTTGGCAGAATCAGCAAATTGAATTTGCGAAATTCCCAGGCCCTGTACTAATGACATCAAACTGTATTATTGATCCTAATGTAGGTAATTACGGTGATCGTATTTGGACTCGTAGTATTGTTGGCTGGCCGGGTGTAAAACACATCACAGGTGATGATTTCTCTGAAATGATTGAACAAGCTCAATCATTAGAAGGTTTCCCATATAGCGAAATTGAGCATTTAATTACGGTTGGTTTTGGTCGTGAAACACTATTAAATGCGGCTGATACAGTAATTGATTTAGTTTCACAGAAAAAATTACGTCACGTTTTCTTAGTTGGTGGTTGTGATGGTAGCCGTGGTGAGCGTAGTTATTACACTGATTTAGCAAGAGAAATACCACAAGATTGTTTAATTATGACATTGGCGTGTGGTAAATATCGCTTTAATAAATTAGATTTTGGTACTTTAGAAGGGTTACCACGCTTACTTGATGTGGGTCAGTGTAACGATGCTTACTCTGCGATTATGCTAGCAGTTAATCTAGCTGAAAAATTAGGTTGTGGTGTCAATGATTTACCATTGTCCTTAATTTTGTCTTGGTTTGAGCAAAAAGCGATTGTTATTTTATTAACTCTGCTTTCATTAGGCGTAAAAAACATTTATACCGGCCCTACAGCACCTGCGTTCTTAACAGATAATCTGCTGGCGGTCTTAAATGAGAAGTTCGGTATGCGCTCTATTACTACACCAGAACAAGATCTTAAAGAGATCCTTTCAGCTTAATCGTTTAATTCATCATCATTGCCGAAGCCTACGGGCTTCGGTAAGGAATAAATATCCATGACGATGCCAAGTTCCCTTTGTCCTAATCGTATGCAGGTTCACTCAATTGTTCAGGAAACCCCTGAAGTGTGGACACTAAATTTAATTAATCACGATTTTTATTCATACAAACCAGGCCAATTTGCATTGGTTAGTATCAATAATAGTGATGAAACAATGCGTGCTTATACCATTTCATCTTCTCCAGGATTAAGTCCTTTTGTCACTTTAACTGTCCGCCGTTTAGAAAATGGTATCGGGTCAGGTTGGTTAACATCACAAGTAAAACCTGGTGATTATCTTTGGTTATCTGATGCCCAAGGTGAGTTTACTTGTGCAGGAAAAGAAGATGCTCGCTATTTAATGTTAGCTGCAGGGTGTGGTGTTACCCCAGTGATGTCGATGACACGCTGGTTGCTAAATACTCAACCTAAAGCAGATATCACTGTTATTTTTAATATTCGTGAACAAAGCCAGTTTATCTTTGAGAAAGAGTGGATCGAATTAGCCAATGCGTATCCCTATAATCTCAATTTTATTATGATGCCTAAATTACCTGACAATAAAGGGATATTTAGTGGTCGCATTTCTCAAGAAAAATTAGCTGCGTTAGTACCTGATATTGCGAGTCGCACTGTTATGTGTTGTGGCCCAAATAGTTACATGGAAGATACAGGACGTTTTGCAAGAAATCTTGGCGTACCTGCTGAGAATATCTTTATGGAACGTTTTGGTGATGAACCCGTTTGCGTTGATGAAAATGAACAATTAACCATGACTATTCGTCATCCATTATCGCAAATTAAAGTTCCTGTTGGTGTCACTTTGTTAACGGCAATGGAAGAGAATAAAGTACCCGTTTTTGCTGCTTGTCGTGCAGGTGTTTGTGGCAGTTGTAAAACGAGAATTGTTAGTGGTGATTATGATGTTTCTAGCACCAGTACATTAACGCCTGAAGAGATTGCGCAAGGTTACGTGTTAGCGTGTAGTTGCCGTTTAAAGGGTGATGTTGAGCTAGCATAATCGCTTTTTATTAAACTCTTTCCTTCTATTCTTCTATTTTTTTGCCCTGTTAATTTATTAACGGGGTTTTTTATGTCTATTCTTCCCATTAAATGTGGCATTAATCTGGAAAATACCCCCCTTTATTTTAATTTAAACTCCATTTTTATTTATTCAGAATAATAAGAATATTGAAATGGGAGAGTTAATAAAAATATATTTTAATCAGTGTGGAGTTTCCTTATAAACATTCTGCTATTATTTAAACCATTGATTGGGTAAGGGGGGATATATGAAAAAGTTGTTAGTTATTTGTTTATTTAGTGTCATGTTATCTGGCTGTGAAAAACCTCAACAAACCCTTGATGGCTCTAATGTAGAGTCATTACGTATGTCAATTGTTGAAATGCGTAATTCTCTCCCCCTCGATGAGCAAGCGCGTTTTGATGAAGCAATAGAATTAGCGATCCTTAATGATATTAATTTTAATGATTTAGTGATTGCAGGGCGTCATAAGAATGGCGATATGATCACCCGAAAAATGTGCCAATCATTAGATGGTAAAACAGTAAAAGAGATATTTTTACAGGCAGAAGAAATAAGAGTGCAAAAATTAGCATTTAAATAATCAATTAATAAACAGATTATCTCTGATTATGCGATTTTCACTTTCGTAGAAGCGGTTTATTTCTTTTTTATATATTAGTTCCAAATGGAATTATATTATTTAATTGTATGATGAATATTCTTGGCGTCATTTTCAATAGAACTTAAACAAAATCGTTATCGTGCTTTCCATTATAGTGTGAGTGGTTATAATGCGCGCCGCATTCGCAAGAAAATGGCAGTATCTCGTTAGGCGAGGCTCCTATACAAACACAGGTTACTGATCTGACGACGTCGAGAGACGCCCAAGATTAGGACAGGATATATCGACCGAAGGTATATCTCCATGTAACTTCCAGTATTCATCGGATACGTTGTATAGTGCTAAAACCGAGACGTGTAGATAGCTTTTGCATTCTCGCTTCTGGTTTCGCCCCTATGGAGAACTGATTTGCTAAACACAAACAGTAATAGGGAACCACAAAAATGACTTTCAATACTCAAAACAAAATGGATGCTGTCTTAGTTGCAGATGCATCCTTAAACACACCACAAAATAATTCAACACAAGATCAATACAATCGTTTAAAAGATGATACAACGGTTAGCGCATATATGAGTCAGTCTTATATTGCGGTTTCTGTTGCCGATTCAGTTGAGAATGTAAAAACCCAACTGGTTAATGATTTAAAAGATGAATTAATTCCAACCTATCTCTATGTTGTTGATAAAGATAATTATCTTAATGGAATTTTACCTGTTAAATCATTATTAACCGCGGCAAATGATCTGTTTGTGTCTGATGTTATGCGTCAAACTTTTTTCTCTGTATCACCTGAACAGAATCGACATGATGTGTATCAATTGATTAGCCATAGCGGTTTAGACAGTGTGCCTGTGATGCATTTTGGAAAATTAGTGGGTGTGTTACGTCCTCAAGATATTGCGGAATTGATTGAAGATGAAAATACCCTTGATGCACAGATGCAAGGGGCAACGTCACCATTAGAGCAGCCTTATTTAGAAACCAGTCCAGTAACATTATGGCGTAAACGTGTTGTATGGTTATTGATGCTGTTTGTGGCAGAAGCGTATACCAGTACGGTATTACATGCTTTTGAAGATAGACTAGAAGCCGCTATTTCATTGGCATTCTTTATTCCATTACTGATTGGTACTGGGGGAAATAGCGGAACACAAATTACCTCAACGCTTGTTCGTGCGATGGCGTTAGGTGAAGTTAGCTTACGCAACGTGTGGTCTGTTTTAAGAAAAGAGATAACAACATCTATCATGGTTGCGTTAACCATGGGGATCGCAGGTTTTGTACGAGCTTGGTTCTTAGGCGTTGGAATGGAAGTGATGATTGTTGTTGGATTAACACTTGTTTCCATTACCGTTTGGAGTGCAATTGTTTCGTCTGTTATTCCAATGGTATTAAAGCGTTTAGGGATTGATCCAGCCGTTGTATCAGCACCGTTTATCGCAACGTTAATTGATGGTACAGGTCTTATTATTTACTTTGAAATTGCATCTCATGTGATGAGCGAGTTTGCCTAAGACAATCCTACATATTCATTTTCAAGATAAAGCCGATGTGATTTAACTAACACATCGGCTTTATTTTTATCTACACGAGTTCGTGTTCTTTAAATTGCAAAATTGACTGACAATGACGGCAACGATATTGAGTTTCACCACGTAATACCTTGTTATGACGTCGAATTGTAAGCTGATGTTCTTCTTCACATTGGCAAGCATAACGAAAGGTTTTGGCTTTAACGGTACTAACATCAAAATGATGGGTACGTTTAGCCGAAACGCCTAATACTGTTTCCATCATCCATTTCCACTCTTTTCCATGAGGTGCTACGCGACCGAAATGGTGATTAACTAATAAGTGCGCCAGTTCATGAGGAATAACTTCCTCAATAAAATTCTGTTTATTTTCAATCAATAATGTAGGATTAATACGGATTTCCCAATTTGCATAATAGGCACTGCCTGCAATAGTTCCTCTCTGATTATAATGTAGAGTAGGTTCTGGGTAATTTGTATTAAGATAAAGATTAGCCTGCTGCAATTTTTCACGCAGTGTTCGCATAACGCTTTGCACTAAGGCGATGGGGACTCTTACCGTTTTCATGTTACAGAGCATATAGCGCCTTATACAAACACGCAATAAAAAGAAAACTTGCACAATATATAAATTAACATATTATTAAAAAGTATATTGATTATGGAGTTTACCATGACACAACGAGTTCAACCTGATTTATTAGATGCAATGAAATTGGCGGCTAATGAAGCGTCTAGCATGCTTAAGACGCTAGGGAATGGCGATCGCCTCTTATTATTGTGTCAATTAAGTCAGGGCGAAAAAAGTGTGAGTGAATTAGAAGAAAGTTTAGGTATACGTCAACCAACACTTTCTCAACAACTGACTGTTTTACGCAATGAAGGATTAGTGAATACTCGTCGTGATGGGAAACGTATCTTCTATTCTATTGCTGATGAAAAAGTATTAGTGCTTCTTAATACGCTTTATCAGCTTTATTGTCCTATAGCAGGTTAAGTTATGAATATAGATTGGGTTCACTTTACGCCTTTAAGTGCGGCAATAGGTGGACTAATGATAGGTGCGGCTGCCGCTATTTTATTGTTATTTAATGGTCGCATCGCAGGAATAAGTGGAATTTTAGGTGGTATTTTATCAACAAAACAGCAGGGTAATGGTTGGCGTTGGGCATTCTTAATTGGCATGTTAATCGCACCGACACTGTTTTATTTTTTTGATAAACCTTTAGCGCCAGTGATTGAAACATCGCCTTGGATGTTGATTATTGCAGGTGTGCTGGTGGGAGCCGGTACACGTTTAGGTAATGGTTGCACTAGCGGTCATGGTATTTGTGGATTAGCTCGATTATCGCGTCGTTCTATAGTTGCTGTGATAGTGTTTATGGTGACGGCTTTTATCACTGTTTATATTCAGCGTCATGTAATAGGAGGCTAATAAAATGACAAAGTTCGTTGCTTTTCTTTGTGGCCTTCTATTTAGTGCAGGGTTGATCGTGGGTGGGATGAGTAACCCGCAAAAAATCTTAGGATTTTTGGATATTACAGGAAACTGGGATCCTTCTTTATTGATAATCATGGGGGTGGGTCTTGTTGTCAGTATTATTGGCTACCAATTAACACGCCGTAGACAACAAAGCATATTAGCCTGCCCTTTAAATATTCCAACCAATAAGGTTATTGATAAACCTCTCGTATTGGGAAGTGTGTTATTTGGGATTGGCTGGGGATTAGCTGGGATTTGCCCAGGCCCAGGTTTGGTATTAGCGGGTGCGGGATTTTATCAAGGTATTTTATTTGTTCTTGCCATGATTACTGGTTGGTTGTTAGTCGGTTTTTTGCGTAAAGCACCGTAATGGTAATGTAATCTGTCTATATTTGTGGAAATATTAAACGGGAAGCTCTAGGCTTCCCGTTTGTGTCTGACGAGTTGAACATTATTTAAAGTCAGCGTAAGGGATCAGCGGATTCGGTGGTAAATCTAAATCTCCGTTCCAGCCATCAAAAGAATAACGTAAATACATTAATGCATGGCTAGGGGTATAGTTTTTAGCTTGTTGAATATCGATAGCTGCACCGATAAACCAATGCGGTGTAATGCGATGTTCAACTAATGCTCTTGCGGTATAACCAACGCCAGTACCTGAGTCACCTTCATCAACCGCATTGCGCTCTTGATAATAAAGTTTCATCATTTCTTCTCGATCTTCGGGGCTAAGTTCATTCATATAGCGATTAAACTTATCGACGGAGACGAGATTTTGTAAGGGATAGCGTTTTCTGTCATCAGTTTGGGAGTAGGACCAAGAAACAGAACCTGATAATTCCCAAGACCAGTTTTCAGTGCGTTCACGATAATTAATCGGTATTCCCAAAGAAACATATTTTTGAGGGCTATAATAACCACCTTGGCCTAAGGTATAGCCACTTAAATCTTTATCGTAATGCCAAAGCATCGAACTTAATCCTACGGAAACCCGACGATTATTTTCATTGATAACTTTGTAATAGTAGCCGCCCATACCTCGGATACTACTATTATCTTCAACGTTTTTACCAGTGAGTTTATCAACAGAAACCTCCCCCCAATAACCGTCTTTTCCACCAAGATCATAACTTCCACTCAAACGGATACCGGTTCTTCTTACCCCCCCCCACGTTTGGTTTGTCCAAATATCTCTTTGCCCACCAAAAGCAAGTAAAGAGCTATTAACCGGGCGACGATGAATATCAAGTGTCCAACCAACATTAAAAAGATCATGACTATAGGCAATTTTACCAACCCAGTCTGTCACTTCAAAACCTAATGGTGTTGTACCCAGATCCCACTGCCATTGTTCATTTTCCCAACCAATTGCAGGACTGACACCGAAGGCTTTTTGCTCTAGAGGAAAGCAGCCTGTACGGTAACAAGTTCCAAATTTAGAGTCATAAGGTGATGTGCCAAGTTTACCACTGTTGAGATTGACTAAATCTGCCCGCCAAAAAAAACGGCCATCATAAACAGGATGATCAAGTTGTAACATCGTAGTGTGAGCACGTAATTTTGAATAGCCTTCACTTCCACTAGAGCCCCAATAATCATGTTCCAGTGTAAAACGCCATTCTTGCTGGCGATAGAGTGATTCTGCATCGGCACGTAAGCTTCGAGATAACCAATTATCTTTTTCGTCATTACGCATTAATGTGGTGTATTCAATATTATCGTTGGGCAATCTATCTGTTATTCCGTCTTTGATCATGGCTTGTTGATAATAATAGTGGGCTTGTTGACGGTGTTGTCCATCACGCTGAAAACGTGCAATATCGCGTAACACTAATGCATCAGCACTATCCGGCTCTTTTTCGATTTGTTGCGTTAAATACGCAAAGTAATGTTGTGCTTTTTCTGTATTACCCACCTCTTTTTCTGCATTAGCAACGCGCCTAAGAGAATTGCTATTAAATTGGTTGGGTGAAAGGGTTTCAATTTTAGCAAGATAATATTTTGCCTGTGCTTTCTTCCCTTGCTCTAAGGCAATATCGGTCGCGCCTAATAATGCAGTTTCATTGTTGGGCTCTAAATTGAGTGCGGTATGATAATAACTTAAGGCTTGTTCAAGGTTATTTCGTTCTTCAGCCCAATTGGCTAATAGTAAATAAGTCTGTATTTTTTGCTCTGGTGGAATATGAGCAAAAAGATAATCAACGGCTTGTTGTTCTTGTCCTTTTGCACGTAGAGACTCAGCATGTGCAAATATTTCACCAGAACGTAATCGGCTATCTAACGCTTTCATACTTTCACTACGTTGAGATAAAGGGATCATTTTTAGCGTATCAAGAGCCTGTGTTTCTCGGCCTGTTTTGTTCAGGTATAGCGCATAAGCATAAAGGCGAGATGCGTCATTAGGGAGACGACGATTTAATTGATTAAAATATTCTTCGGCAACAGTGGTTTGTTGTGTCATTAATAAATCATCAGCAAGACGATAAATATTCCAAACATCATTAGGATAATCTTTAGCGATCGCCTTGCGTTTTTCAATGGCACTTAGATATTGCTCTTTATGCTCATCATCGGCAGCTAAATCTTGTCTGATACCTGAAATGATATAACTATAATCTTCCGCTAAATTTTTATATTGTCTTGGCGTTAAATGGGAAATAAATTGTTGTGCCTTTTCATGGAACTGTTGGCGATAAAGCTTCGCTAAGCTATGTAAAGTGGCAGGATGATTGGGTTGATATTTTAATGCCTGTAAATAATGTTTTTCCGCTATCTCCAATTGGCGTTATGCGACAGCGATATCACCTAAGCCAAGATAAGGTTCACTTTCATAAGGGCTTAATTTATTAAGTTGATTGAAATAGCGCTCAGCTGTTTCATAATCTTGTTTTAATAGGGCATCATCTGCTTTTGAAAGCAAATACCAATATTGATTAGACTGCAACATTGTTCGCCATTGACCACTATTATCATGATTTGGCGCTAATTTTAACGCCTGAGAAAGATAATAAATTGCTGCACCACGTTGATTAGCACGAGAATAGCGTATCCCCAAGGCACCTACAATATCAGCATTATCAGGCTGCTGGCGTACTTTTTGCTTCAATGTAACGAGAGGCAATGACGAAACATCAGATTTAGGCTTTATGCTTGCCATACTACTTGTTGTTGCCATCGTTGTTTGTTGCTGATAAATACTCGCTATTTTTGCATTTTGAGAGTATTGACGATAAACCTGATTGAGTCGCTCTATTTTATCCTCGTGTGAGGATTGCATTAGCACTTGGATATACTCTAGTGCTAAGGTTTCATCAGGTGGCATTCCCCGATAGATTTCATCGTATAAAGTTAAGGCATCATCATAACGCCCAGCGGTGCGATAAAGCTGGGCTCTTTGTAGTTTTTGCCGATTTTCATCTGTTGTTAATGATAACGTTTTTATTGCACGCTGATATTGCTCTGATTGTGGAAATTGAGTGCCTAATTGAGTAAATAACAGTTGTGTTTTTGCACTGTCTTTCTGTTTTACAGCAAACTGAATTTGCATTAATAGGATATTAGGATCATTGGGTTTAATTAAAGATAAACGATGTAGCGATTGAGCCACTAAAGCTTCATTTCCTGTGGATGTCCCTAATCTCACTTGCTCTTGCAAAAAGGCTTCAGTTGTTTCTTCACTGGCTTGTGTGACAGGCAAGAAGCCTGTCAGCACAAAGAGAGCAATAATAGATTGTCGATGCGAGTGACCAAAATGCCACATAGCCTTAGTCCTTAGCCGCTAAACGACGTTGGCTTCTTATTTTCATTGCTCGCCAAATAAGAAGAGAGACAAGAATAATACCGATGATTGCCGCTAAACCAAGCCAGATTGGGTGAGAAGCAAAGACATACCAAACTTCCTCCCACCAAGGTAAGTAACCTACGTAATATGTATCACCAACACGTAAGCTATTAACGCCAGATTCTCTGACTAATACCACGGAGCCATGCATTGCATCACGTTTACCGCTATCACTGATAGCTTCATTTAATAGCTTGTAACCTTGGGTACTGTCAGCTAACAGCGCGACTACGCTACGTTGTGAAAAGAACGGTGATTGGAATCCGATAATGGCGCCCATTGATCCCTTAGAGGTCAATGAGATCCGACTATCAGGACGTTTATCTGTCGGTTGATAGCTTGTATGACTAAATATACTGATCTCACGAGAAGGCAATGTAATTTCACTACGTGCCTTATCAATCAATACGTTCATCTGTTTGTCATTATTTAATGCGGGTGGAATAGTCCCAATGAGGAGTAGGTCGGCATCCCTTTTTTGCAGCTCTTCTAATGAATCAGTTAGTGAAACATTAAGCGCTGGGTAGCCTGTTTGAGCACCAATATTCCCTGTAGAGATCAAAAGAGTCGATAACTGCGTCGGTGACGGTTGCTGATTGACAAAAATTAGTGTTTCAGAAAGGTCGGCATAACGGCTAAACGGGAAGCCTGCGTGGCTGTAAACACGTAAATCAGGTAAGGCAATATAATGTCGATAATCACCTGTAAAATTAAAACTGGATAAATCATCAATAGCAACAGCGTTTGGAACGGGTTGATAAGTAATACACTGGTCAGCTGAACCTCCCGGTATTGGATTAGTGTAATCAAATGCAAATGTAATTTGGTTACGTTCACCTAATTTTACTGCAGGGATATTCAATAAATTTTTATGCTCAATCCAACCTTGAATAAGCGGTAAATAAGCAATGACAAGATTGTCTTTTTTATCTTTTTCGAGAGGATAGGACTTAATAAAATGGTCATTTACTGAAATAGACATACGAGAATTATCTTGAAATGCAGGTGCGGTATAGCGATAACGCAATTGCATTTGTAATCCCGTATTATTAAACATAAAGAGATCAGGTGGTAAGGTCATATTTAACGTAATCGGATTAGGTTTTAATCCCCGTGATTGCAGTTGACCTTCATAATCTTGTAACGTATTAAAATAAATAGGTTTATTTAATTGTACCCATTTTGGTGCATCATAAGGCTCGCGAGGGATAAGCTTTTCTACTTCATTGATAGTGACAACATTTCCTCTAAAAATAACTTGCCCACGAGCGATGCCATTTACAGCAGTGATCAAATCATTATCATCACGTCCCATAATAAGAAGTAATTTGATATAAGGATTTGTTGGATGTGTCAGCATCTCGATAGTGGGAGCATTAACATCAGCATGCTGTTTTAAAAATTCAGGTTTTTGTTTATTGGTCGCAAAAACAATACTGTGTTGATTTGGTAATGCATCGTAATACACAGGATAATTTTGCTGACGCCAATCGACTTGAGTACCAAACCAAGAGGTGAGTATTGCAGCCGCTTTTTGTTGAGTGAGGTTAGGTGATTGGCTGAAAACCATCGGTAGAGTTATTGAACCGAAATCACGACTATCAAAGAATGGCTCAGGAAAATGCGCTAATTCATTACTTAAACGGAGTGACTGAAAGGTCAGATTTAATTGACTACTTTTACTGACGTCAAGCCAAAGCGTAGTATTGGCTTGGTTTTCACAAATTTCACGATAGTGACCAATAAAAGAGAGTTTTATATGGTTAAAATCTTGAATGAAAAGTGGATCAATCGGTAGGGTAATCTGATTTTTCTTACCTAAATCTTCTGGTTTTAGAGTAATAACCCCCATCATTTCATCGTTTAAATAGACATTAAGATGAGACTCGACAGGAAGTAACGACGGCGAAGGAGTGAATTCTAAATCTAGGGTCGCCTTTGAAACATATTCATCACTCCGTACACCGAATTCTAAATAGCCATCTGGGCTGACTCCGGTTAAATGAATAGCGCCATAGCTAGGGGCTGTATTTGCAAATTTTAGTATTTTTTGACGTACAGAAGGTGTTATATCACCAGATGACAATGGTGTATTTGCTGGCTCTGCTTGAGAAATAACTTCAGATGTTGCTTCAGTTATTGTGACCGGTGGCACTGAAGTATTCGTTTGCACTTCTTGCGTTTCATCTCCATGAACTGAAGAAGTCAGCATAAATAAGGCAAGTATGAGAAAACGTTTTTTCATTATTGTTACCCAATGATCTTATTGTTTATTAATAAATTCCCAAAAAACGGAGTTTTCCTTTAAGACTGATGCAATATTTTTGAAACATTAACGTGTTGAGGGAGTAAAGATGAAAGCCACAGCAAAAAGAGGCCAAGTAGACGGAAAGTGGCATAAATAAAGTAAGGTGCTCGTTTTAACAAGGTGTTATAGCCTTGCATGCTGATGAAAATAATATTTTTTAGACTATTTAAAGGTTTATCTACAGGAAGATCGTGTTGCCAATCAGCCCAAGTATCAGCTCTATCAAAGGTACAAGCTGTAAAATCAATGGCTTTTTGCGTGGTCATTTCAAGTAGTTGCAACCCAATAATTTGTCCATCTATACGTGAAATATTGGCTTTAAAAGCATGCTCTCGCTGATTTTGGCTCAACAGTAGCGTGATATTTTCATTTTGAGGTAAAGAGAGAGTGACATTATCAGGCAATAAAATAGCGCAGCTATTATCAGAGAAATCATAGAGATAGCATCTGTAGAGAGCTCCGTTGTTTAACAACAACATAGCCGGAACCTTGACTCTAACGCGAGGGAAACGGCGTTGTTGTTTGGTTTCAACAGAAACGGCAATTGCAACACCTAGTAAGACAAGGTTATAGCAAACCCATAATAAACACATGACAGCCGCCCAAACTTCGTCAGGATCGCCAGTTGCTATACGCCAAAAAGCAAATAAAATGCCCAATAAATTGAGATTGAAAAAGATTAAGTAAGGGCGGTTAATATTCCAATCAACAAACCCTTCTTCCATCACTCCGCCTTTTTCAGTGACGTTGAATTTGCCTTTATATGGGGAAAATAGTGTGCTTAATACAGGTCTAGTGGTGTACCACGCTAAAATTGTTTCATAGACCTCACCCCAAAATGAGTGGCGATAAGCACCTTGTAATTTCGCACTTGCCAGAGATATGTGGATCAAATATGGCACAACGTATAAGGCGATAGCGATAGCAGGCGCATAAATGATATAGGCGTGAAAAATAAGAAATGTCAGAGGGGCTAATAAGAAAATCATACGAGGAATGCCTGAGAAAAAATGCAACATGGCATTTAAATAACAGAGGCGTTGAGGAATGCTCAGTCCTTTACCGAATAGAGGATTATCGAGGCGAAATATTTGTACCATACCTTTTGCCCATCGAATACGTTGCCCTATATGTGCTGATAATGATTCAGTTGCTAGCCCAGCAGCTTGTGGTATACGGATATAGGCAGATCGCCAACCATGGCGATGTAAACGTAATGAGGTATGCGCATCTTCGGTGACAGTTTCAACAGCAATACCGCCAATTTCATCTAGTGCTGTGCGGCGTATAACTGCGCAAGAGCCACAGAAAAATGCCGCATTCCAAGTATCATTTCCATCTTGAACTAAACCATAAAATAGTGTGCCTTCATTTGGTGTTTCACGGAAATTGCCTAAGTTACGTTCAAATGGATCGGGTGAGAAAAAATGGTGAGGTGTTTGTACTAATGCCATTTTTTCGTCTTTTAAAAACCAACCCATCGTAAATTGTAAAAATGAACGTGTTGGAATATGGTCACAGTCAAAGATAGCGACAAACTCACCTGTTGCGTGTGTTAATGCATGATTGATATTACCTGCTTTGGCAAAGTCATGTTTTTCACGTGCGATATAACGAATACCCACTTCTTGTGCAAATGCTTTAAATTCAGGGCGATTACCATCATCAAGTAGATAAATAGAGAGTTTATCTTTAGGCCAATCTAAATTTAAGCTGGCATAAATAGTGGGTTTAACCACTTGCAGATCTTCGTTATAGGTGGGGATAAAAATATCGACACTTTGCCATTTTGTAATATCTTCAGGCATAGAAACAGGGTTTCTATGCAGTGGCCAAATACATTGCATAAAGCTGAGAAATAGCACACACCATGCGTAAGTTTCAGCAAGTAACAGCAGTAAACCGCAAAAAAGACTAAAATTATCAACCCAATACAGCGTAGATTGATAACGCCACCAGATATATCGACATGCAATGGTGAGTGCCAACATAATCATGGCAATGGAGGCAAAGCGACCAGGGATCTCACGGATCGCTAAAGCTACTAACCAAAGAACAATGACAAAAACAAATTGGAAAGTGAGATCAAATGGTTGGGTAATACTCAGTAAAATAAAGAAAATAGCTAAAACAGCAATGGCAGAGTAAAGCAGATATTGCCAAATGGGGGTGTTTTTTTTCTTGTGTTGAATGATTTCAATTGCAATAGGTGAAACCTGAACAAAGAATTTTTTGTATAGATTTCGAATATGGGAAATAAACTGAGTTGGTTTCTTTACCAATAAATATCCAATGTAATGACATGTTAGCCAAATACTTTGTAATAAATAGCGTAAGGGATCGAAAATTTTAGGGCAACGAGGGTTAATATGAGGAAATAACTCACGCTGTTTTCTAGCTATTTTTCGCCAAAAAGGTGATTCCATCCGTAAAAAAATCCACATAATGCCGATAAATAGCTCGTTAACAATGGCTGCACTACGAGAGGCTCCGTTATGGCGATAGAATTTGTAATAACGAATAAGAATGTGTTGTGGCACATTCTTTTCTGTTTTTTGCTTGGCATCGAAAGATGATGGCATTATGGCTGTCCTTCTTTCCTCTCTAATAACGGAATACACCATTGGGTTAGTTGTGTAATTTCTTCAACTAACATGCAATTGGCTCGATAATCATATAAAGGTAAACGTGAGGCACAGGCTTCTAATGACGCCTCATCTCGATGAAGAACCATTGGGCATAAGGGAAAAGAAGTAGTTTGCCAAAATTGATAAAAATCTTGGTGAACTTGGCTAGTTGCTCGAAATTGATTAATGAGTATGTACTCATTTTTACTAAATTCATGTTGATTTAGGCGGATATGGCAGTTGCTTTCAGCCATTGCAACAGTGAAAAAAATAGCTGCTTTTTCTATCCAAGGGGTAAATAACGTATCTTGTGTATGTTGCAAGTCCATTAAAATAATGGCGTCTGGATGCAGTTGAATAAAGGATGATAAAAAGTGATTGAAATGCTGTTTTGCTGAAAATGATAACTGTAAGAGTAAATTATCCTTCGTGTTAACCAAACCAAAGGGTAAAACTTGATAGTGTGATCGATAGCTAAAAAGACACTCCTCTATAGGGGTTTGTGCCAATAATGCCTGACTTAATGTGGTCATTTCTTGCTGTGCAGGGAAATAAAAAGACAAAATACTTTCAGTGCAATTATCAATAATAAGCACTTTTTTATTTTGTTGGTTAAATTGCCGAGCAAGAGCAATTGCAGTGGATGTTGTACCCACTCCGCCTCGTATCCCTTTTAATACAATAAGTGGCATAGTTAGCCTCATTTAGTCATGTAATGAAATGCATTGAGTAATGGCCATCGATAAATAAGCACACTATTTTCTTCTTCTTTATTAATATCCTGATAGTGATAGTTATTTAATGAAAATAATTTTTTTAATTTATCGATGTCCTTATTTAGATTATTTTTTTCTATTTTTATATTTGAGTTAATAAAAGTTTCATTTTTCATATTAATAACCTCTAGATAAAAACAAAATAAATCCTTTCCAGGATTAAATTCCCGGCAAAAGAATGTTTAATTAATCTTGTTTACTAATTATTTAAAACTTCCATTTTAGAATATGCTTTAAAAATAATTATTTCAATTACGTAAAAATACATAAAATAGATATTTATTATCTTTTTTATGTAATGGGTGGTTATTGGTTTTTCTTTTTAATTTATATTTTGTTTTTTTAATAATTGACTTTTCAAATAATGAACAAATGAGTTTAACTGCAAAATAAGGCAAAGAAAAAGAATTGTAAATTGCCTGTTTATAACAATATATTAAATTATTTAATTATGATGTTCATTATTGTATATTGATCTTAATCATTTTTAATCAAAAAGTTATTATTAGATAGTCACTTTTTGATTATTTATGTTTTTATATTAAGTGAATTATTTATTTATCGTAGTTGGTGTTTTTAAATTGTTATTAATTGTTATTTATCTGTTGTTTATTTTGTTTTTGTTTAGAAATATAAAAATAAGATAACTCTGTGTTTTATTAATTAATGAAAATAATGCACCATTTTTAAAAATAGTGGCTATTATATAAATAGAAGCTTGAGTATTTTCTTTTAATACCGACTTAAATAAGTTGGTTTTTATTATTATCTTTATTTTTATATAAGAGGCCAGTATCCGTCTGGTTAATTTCTTTTTTGTTTTTTTTATTTAAGGGTTTTTACTAAGTGGTTAAATAAATATTCTCTTATATCTTTATTTAGTAGTTAATTTAATATCAGAAGTAATAAAAAGACAGATATGAATCATCATATAACTGTCGAGTTGGATTTATTTATACTAATAAGTAGGAAATCAAAATGAACAAGTCTAATTCAACCCAATTCGATTTTTTACATTACTGGCATGGGTTGGGAGCATGGAATTTCTATTTTTTACTAAAGTTTGTTTTACTTTGGTATGGTTATTTAAATTTTGATGCTTTTAGTAATCTACTTTTCCTCGCATTTTTATTGTTTCCATTACCTAAAAACATTTGGCATAAAATGCGCAATTGGATTGCTATCCCTATCGGAGCCATTTTATTTTATCATGATACATGGTTGCCCAGCTTTTCAACGGTATTAGCGCAAGGTGGGCAACTTAAACAGTTTTCGTTTGATTATCTTGTTGAATTATCAGTTAATTTTATCAACATTAAAATGATCGGTGTTGCCTTTATTTTGCTGGTGGCTTACCTGTTTATTGAGCAGTGGGTAAGGGTTTCTGTCTTTATCATTGCGGGGGTCCTTTGGTTAAATATTGGAGGGTTTACCCATTTTTCGCAAGGTATGGTACCTGCTGTTTCAGCCAATAGCTTTACCCAAGAAAATAGTGTCAATAATGAGATAAGTAGTGAAAGAGCCAGTGAAATTGAAGTGTTACCCGCAACTGTTGGATCTCCAGCTGTGACGCCTGTAGCGCCTGAAGTTATTACGAAACCTGTAGAACAAACAGTAATGGGAACACTTTATCCTCCCCAAAAACATCAGTTTAATAATAAAGTATTAGATGATTGGTTAACTCAATTTTATAGCTATGAGAAAAAACGTATAACGCCATTCCCAGTGCAGTTGTCTGCAGATGCTCAACCTTTTGATATCTTAATTATTAATATTTGTTCACTTTCAACAGCGGATGCCGCAGCTGTAGGGCTACAAGAGCATCCTATTTGGGGAAATTTTGATGTGCTATTTAGTCACTTTAATACCGTATCTTCTTATAGTGGCCCTGCATCACTAAGATTATTACGTGCTAGTTGTGGTCAAACTCACCATTCTGATTTATATGATCCGACCGATACACAATGCTTGTTAATGGACAATTTATCTTCGTTAGGTTTTGCAAAGAAATTGGTGCTCGATCATAACGGGAAGTTTGGCAATTATCTTCAAGAAGTTCAGCAACTTGGTAATCTTAATATCGCCTTACAAGATCAAGAGAATCTTTCTCATCAAATAACGGCCTTTGACGGCACTAAAATTTATAACGACAAAGAGACGTTGATGCGTTGGTTGCAAGGACGTGAACAATCAAATGAGAGTCGTAGTGTGACGTTTGTGAATTTAGTGTCATTACATGATGGTAATCGTTTTGTAGGGGAAAATAACACCGCTGATTACGGTAAGCGAGCCAGCACTTTATTAGACAGTTTAGATAACTTTATGAATGAGTTAGATAAAAAAGGAAGAAAAGTGATGGTAGTCATTGTGCCGGAACATGGCGCCGCTTTACTAGGTGATAAAACACAGATGTCAGGTTTAAGAGACATTCCTAGTCAAAGTATTACCACAGTACCTGTCGGTATTCGTTTTACAGGGATCAAAGATAGAGCACAATTTTATCCACCTGTGATTGTTGAAGAGCCAAGTAGCTATTTGGCCTTGTCTGAATTTATCTCTCGTAATGTGAATGGTGATGTTTTTAATCAATCTTCTATCGATTGGAATGCATTAGCCAGCGGATTACCTCAAACAGCCAATGTTGCAGAAAACCAAGCTACCATTGTGGTTGATTATCAAGGTCAGTCTTATATCAAGTTAAATGGAGGTGAGTGGATTAATTATCCTAACTAACTTGTTATAGAAAATCATTTCATTATAAGTCTATGTTCTCGTTTTCTCCTTTTGAGATCCCCGTGTTGATTGCGGGGTTTTTTTTATAGATTTAGAAATAAAATGAAGAACAATAAAAAACCACATCTCAAAAGATGTGGTTTTATCAAATAGTCAATAGCGTGATGTTAATAGCAGAGGATTATTTTAAACCCGCAGCTTCACGTAAGATTTCTGCTTTATCTGTTGCTTCCCAAGGGAATTCAGGGCGACCAAAATGGCCATAAGCCGCTGTTTTTTGGTAGATTGGGTGCAGTAAATCTAGCATTTGAATTAATCCATAAGGACGTAAATCAAAGAATTCACGTACTAACAGAATAAGTTGTGCTGTTGGGACTTTTTCAGTACCAAATGTTTCTACCATAATTGATGTTGGCTCTGCCACACCGATTGCATAAGAAACTTGAATTTCACAACGATCTGCTAAACCAGCAGCAACGATATTTTTAGCAACGTAACGTGCTGCATAAGCTGCTGAACGGTCTACTTTCGATGGATCTTTACCAGAGAAAGCACCACCACCGTGACGGGCCATACCGCCGTAAGTATCGACAATGATTTTACGACCTGTTAAACCACAGTCACCCATTGGGCCACCGATAACAAAACGACCCGTTGGGTTGATGAAGTATTTAGTTTGCTCATTTAACCATTCTGCTGGCAGAACAGGTTTAATGATCTCTTCCATCACCGCTTCATGCAGGTCTTTTTGTGAAATATCTTCAGAATGCTGAGTTGATAATACAACCGCATCAATACCAACAACTTTATTGTTGTCGTATTGGAGGGTAACTTGGCTTTTCGCATCAGGGCGTAACCAAGGTAAAGTGCCACTTTTACGTACTTGTGCTTGACGCTGAACTAAGCGGTGAGCATAAGTAATTGGTGCTGGCATTAATACGTCAGTTTCATTTGTTGCATAACCAAACATTAAACCTTGGTCACCAGCACCTTGTTCTAAAGGATCAGCTCGGTCAACACCTTGGTTGATATCTGGTGATTGTTTACCAATCGCACTGATAACTGCGCAGGAATTAGCATCAAAGCCCATATCGGAACTGGTATAACCGATTTCACGAACGGTATTACGTGTAATTTCTTCGATATCGACCCAAGCTTTGGTGGTAATTTCTCCGCCTACCATAACCATGCCTGTCTTAACGTAAGTTTCGCAGGCAACGCGTGCTTTTGGATCTTGTTCTAAAATTGCATCCAGAACAGCATCAGAAATTTGATCTGCAATTTTATCTGGATGACCTTCTGAGACTGATTCAGAAGTAAATAGGTGTGTAGTCATTATATCTCGTTACCTTAATACAAACGGTTTAAGGATGGATGTTTTAACATCTAGACGTCTATTTTATGACTCTTCTCTCTTTAATTCCAGCTTTTTTTAATCAAATATAGGGATAAAATAGAATCAAACAGTTAATCTTGTTTTTTATTGTGTGCTATTTTCTGATGATAAAAGATCGAAAATAAGAAAAAAAAGGTTTTTGTGCATTTTGCTTTTGCATTTTATGTTAACTACAGGTATAAACTCGCGGTTACTGTGAAATCTGAACACAGTGTAAACCGCAGAATTTCTAATTCTGTTTCTCTGTTAGGGAAATGGCTTATAGGTTTAAGCCATGTGTGGAGTGAATGGGTAATGATCCATTGTCTACAGGTTAGTCTTTTCAAAAACCAAAACAGCACTCGTCAATACTATACACGTAGTATATCTAGAGTGATTTCCTCTCTGAGCTCTTTATCTTTAGAGCGAAGTTGTCTGTTACTTGCCAATAGGTGATTGTGTTAACTCGTTATAGGTTAACTCAAGAACTTTCTACTATTATGTCCGGCGAATAGCTGGATAATCATATAAAAATATATAGTGAGTCATTACTTCTAACTGTTATTTATCAGTCGTTTCAGATTTTCAATAAATTATTGACTACTATAGTGACAGGCAAGGTATAAACTCATACTCCCTAAGGAGAATGTCATGAATGATAACATCGCTCGTAAGATGCAGCAGACCTATAATATTGCATATTGGGGTGGCGGTTACTATTTAGCGAACAATCGGGGAAATATTAGCGTTTGCCCTAATCCTGATGTTCCTGATGCCACTTTTGATTTAACTGAATTGGTTAAACGGGTTCAAGAAGAGCAATCACATCTGCGCTTACCTGCACTTTTTTGTTTTCCTCAAATTCTACAGCATCGCTTACGTTCGATTAATGCGGCGTTTCATCGTGCGCGTGAATCTTATGGTTATAAAGGTGACTATTTTTTAGTTTACCCAATCAAAGTTAACCAACAACGCCGTGTTATTGAGTCATTAGTCAATGCAGGAGAGCCTTTAGGTTTAGAAGCTGGTTCTAAAGCTGAATTAATGGCCGTGCTTGCTCATGCCAATATGACAAGCTCTGTGATTGTGTGTAATGGTTATAAAGATCGTGAGTATATTCGCTTAGCACTCACAGGCGAAAAGCTTGGGCATAAAGTTTTCTTAGTGATTGAGAAAAT
Source organism: Proteus sp. G2669 (assembly GCF_009915245.1). Taxonomy (NCBI): domain Bacteria; kingdom Pseudomonadati; phylum Pseudomonadota; class Gammaproteobacteria; order Enterobacterales; family Morganellaceae; genus Proteus; species Proteus sp. G2669. The sequence goes on along the minus strand of NZ_JAABLX010000050.1, from coordinate 412,282 downwards.
GTCTGAGATAAAAATGGTACTTGAAGAAGCTGAACGTTTAGAGGTTATTCCTCGTTTAGGCGTTCGCGCTCGTCTTGCTTCTCAAGGATCAGGCAAATGGCAGGCAAGTGGTGGTGAAAAATCAAAATTTGGTTTAGCTGCGACACAAGTTCTGCAATTAATTGATATGTTACGTCAAGCTGATCGCTTAGAGAGTCTGCAATTACTGCATTTCCATTTAGGCTCTCAGATGGCGAATATCCGTGATATCGCAACCGGTGTTCGTGAGTCTGCTCGTTTCTATGTTGAGTTGCACAAATTAGGCGTGAATATTCAATATTTTGATGTGGGTGGCGGGCTAGGTGTGGACTATGAAGGCACTCGTTCACAATCTGATTGCTCGGTTAACTATGGCCTTAATGAATATGCAAATAATGTTATTTGGGCAATTGGTGATGCGTGTGATGAAAATGATTTACCACATCCAACCGTAATTACCGAATCAGGCCGTGCGTTAACTGCACATCATACCGTATTGATTTCTAATGTCATTGGTGTTGAGCGTAATGAATTTACCGCGATTACGCCACCGGAGGAAGATGCAGCGAGACCAATCGCTAGCCTTTGGGAAACATGGGAAGAGATGCAAACCAAAGGGCATAGTCGTTCATTACGTGAATGGTTGCATGATAGCCAATTAGACTTGCATGATGTGCATACTCAATATGTTCATGGCATGTTAAGCCTGACAGAGCGTGCATGGGCAGAAGAGTTATATTTAAATATCTGTCGTCGTATCCAATATGATTTAGATCCAAGTAATCGTGCTCATCGCCCGATTATCGATGAGTTACAAGAACGTATGTCAGATAAGTTCTATGTTAACTTCTCATTATTCCAATCTTTGCCTGATGCATGGGGTATTGATCAATTATTTCCTGTATTACCGATTGAAGGGTTAGATAAACCACTGGATCGTCGTGCGGTACTACTCGATATTACGTGTGACTCAGATGGTATTATTGACCATTATGTTGATGGTGATGGCGTTGAAACAACGATGCCTATGCCAGCTTATGATCCTGAATACCCGCCTATGATTGGCTTCTTTATGGTTGGGGCTTATCAGGAAATTTTAGGCAATATGCATAATTTATTTGGTGATACTGCTGCTGTTGACGTTTATCTTGATGAAAAAGGTAATCTTACTTACGTCCAAAGCGAAGAGGGCGATACCGTTGCCGATATGCTTCAGTACGTTAAGTTAAATCCAACGGTGTTGTTAGATCGTTTCCGTACCCAAGTAAAAAATGCACAGTTAGATGAAGCGTTGCAAGAACAATTCCTGACTGAATTTGAAAGTGGCTTATACGGTTATACGTATCTGGAAGAAGAAGAGTAATTCTTAATTTTCCAATGCAGGAGTGATGTTATTAAACATCACTCTTTATCTATCATATTGATTTGTATGTTACTTATTTAAAATAAGTGACAGAGGTAATAGCATGAAAAATAGTACGTTAGGTAATGAGACTGATAATTCATTGATCTCTAATGCATTTGGTTTTTTACGTTTTCCACTGAATTTTCAGCCTTATAGTAGTGATGCGGATTGGGTTATTACGGGTGTACCTTTCGATATGGCAACATCGGGTCGTGCGGGGACTCGTCATGGACCAGGCGCTATCCGCCAAATCTCAACCAATTTAGCGTGGGAAGGAAACCGCTGGCCTTGGGATTTTGATATGCGTGAGCGCTTAAACGTTGTCGATTGTGGTGACTTAGTTTTTAATTTCGGTGATGCACAAGATATGAGCGATAAACTACAAGCTCATACAGAGAAGCTATTAGCCGCAGGTAAAAAATGTTTAACCTTTGGTGGTGACCACTTTGTCACATTACCTTTACTACGTGCTCATGCTAAACATTTTGGCAAAATGGCATTAGTCCATTTTGATGCGCATACAGATACTTATGGTAATGGCAGTAAATTTGATCACGGTACCATGTTCTTCCATGCACCTAATGAAGGATTAATCGATCCTAATCATTCTGTTCAAATTGGTATTCGTACCGAGCATGACAGTGATAACGGCTTTACCGTGTTAGATGCTGCACAAGTTAACGATCGTGGTGTGACTGATCTTGTCGATCAGATCAAAGGAATCGTGGGTGATTTACCTGTTTACCTGACTTTTGATATTGATTGTCTTGATCCTGCATTTGCACCTGGAACAGGAACACCAGTCGTCGGTGGCTTAACAACCGATAAAGCACTGAAGATCTTACGTGCATTACAACCGTTAAATATCGTCGGTATGGATTTAGTTGAAGTCTCTCCAGCTTATGATCAATCTGATATTACAGCACTTGCTGGAGCTACAATTGCACTTGATATGTTATATCTGCAAGCAACAAAAAAATAATTTCTGTTAACCCCAGAAAATAAAGATAAAGCGATATCTTGTAGGTATCGCTTTTTCTATTTCTATTTCTATTTTTCTTCTATCTATGAATAAGTTAAGCATTTTTTGCTAATAAATAAACTTACTTCTCAAATGCCTTTTCTGCTCTTTTTAGTGCTTATTTTATCATTTATCGAGCACTTATTCTAAATGATAATTATTTACAGAGTGTTTGATCGCTATTATTGAGTTTACTAGCGAATGATCGTTATTTTGTCACCCGCCTGTTTAATTGCTACTGTTAATCTATTAACAAAGTTCTTTTTTAGAAGAGCTTTTTCATCTGTAAATATTCAGGAGAAAGACAATGGCTTTGAATGGTAAAGTAATTTTAGTTACAGGCGCTGCTCAGGGAATTGGCCGTGGCATTGCATTGCGTTTAGCAAAAGAAGGTGCTGATATTGCTCTGGTTGACTTGAAAGCAGATAAGTTAGCGGATGTTGCAAAAGAAATTGAAGCTCTCGGACGTAAAACAACAATTTTTGCTGCAGATATTAGTCATCGTGATGAAGTTTTTGCTGCTGTTGAACATGCTGAAAAGGCATTAGGTGGCTTTGATGTGATGATCAATAACGCAGGTATTGCCCAAGTTAAGCCTCTGGCTGACGTAACACCTGAAGATATGGATAGGATCTTCAAAATTAACGTAAATGGCACCATGTGGGGGATCCAAGCAGCATCAGAGAAATTTAAAGCATTAGGTCATAAAGGTAAAATTATTAATGCTTCTTCTATTGCAGGACACGATGGCTTTGCAATGTTAGGTGTTTATTCCGCAACTAAGTTTGCTGTACGTGCGCTGACACAAGCCGCAGCAAAAGAGTATGCTAGTGCTGGTATTACTGTAAATGCTTACTGCCCAGGTATTGTAGGCACAGATATGTGGGTTGAAATTGATGAGCGATTTGCTGAGATAACTGGAGCACCAAAAGGCGAAACCTATAAGAAATATGTTGAAGGTATTGCATTGGGTCGTGCTCAAACCCCTGATGATGTTGCTGCCCTCGTTGTTTTCTTATCAAGTGATGATTCTGACTATATTACAGGCCAAGCAATTTTAACTGATGGCGGTATTGTTTATCGTTAATCAATAAAATAAAAAGTTATTTATCAATACCCTGTGTGATTTAAAAGAATGACACAGGGTTATTTATTGCGAGCGATTTATAACGAAATCAAAGCTGAAAATACCGTGCCAGCAGCGGGGCGGTAAAATTCTTTTTCAAATAGAAGCCTCTGGGTAAGGTCATAATACGTTTTCCATCTTCACCAATAGCTTCTGTTAATGCTTTACTGTTTGCGGCTTTTGGACGGATTTGTAACACTTGTCCGTGGCGTGCAGTAATACTTTCTACTTTACCCAGCACAATCATATCCATTAACTCTTCCCAATCATGGCGTAAGAGTTCTTCTTCCAGACTATTAGGGCTCCAAAGTAACGGAGAAGCGACACGACGTTGTGCTAATGGTATTTCCCTTTCACCTTCAACAGGAACCCATAAGACTCTAGAGAGCTTACGTTTTACATGGCTGTTTTCCCATGTAATACCACTATTACCTGTTAATGCAGCAACACAGACAAAGGTGGTTTCTAAAGGCATACCTAGTCTGTCAATCGGGATTGTTTTAAGTTCAATACCCAATTCACTGAAATCTTGTTCGGGTTTACTGCCTGCACTTGCACCTAAATAATATTCTAACAACATTCCTACCCAGCCTTTATCTCTTTTTAGGTTGGCAGGAATAGGCAATTGTGCAAAAGCAGCAAGTTCACCAAATGTATAACCTGCTAGGGCTTTTGCCCGCTCAAATAAAACTTGCTCATTTTCAGGTGCTACAGGTGGCGTAAACATAGTTATCATCTTCTTGTTTAAAAAATAGACAGAAAAAAAAGGTTGTTGATAATGTATTTCACTTTATTTTATTTAAATCATAATAGCATGATATATCATCATTTTTTTGAGTTAATCCTTCAATTGAAATTTATAATATCAAGTTGTGCACGGTTATCCTGAAATCATAAACAGGCTTTTACACTAGGTTATCCACAGCTTTATGGGATAACTCACAGAAAGTGAGATCACTGTTCTGATTTACAGCCTTGACTTTTGCAGATATTCCTCAAAATTATCCTATTTTGTCTAACTAATCGGCATAACCTGTGGATAAAACATCCTGTGATTGTTTTTTGTACGATTTAAGGCGGTGAGTCTTTTAATTGTTTTATCTAATCGCTGAAATAGGCATTAAAAACTAGCTACTAATTTGAATTATAAGTGATATTTTAAAATTTATATCAACAGTCTTTTTTATGATATAAAAACTATACCCTGATTATCTCACTCTTTTTCACATAGATATCCACAGAAAAAGTGAATAAATCCCCTAAGCATTTATGTGGGTGTTTATAACTTTCAAGTTTTCTGTGAATTAACTTAAATCGTCACAATCATGACGATGAAAAAGTTCGTTATCTCTTATTCTGGTTACTGTGGCTCAATATCGGGTGTGAACCATGCTGATTTGAAATCAAACCAACCAAAAGTATTCATTTTGACACCACGTATGGTTCTTTGTCCTTGTAACTCAAGTAAATGGTGGAATAAAGGATAAAGCCAAATATTGTGTGTTAACTGACGACACCACTCTTCTAGTGGTAGCTTTTTTTGATGCCATAAAGAGAGCTCGTGTGTAAATGAACGCCCTAAACAGTGATGAAAAAGAGGTAATTCATAAAGAGTAGCGAAAATAGAAAATTCTAAAGGTTTATAGAAATTTACCGTTGCTAACCAGATATCACTTTCTGCCTGGCCGTAATACCATTGTTCGTAATCAAGAACTTGAATGGTGAGCTCAATACCATACTGAGATAAAATATTTTTGATGAGTTCAGCGATAGTGCTGTATTCATGATGCTCTTTATAGAGTGTGACAGTCAGTTTGGTTAATGATGCAGGTTTGGGATGTTGACGTATTAATTTACTGTGATGCCAATGAAGTAGTAAACCATAAGCAGGAGACCAATGGCGTTGATAGAAAGGATCGCAATGTGTCAGCATATTAACTGGAGTTAATACACTGCTTAACCACTCTCTTATTTCTATTTGCTGACATTGTGCTGAGCGACTATCGTAAAGTAAAAAATAACATCCTTCCTCTTTACGACTTTCCAGTGAATCTTTGTTTGTATCATCATCTGTTAAATGAATGGTTGAACAGACCATTTTTTTATTCAGTTCAGGTACAACCCATATATCAATTTCATCTAATAATGCTCGTAACCCAAAATAGCGACTAAAGGCTTTGATTTGCAGTTTATGCTGATCATTAGCCATGATTTGATAAGCACCTGTTCCTATTGGGTGCTGTGCAAAGTCTGAGAGTGATGCCCATTCTTGTGGCAAAATAACGGCTTGAGGGCTCCCTAATAATGTAGCAAATTGTTTATCCGCTTCGTTTAAGAAAATATCAAGCACATAAGGTTGAGGTGAGGAAATACGTTCTATATGTGCATAAAGTGGATTACAGTGCTTCATACGCATTAAGGAAGTGCTGATATCTTCAAAAGTAAGCTCGCGACCATGATGAAAGTAGATAGAAGGGCGTAAATAAAATCGCCAATGTTGCTCTGTGATCATTTGCCAATGGTGAGCTAATTCTGCTTCAACTTCCCCATTTTCCTCTTTTAAATACACCAGAGAATTAAATATTTGACTCATTAAATGTAATTCAGATCGCCTTAAAGGCGTTCCTGGCAATAAATTTCTAAAAGGACGATAGTAAATAATACGAAGCAACTGTTGACCAGGATGAAAACTTTTTTCAATTTGAGAGAGCACCATTTGGCGCACAGAGTCTTTGTCACCCATTAGTGCAACAAGCTTTTCAATATCGTTCTCTTTTATTAATCGCTCAGCTCGATTTTGTTGAATTTCCTGCGCATTAGATTGAAAACTCAATGTGGACTTTTTGCCTCTACCTACTTCTGCTTGCCAATTTATCCAGCCTATTTCTTGCATTTTATTTAATAAAGAACGGACATGACGGCGCGTACAATGTAGCGTTTGTGCTAATTCTTGTAAGGTAGTTTCAGATGTTTTTCCCTGAAAGGCTTGCCATAGGCGAATAAATTGTAACTCTAAGCGGGGTGTAGTCATAAAAGAGGAAATCCCTTAATAAAGTGATCAATTTTAATTTCCTTATATTAGACCGATAATGTTTGTGTTTAAAGTTAGCTCTCATGTTAGTTATCACAAATTATGAATACTGACAGACTCCCCCATTTGAGCATTCGGTGATTGCCGGCCAGTGATAATTGATCACTGGCTTTTTTATTGGCTATTTATTGAGATAAAAAAAAACCGTAAACGAATTTACGGCAAGAATGACAAAGTAAACATCACAGAAAGTAGAAGAAGGTAAGAAATTGTCTTTATTAGCGCATAAAGGCAGGTTGTTTTGCCTCGTAAGCACTAATGTCATCTTGGTGTTGTAGCGTTAATCCAATACTGTCTAATCCTTCAATCATGCAATGACGGCGAAATGAATCGATTTCAAAAGAGAAACATAATTCACCGGCTCTGACTTCTTGTGCCACCAAATCGACAGTAATAGGGGTACCTGTGTGTTGTTTCACCCAATCAAATAATTGTGAAACTTCATTGTCACTTAATTTGATTGGCAACAGTTGGTTATTAAATGAATTGCCGTAAAAAATATCAGCAAAACTAGGGGCGATAACGGCGTGAAAACCATAATCTGTTAATGCCCAAGGAGCATGTTCACGAGATGATCCACACCCAAAGTTTTCTCGTGCTAATAAAATAGAAGCGCCTTGGTAAATAGGCTGATTCAAAATAAAAGCTGGATTAGGCTGAGTACCTTCATCATCTAAGAATCGCCAATCATGAAACAGATGCTTACCAAAGCCAGTACGAGTGACTTTTTGTAAAAATTGCTTAGGAATAATGGCATCGGTATCAACGTTTGCTGCATCTAAAGGAACCGCAATACCCGTATGTTGAGTAAATTTATTCATCATGTTCTCCTTTAGGATGCCACTGCAAATGTACGGATATCTGCAAAATGGCCATTAATTGCCGCAGCTGCTGCCATTGCAGGACTGACTAAATGTGTTCGGCCTCCACGGCCTTGACGTCCTTCAAAGTTACGGTTGCTGGTGGATGCACAACGTTCGCCTGGATTTAATCGATCGTTATTCATAGCTAAACACATCGAACAACCCGGTAAACGCCATTCAAAACCTGCTTCAATAAAGATTTTATCTAAACCTTCGGCTTCAGCTTGTGCTTTAACCGGCCCAGATCCCGGAACAACAATAGCTTGAACATGGGATGCAACTTTATGGCCTTTTGCGATTTCAGCTGCAGCACGTAAATCTTCAATGCGTGAGTTTGTACAAGAGCCAATAAAGACTTTATCAATAGCGATATCTGTTAAATTAACGCCTTCACTTAATCCCATATATGCCAAGGCTTTTTCAGCAGAAGCGCGTTCAACAGGATCATTAAAGCTATCTAATAACGGTACGATTTGATCAATAGCAATAACTTGCCCTGGGTTGGTACCCCATGTAACTTGTGGTGCAATGTCAGCAGCATTAATCGTGACAGTGGCATCGAAAGTGGCATCATCATCAGACTTTAAGGTTCTCCAATAAGCAACAGCCTCATCCCATGATTGGCCTTTAGGGGCAAATTGACGACCTTTTAAATAAGCAAAAGTGGTGTCATCAGGCGCCACTAAACCTGCTTTAGCACCCATTTCAATTGCCATATTGCATAAAGTCATTCGACCTTCCATGCTTAAGGCTTCAATAGCTTCACCTGCAAATTCGACGATATAACCAGTACCACCAGCACTACCTAATTTGCCAATAATCGCTAATACGATATCTTTTGCGGTGATCCCAATGGCAGTCTTGCCTTGAACTTCAATTTTTAATGTTTTAGCTCGTGATTGTTTTAACGTCTGAGTTGCTAAAACGTGTTCAACCTCAGATGTGCCGATCCCAAAAGCTAATGAGCCAAAAGCACCATGAGTTGCTGTATGTGAATCACCACAAACAATCGTCATTCCGGGCAAGGTTAAGCCTTGTTCTGGCCCCATTACGTGAACAATCCCTTGATATGGATGGTTTAAGTCATACAGCGTAACGCCAAATTCTTGGCAGTTTTTCATCAACTCTTGCATTTGAATTCTCGCCATATCACCACAAGCATTAATATCTTTAGTCTGTGTTGATACGTTGTGATCCATCGTTGCAAAGGTTTTATTGGGTTGACGAACAGGACGACCTTTTGTTCTTAATCCATCAAAGGCTTGAGGTGATGTCACTTCGTGCACTAAATGGCGATCGATATATAAAATCGGTGTTTCATCACTCACTTCTCTGACAACATGTGCATCGTAGATTTTTTGATATAATGTTTTACCCATGTTATGCCCCTTCACGAATATATTGAGTGATACGATCACCCATTTCTGTCGTTGTAATTGCGTTACCATCTCCCGCTAAGTCTGCGGTACGATAGCCTTCTGCTAATACTTGAGTGATAGCATCTTCAATGGCTTGGGCCGCTTTGTCTTCATTAAAGCTGTAACGCAGTAATAATGCAGCCGACAAAATTTGTGCAATCGGGTTAGCGATATTTTTACCTGCAATATCTGGTGCTGAACCACCAGCTGGCTCATATAAGCCAAAGCGTTCTTCATTAACGCTTGCGGATGGTAACATCCCCATTGAACCAGTGATCATGGCGCATTCATCAGATAAAATATCGCCAAAAATATTGGAGCACAGTAATACATCAAACTGAGATGGATCTTTAATTAACTGCATTGTGGCGTTATCGATATACATATGCTGAATTTCAACATCTGGGTATTCTTTGGCAATACCAGTTACGACTTCACGCCATAAAATAGAGCTTTGTAAAACGTTCGCTTTATCAATAGACGTTACTTTATGGCGACGTTTACGCGCTGATTCAAATGCAAAACGGGCAATACGCTCGATTTCGTAACGATGATAAACTTCAGTATCAAAAGCGCGTTCTTGAGCACCTTCGCCTTCACGGCCTTTAGGTTGACCAAAATAGATACCGCCTGTTAATTCACGTACACACAAAATATCAAAGCCACGCTGTGCAATATCAGCACGTAATGGACAATAAGCTTCTAAACCTTCATATAGGCGAGCAGGGCGTAAATTGCAGAACAATTTAAAATGTTTGCGTAAAGGCAGTAACGCACCACGTTCAGGTTGTTCATTAGCGGGTAAATGCTCCCACTTAGGGCCACCGACAGAACCAAATAAAATAGCATCGGCTTGCTCGCAACCTGCTAAGGTATTTGCTGGTAATGGTGTGCCATGATTATCGATGGCAATACCACCGATATCATATTCTTTTGTAGTGATATTGAGTGAGAAACGCTCACTTATGGCATCCATCACTTTGTGTGCTTGAGCCATAACTTCAGGACCAATACCATCTCCGGGTAATACTGCAATATGATAATTTTTTGACATAATTAAACCGCTTCTTGTGTTGTATGTTGTTTGCGTTTTTCTATTTCGACTTGCTCTGAGCGCCAAATACTATTGATAACGTGGATCATGGCATTGGCGGATGAACCAACTATGTCTGTTTCTAACCCCATTCCGTGAAATTTACGGCCTTGATACTCAACGACAATATCAACTTGTCCTAAAGCATCTCTACCTTCACCTTTGGCTGTTAATTGGTAAGTTACTAACTTTAATGGGTAACCCGTTGCACGGGATATTGCTTGATATACTGCATCTACGGGGCCATTACCGGTTGCTGCTTCAGTAATTTCTTTATCACCATGTGTAATGCTGACACTTGCGGTGGCAACAGTTGATGAACCAGATTGAGTATTAAAATAGTTCATAACAAATTCATCTGGCTCTTGTTGTTGCTGACCAATAAATGCTAATGCCTCTAAATCATAATCAAAGACTTGGCCTTTTTTATCTGCTAAACGTAAGAAGGCTGCATATAAATTATCTAAGTTATAATCTTTTTCTCGATATCCCATTTCTTCCATACGATGTTTGACTGCAGCTCGGCCAGAACGAGAAGTTAAGTTTAATTGCACTTCTTTTAATCCAATTGATTCAGGTGTCATGATTTCGTAGGTTTCACGGTTTTTCAGTACGCCATCTTGGTGAATACCTGATGAATGGGCGAATGCATTGGAGCCGACAACCGATTTATTAGCATGAATAGGTGTATTACATAATTGGCTGACTAATTGACTGGTACGATAAATTTCTTTGTGATTAATGCGTGTTTGAACATTCATCATTTGTTCACGGACTTTTATTGCCATGATAACTTCTTCTAATGCACAGTTACCTGCGCGTTCACCTAACCCATTAATAGTACCTTCAACTTGTCTTGCACCTGCTTGTACTGCAGTAATCGAATTAGCAACAGCCATGCCTAAATCATCATGACAATGGACAGAGATAACTGCTTTATCAATATTAGGTACTCGCTCAAATAAGTTGGTGATAATGCCACCGAATTGATAAGGTGTTGTATAACCTACAGTATCAGGAATATTAATTGTGGTTGCCCCAGCATTAATGGCGCTTTCTACGATCCGACATAAATTATCAATATGAGTACGACCGGCATCTTCACAAGAAAACTCCACATCATCGGTATAACGGCGAGCACGTTTTATGGAATTCACACCCATTTCAATAATATCTTCGAACGATTTCTTCAATTTATGTTCAGCATGTAATGCCGAGGTCGCCAAGAATACGTGGATACGAAAAGCTTCTGCGACTTTTAAAGACTCTGCTGCAACATCAATATCGTTATCAACGCAGCGAGCTAATGCACAAATACGGCTATTTTTGATCTCACGTGCAATAGTTTGCACTGATTCAAAATCACCTGGAGAAGAAACAGGAAAGCCCGCTTCAATGATATCCACACCTAAACGCTCTAAGGCATAAGCAATTTGTAATTTTTCTTTTACGCTTAAGCTTGCTTGCAATGCCTGTTCGCCATCTCTCAATGTGGTATCAAAAATAATCACGTTGTTGCTCATAATCTGTTCCTTTCTCTTTTTATTTGCTGTTTGCGCTCTCCCAGGTATAAAAAAACCCGCGACTAGCGCGGGTTTTCTCTTTAAGGGTAGGTGTGTTTCATTTTTTACCCATAAGCCGACCGCGCATAAAAGTTGCGAGTAGTAGTAGGCTTGATAGTAAAATTGCGTTTAACATGAAACACCCTTAGATAAGTTCTCAATAATCTTTATTTATTGATACCTAATACCAATAAAGATGTCAAGCATTGGAATTTATAAAATCATTTAGCCATATTATTTATAAAATTTTCACAGTGATTTTGACTAATATCTAAATTTTTACTAATGATTATGACTATCAGCAAATCATTGATTGGGTTAATGTTCCGTACATTGTTTAAAAAAGAGTGAAATGAAAAATTAAACAACTGTTTGCTTTTTTTTTAATCAGCTAAATGAGAAGGAAAAAGAGTATCAATGAGATAGTAAAGATTAATAAATGTAAGCAAGGTTTTGAATGTAAGCATAAAAATCATTGTATTATTAGAGTTGATAGCTCTTGGATACTTATTTTAGGAATGAAAATACATCATTTTATTATGATTTTTATCATACTTTGTTTTATTATTTGCAAGGCAGAAGGTAAAACAGGTTGTAATATATATTGATATAATCATTTTCTATACATGTAATTTTAATATCAATTTTTCATCTTTATATGAAAAATGTTTTTTTATTGATATGAAACTTATGTGTTTAGTTATATGCATGGACGATGAATAATAAATTTTAATAAATAGTTAAAGTAATAGTTAAGACATATCTATTATTAATAATGCCTTTGTTAATAATAGTTAATTAACCATTATAATAACATAGTGGAGTAAGAAATGACGGATTACACATCAGCAACAGTTACCAGTAAAGAATCAGCAGATATGCATTTACGTAATGTTGATCTTAATTTATTAACGGTATTTGATGCTGTTATGCAAATGCAAAATGTCACTCGAGCCGCACAGGTTCTTGGCATGTCACAACCCGCAGTTAGTAATGCAGTATCTCGACTTAAAGTAATGTTTAATGATGAATTATTTGTTCGTTATGGTCGTGGTATTCAACCTACATTAAGAGCAAAACAGCTTTTTGGTCCTGTTAGACAAGCATTGCAATTAGTACATAATGAACTTCCAGGGGCTGGGTTTGAACCAGAACAAAGTGAACGTATATTTAATTTATCTATTTGTAGCCCGCTAGATATTAAATTAGCACCAAAAATAGTTGAACAAATTAAAAATAAAACACCTAACATTAATGTTAATATTAAATCTTACTTAAATAGTAATATAGAACACCAATTAAAATATCAAGAAGTCGAATTCTTTATTAATTATAAACAATTTGATAGAGCAGAGTTTCATTCACAGCCATTGTTTAATGATGAACTTGTTTTAGTTGTTTCTAATAAGCATCCACGTATTAAAGAAAGTGTGACACAAGAGATGTTATTAAATGAACAACATTCAATTGTTTCTTTAGATGATGTTGGTTCATTTAGTACTCCTTATTATAAAGATACTCATTTAGAAAATCTTATCACTTATCAGGGAACTGATTTAAATAGCGTATTAAATATTGTCTCTAAAACTTATTTAGTTGCTATTGCACCAAAATGGTTAGTGGAATGCAATGCTGAGCAATTAGACATCAAAGCCATTTCGTTACCTTGGGAAAAGACACTGCGTCCATGTTATTTAATTTGGCATGAATCAACCGAGCGTGACAAAGGTCACTTATGGATGAAAAATTTACTTAGTGAAGTTTGTCAGAACTAGAGTGTTTTCGCTCATAATTAGTTTTTATTTCTAATTATGCAGAAATAGTGGCAGATAACATTAGTTGTTAGACTAATAACCAACATGAGTTTTATGCGGTTAGATAAAATAAATTGGATTGCTGTCACTATTTTTGCCCTTTATTTATAATAATGACTATTATTCGCATTTTACTCGCTCAACGGTGATTTTCTACACCAATACTCTTTTCTATATATTGTCACTGATTACGTAATAACAGTTACTTGTTGTTATTCATCTATTTTTCTTTTTATCTTCCATAAAAAAATAGAATTGTAATGTCGAACTCCCTCACTGAGGTGAGATAGCTCCTTTTGACAAAACTTTTCATAACTCACAATTTTACAAATTTATGTAAAATTGAATTCCTTTATTTTGGTGGATCACTTAGACTTTTATCCGAGTCAGCGAACAAGTGTAAGCTGAAATTATAAGTGGCGTATTTTGTCCATTTCAGTTTGATAACACGGTCGCTTTTCCATAAATAGCAGGAAAATTATGATAACTAATAATAATCTTCAAAATTATCATATAATTAGAAGGTTGCAGATGCGGTTTTTGCACAGCGGGAATAATATTGCTTATCGTCAGTGGGATGCTAAGCGCAATATCGAAATGTCATGGACAGAGGTTGAAAAGAAAACACGCGCGCTCTCAAATGCATTATTAGAAATGGGTGTGAGTGTTCAAGAAAATATAGGGATCTTTTCTCAAAATACCATTGATTGGTCTTTGGCTGATATTGCTTCTTTGCAATTACGTGCGGTAACTGTTCCTCTTTATGCAACCAGCAATGTTGAACAAGCCGCTTATATTTTAAATGATGCAAATATTCGCATTCTTTTTGTTGGCGACCAAAAGCAATACGATATTGCTTCTGAATTATTAGCGTTATGTCCTCAACTTGAACATATTATTGTATTTAACTCTGATGTCGTATTAAACACAAATCCAGCTTCATGTTATCTCGATAGTTTAATTAATAACACTCAATATCAGTATGATGACGTGTTAGTACAACGCATTGGTGAGTGTAATTTAGACGATCTGTTTACCTTGATTTATACATCAGGAACAACAGGGGAACCTAAAGGTGTAATGCTTGATTACACGAGTTTAGCATCTCAACTTTACCTGCATGACGAACGTCTTTCATTATCAGATAAAGACGTTTCATTATGTTTCTTACCGCTTTCTCACGTTTTCGAACGTGCTTGGAGCTTTTATGTCATGCACACGGGAGCTGTCAATGTGTATTTAACGGATACTCATGCTGTTAGAGAAGCAATGAGTGAGGTTAAGCCTACCGTTATGTGTGCTGTTCCGCGCTTCTATGAAAAAGTATATAGCGCAATTCAAGACAAAGTGTCTCAGGCTTCACTATTACGTCGATTTATTTTTAAATGGGCAATCAAGCAGGGTGAAAAACAGCGCGAAGCACAACTTAATCAGCGTAATCTCAGTTTCATTTCTCGTTTATGTTATCGCTTTGCTGATAAGAAGGTTTTAAAACCATTACGCCAAATTTTAGGTGGACGGGTCCGCTTTTTACCAGCAGCTGGTGCGCGTTTAGATGATGCTGTTATTCGTTTCTTTTTAGCAACAGGGATTAATATTAAATACGGTTATGGTATGACCGAAACCTGTGCCACTGTTTCATGCTGGGAAGAAAATAAGTATAAATTAGGCTCTATTGGTACACCACTACCAGGTATTGAAGTTCGTATTGGGGCTGAAAATGAAATTCAAGTCCGTGGTAGCATTGTTATGAAAGGGTACTTCAATAAACCAGAAGATACCGCGGCTGCTTTTACAGAAGACGGTTGGTTACGTACTGGTGATGCCGGCGCGCTTGATAGTGATGGTGCACTATTTATCACTGAACGTTTAAAAGACTTAATGAAAACGTCGAATGGTAAATATATTGCACCACAAATGATTGAAGGTACTTTAGGGCAAGACCGTTTTATTGAGCATATTGCGGTGATTGCTGATACGCGTAAATTTGTTTCTGCGCTGATTGTGCCTTGTTTTGATGCTCTTGAAGAACATGCCCGAGCATTAAATCTAAAATACCATGATCGCATCGAATTATTACGTCATACAAAAATTAAAGAACTGTTTGATGAGCGTTTACGTGAAATGCAAAAAAACTTTTCTAGTTTTCATCAGGTTAAGCGATTTACGTTGCTTGCTGAAGGTTTTTCAATGGAATCAGGTGAGTTAACACCGACATTAAAACTTCGCCGTAAAATTATTTCAGAACGTTATCGAAATGAAATTGAATTGATGTATCAAGATTAAATTTAAGCAAGAAAAAGCACCTTTAAGGTGCTTTTTTCTTGTGAAATTACTGATTGATAGATAATGATGATTGAAATAATTGATAAAAGGCATAAACGGAAACGTTGACGCATACGGTTTTATCAGTAAATTGTGTTAAAATGCAAAATCAGATCAGCATAATGACTGAAGTTCATAGCAATATGTAATAAATAACACATTTAATAATTAAAAGAGGCTAATGTGAAACTGGATGAAATCGCCCGCTTGGCTGGTGTTTCACGAACAACAGCAAGTTATGTCATTAATGGTAAGGCGAAACAGTACCGTGTAAGTGACAAGACTGTTGAAAAAGTGATGGCGGTGGTCAGAGAGCATAATTACCACCCGAACGCTGTTGCCGCGGGATTACGTGCTGGTCGTACGCGTTCTATTGGTTTGGTTATTCCTGATTTGGAAAACACCAGTTATACCAGGATCGCAAATTACCTTGAACGACAAGCACGCCAACGCGGTTATCAGTTGCTAATTGCATGTTCAGAAGACCAACCTGACAACGAAATTCGTTGTGTTGAGCATTTATTACAACGTCAAGTTGATGCCATTATTGTTTCAACGGCATTGCCACCAGAACACCCTTTTTATCAGCGTTGGGCTAATCGCTCATTACCGATTATCGCGCTAGATAGGGCATTAGAAAGTGAGCATTTTATCAGCGTTGTTGGTGATGACTTAGAAGATGCCAAAATGTTGGCAACTGAACTGAAAGCTTTTCCTTCGCAATCTGTACTTTACTTAGGGGCCCTTCCTGAACTCTCTGTGAGTTTTTTACGTGAACAAGGTTTCCGTAGTGTTTGGAAAGATGATCCTCGAGAAGTAACCTACCTTTATGCTAATAGCTATGAGCGAGAAGCCGCAGCAGCAGCTTTCTCAGAATGGCTAAACAATAATCCAATGCCAGATGCATTATTCACAACTTCGTTTGCTTTATTGCAAGGGGTTATGGATGTGACGTTACAACGAAGTGGCCGTTTACCAACACAATTGGTTATTGCGACTTTCGGTGATCATGAGTTATTGGATTTCCTTGAATGCCCTGTTTTATCTGTCGCTCAACGACATCGTGATATTGCAGAACGTGTATTAGAACTTGTTCTTGCTAGTCTGGAAGAAGAACAAAAACCGCAAGCGGGAATTACACGTATTCGTCGTGATTTATGTCGCCGAGGCAGTTTAGGACGCGCACGTTAATTTGATATTGCTTTATCATAATTACCTGCATTTATACTCATCCCTGTTTTATTAAATTAAAACGGGGATGCTTTATTTGATTTAAGAATGTCGAATAGCTTAGAGAATATTAAATTTGAGATTAATCTTAAGCCTTTTTTTACTATTTCTCTCATTTTTCTAAGTTAATAGATTAAATTTTGACATACCCATAAGTGATATTGCTTAACTTTAATAAATAACAGATTTTACTTTAGAGAAAGTGAGAAGAAAATAAATAACTATCTGCCTGATATTGAATTATTTTTTTAAGCCTTTTTATTTTTATTTATATAAAAGCATCCTCAAATGATTATGTTGGCTAAAGGTAAATGAACTGCTATAAATTAGTTTTTTATCATTAAAATTATTATTTACTCATTATGATTTCTTTATCTGGTTTTCTTCCTTGTTATCGTTATAAATAATTACTTTTCGTAATTAAAAATATAAAATGAAAAATAATCGCTATTAATCATAGTGTTAATATTCCTTATTTCTTTTTTGTCAATAATTTCAACATTTCGGTGTACTCATCAAATTACTGTAAATATAAATAAAGCTTCCTACATCTGGCTTGACAACGTTTTCATACCATCCGTAAACTCTATTTGTGGGGATTTGTGGGATAATGTGGTGTAAATTACAAAGCTGAGGGTAATGAGGATGTTTCGTGGAGCAACACTCGTTAATCTTGACAGCAAAGGGCGAATAACAGTTCCTTCCCGTTATCGAACAACGCTGAGTGAGATTTCTGAAGGTCAAATGGTTTGTACCATTGATCTCAATCAGCCGTGTTTATTGCTTTATACACTTCCTGAATGGGAAAAGATTGAGTTAAAATTGGCGGCTTTGTCTTCCATGAACCCGGCTGAACGTCGAGTTCAACGTCTGTTATTAGGACATGCCAGCGAATGCCAAATGGATAGTGCAGGACGTCTTTTGCTAGCTAGCACGCTAAGACAGCATGCGGGGCTAACCAAAGAGGTCATGTTAGTCGGTCAATTCAATAAATTTGAATTGTGGGATGAACAGGTCTGGTATAGCCAGATTGAAAAAGACATTGTTGCCGAGCAAACCTCTCAGGAACCGTTATCGACACGACTATTGGATTTATCACTTTAAATAATGACAACAAATAATTTTAGCCATACCAGTGTACTACTGGATGAAGCAGTGAATGGCCTGAACATTAAGTCTTCAGGTATCTATATCGACGGAACATTTGGTCGCGGAGGCCACTCCCGTTTAATTTTATCGCAATTAGGTGAGCAAGGTCGCTTGATAGCGATAGACCGAGATCCACAAGCTATTGCAGTTGCCAATGAAATAGATGATGCACGATTTTCTATTGTTCATGGGCCTTTTTCAAATATTGAACAGTATGTCAAAGAGTTAGGTTTAGCTGGGAAGATTGATGGCGTTTTGCTGGATTTAGGCGTTTCTTCTCCTCAGCTTGATGATCCTGAACGTGGTTTTTCTTTTATGCGAGACGGACCACTTGATATGCGTATGGATCCCACTTCAGGGCAATCTGCTGCGCAATGGCTAATGACAGCTGCAGAAGATGACATTACTTGGGTACTGAAAACATTTGGTGAAGAACGTTTCGCTAAGCGCATTGCACGCGCCATTGTTGCTCGTAATAAAACAGAAGAGCCGTTGACACGAACTAAGCAGTTAGCTGATTTAATTAGTGAAGCAAGCCCAGTAAAAGAACGCCATAAGCATCCAGCAACACGAAGCTTTCAAGCAATTCGAATCTATATCAACAGCGAATTAGATGAAATTGAAAAAGCATTAAAAGGTGCAGTCTCAGTTTTAGCGCCAGAAGGGCGTTTATCTGTGATTAGCTTCCATTCATTAGAAGACCGATTAGTAAAACGCTTTATTCGTGATGAGAGCAAAGGGCCAGTTGTCCCAGCGGGTATTCCACTCACAGAAGCGCAGATAAAAGAGTTAGGAAGTGCTCGCTTATCCAGTATTCACAAGATGAAACCGACAGGTATAGAGGTGGAAGAGAACCCACGGGCACGAAGCTCTGTATTACGTGTAGCACAACGTATTGAGGAATAAATGTCTACAGAACGACACACACTACCAGGAGTTATAGGGCAGGATTTACTGCGTCATGGCAAGTTACCTGTATGTTTACTGATAGCCGTGATTATTTCTGCGGTGTATGTCGTGACGACAGCGCACAAGACACGTTTATTGACAGCAGAAAAAGAGCGTTTAGTGCTGGAAAAAAATGTATTGGATATCGAATGGCGCAACCTCATTCTTGAAGAAAATGCACTGGCCGATCATAGCCGAGTAGAGCGTTTTTCAAGTGATAGTTTGGGGATGGTTCATGTTGATCCAACAAAAGAGAACATCGTGGTTACTAAATAATTAAGGCAAGTATGAAATTTTCACGTTCGGCAAAAGCGAAAGCAAAGACAAAGTCAAATGCCAAACTACGCAAGCCTGAAGAAAAAACAGGATTTGTGAGTTGGCGTTTTGCGTTGCTTTGCACAGGCATTGGTATCGCTTTAGCCGCGCTATTAATCCGTGTTGCCTATTTACAAATTATTAATCCAGATCCCCTAATTCGTGAAGGGGATATGCGTTCTTTACGTGTACAAAAAGTCCCAACAGCAAGAGGGATGATCAGCGATAGAATGGGAAGACCTCTTGCAGTCAGTGTGCCTGTGTATGCTATTTGGGCAGATCCTAAAGTTGTATTGGATGCCAATCCAGATATGACAGATTCTCGTTGGTTAGCGCTTGCTGACGCACTAAAGATCTCCGTCAGTCAAATCGAACAGAAAATTGCTGCCGCACCTTCCGCACGTTTTATCTATCTTGCTCGCCAAGTTAATCCCGAAATTAGTGATTACATTAGTAAATTGAAAATTACTGGGATTAACATGCGCCAAGAATCCAAACGTTATTATCCATCGGGTGAAGTAACTGCTCATATTATTGGTGTAACGAATATTGATGGTGATGGCATTGAAGGTGTTGAAAAAAGTTTTAACCAATGGCTAACAGGTGCTCCTGGTGAACGTGTCGTTCGTAAGGATGGTTTCAATCGAGTCATTGAAAATATTGCTCAAACAGATAGTCAAGCTGCTCATAACTTGATGTTAAGTATTGATGAACGCCTACAATCCGTGGTTTATCGTGAATTAACCAATGCTGTTATCAAGAATAAAGCAGAATCTGGAACTGCTGTTTTAGTAGACGTCAATACAGGCGAAGTGTTAGCAATGGCGAATAGCCCATCTTATAACCCGAATAATTTAGCGGGAACGCCTAAAGATGCGATGCGTAATCGTGCTATCACCGATATTTTTGAACCAGGTTCTACAGTAAAACCGATGGTTGTGATGAGTGCTCTGCACAATCATATTGTTAAAGAAAATAGTGTTATTAATACAATTCCTTATCGTCTTAACGGACATCAAATAAAAGATGTGGCGTTATATCATGAGTTATCGATAACAGGAATATTACAGAAATCGAGTAACGTTGGTGTTTCACGACTAGCGTTAGCGATGCCTGCATCTGAACTTGTGGATGTTTATTCACGATTTGGATTCGGGAAGCCAACTAACTTGGGGCTAGTTGGTGAAAGTAGTGGCATATTTCCAATAAAAAAACAACGGTGGTCCGATCTTGAAAGGGCCACCTTCTCATTCGGATATGGGCTAATGGTAACACCGTTACAATTAGCGCGTGTCTATGCAACGATTGGTAGTTTTGGTATTTACCGTCCACTCTCAATTACAAAAGTTGATCCTCCTGTACCAGGAACGCGCGTATTTCCTGAGCCAGTAATGAAAACGGTCGTGCATATGATGGAAAGTGTTGCATTGCCCGGTGGCGGCGGTGTAAGTGCGGCTATTAAAGGGTATCGCATTGCGATTAAAACAGGTACGGCGAAAAAAGTAGGACCAGACGGAAAATATATCAATCAATATATCTCTTATGCGGCGGGCGTTGCGCCTGCGAGTCGTCCACGTTTTGCGTTGGTTGTGATAATCGACGAACCTAAAGCGGGTAAATATTACGGGGGCGCAGTATCTGCACCGGTGTTTGGCACAATCATGGGCGCGGTTTTACGAACAATGAACGTAGAACCAGATGCATTGATGCCAGACGATAAAAATGAATTTGTAATTAAAAAAGAAGAGGATACAAGTGGCCGATCCTAACTTAAGTGACCTATTAGGGGCACTAGGGATACAAGCACCGTCATTGATGCTCAAAGACATGACACTCGACAGCCGAAAAGCGGCAAGCGGTGATCTTTTTATCGCCATTAAGGGTCATGAAACTGATGGTAGACGCTATATTCCTCAAGCAATTGCTCAAGGTGTTTCTGCGGTATTAGCGGAAGCACAAGATGTTGCAACGCATGGTGAAATTCGTGAAAGCCACGGCATACCTGTTATTTATATTGATAATCTCAATGCGGAATTATCAAAATTAGCTGGATATTTTTATCATCAACCAGCTGAAAAACTGAAATTAATTGGTGTTACTGGAACTAACGGAAAAACAACAACAACACAATTGTTAGCGCAGTGGGCACAAGGATTAGGCGAAACCAGTGCTGTGATGGGAACAGTAGGTAACGGGCTATTAGGTCACGTTGTTCCAGCCATGAACACCACAGGCTCTGCGGTTGATATTCAATTAGAGTTACAACAACTATTAAATCAAGGCGCGACATTTACAGCGATGGAAGTCTCTTCTCATGGCTTAGTGCAAGGTCGCGTTAGTGCTTTACCTTTTGTGGCCAGTGTGTTTACTAATTTAAGTCGTGATCATCTTGATTATCATGGTGATATGGCAAATTACGAAGAGGCCAAATGGTTATTGTTCTCCACACATCATAGTGGTGAGAAAATCATTAATGCGGATGATACTGTTGGTCAAAAATGGTTATTACGTTTGCCTGACGCTGTTGCAGTGACAATGGATAATAAATTGCCTGTAAATTGGCAAGGTCGCTTCGTTAAAACAACAAACATTAATTACCACGATGAAGGTGCAACTATTCGCTTTAGCTCAAGCTGGGGTGAAGGGGAAATTGAAAGCCCATTAATGGGGGCATTTAACGTCAGTAATCTATTATGTGCTTTAGCGACATTGTTAGCACTGGAATATCCATTAGATGCTGTGATTAAAGCATCGTCTGCACTTACTCCTGTTTGTGGTCGAATGGAAGTGTTTAGTGCAGATAATCGTCCTACCGTTATTGTCGATTATGCTCATACTCCTGATGCACTAGAAAAAGCACTCCAAGCCACTCGTTTACACTGCACTGGTAAATTGTGGTGTGTGTTTGGTTGTGGTGGTGATAGAGATAAAGGTAAGCGCCCACTAATGGGTGCAGTTGCAGAAGAATTAGCAGATAAAGTTGTTATCACTGATGATAATCCACGTAGTGAAGAGCCAAAAGCCATTATTCAAGATATTCTTTCTGGTTTAATGGAACCTGGCCGTGCAATTGCTATTGAAGGCAGAGCAGAAGCAGTGACTAACGTGATTATGCAAGCCGATGCTAATGATATGATTTTAGTCGCAGGCAAAGGGCATGAAGATTACCAGTTAGTCGGTTCACGCCGCCTTGATTATTCGGATAGATTAACCGTTGCACGGTTATTAGGGGTGATAGCATGATCCCTTTATCACTAGAAATCATTGCACAAGTTACAGATGGTCAGTTGAGCCATATTGCTCAAAGCCAAGCTAATCAGTTAACGATTAAATCAATTTCAACAGATAGCCGCAATATTGATGAATATTGCCTCTTTATTGCATTAGCAGGTGAGCGTTTTGATGCGCATGACTTTATCGCTGATGTCAAAGAAAAGGGCGCCGTTGCCGTATTGGTTAACCGTGAAATTGATATTGATTGTCCGCAAATCATTGTGAAAGATACTCGTTTGGCAATGGGGGCGATTGCTACTCATATCCGTTCACTGAGCAATGCTAAAATTGTGGCATTGACAGGCTCTTCAGGAAAAACATCTGTCAAAGAAATGACGGCTTCGATTTTGCGTCATTGTGGTGAAACTTTATATACTTACGGTAATTTAAATAATGATATTGGTGTGCCACTAACACTGTTTCGTTTAACACCAGAGCATCGTTTTGCCGTTATCGAGCTAGGTGCAAATCATATTGGTGAAATTGCCTATACCGTGGATATGGTTAAACCTGATAGCGCTTTGGTAAATAATCTCTTTTCTGCTCATATTGAAGGTTTCGGCTCACTTGAAGGCATTGCCCAAGCAAAAGGCGAAATCTTTACACATCTAAAAGAGCAAGGTACTGCCATTATTAATCTTGATAGTAATGACTTACCTCTATGGGAACGCCACTTTAATGCGCGTCAAACGCAATGGTCTTTCTCTTTATCAGCTCACAGTAATGCTGATTTTTATCCGACGGATATCGCTATTAAGCAATTCACCACTAACTTCACCTTACATACACCAGAAGGTTGTGTTGAAGTCACTCTTCCATTGCCGGGACGTCATAATATTGCCAATGCTTTAGCTGCTAGTGCGTTGGCACTTTCAGCAGGCGCAACGCTTGATGCGGTTCGCCTTGGGTTATCAACATTAAAAGCGGTACCTGGGCGATTGTACCCTGTGGAGTTAACCACCGGGAAAATGGTGTTAGATGATACTTATAATGCGAATGATGGTTCGATGATTGCGGGCTTACAAGTGCTCTCTCAATTGCCGGGATATAAGATTTTTGTTGCGGGAGATATGGCTGAGTTAGGTAAAGACTCAGAGAAATGTCACCGTGATGTGGGACGTTTTGCACACAATGCAGGGATTGATAGTGTATTTACCGTAGGGGATCACAGCCACTTTATTAGTGATGAAAACCAAGGTGGTCAGCATTTTACATTTAAAGCCGACTTACTCGCTCAATTAATTCCATTATTACAGCAGCATGATGTTGTTTCAGTTTTAGTAAAAGGTTCACGAAGCTCCGCAATGGAAGATATCGTGAACGCATTAAAGGAGTGCTTTGAATGTTAGTTTGGCTAGCCGAATATTTGGTTAAATACCATACATTTTTTAATGTGTTTTCTTATCTGACATTCAGGGCGATTGTTGGTTTATTGACGGCATTAATTATTGCTTTGTGGATGGGGCCTCACCTCATTGCTTGGTTACAAAAAATGCAAATTGGACAAGTGGTTCGTAGTGAAGGGCCAGAGTCTCACTTTAGCAAACGTGGCACACCAACAATGGGCGGGATTATGATCCTGTTCTCTATCTCCATTTCCACATTACTATGGGCAAGACTAGACAACCCTTATGTTTGGTGTGTGTTATTGGTTTTAATTGGTTATGGCGTTATCGGCTTTGTTGATGATTATCGCAAAGTCGTTCGTAAAGATACCAAAGGCTTGATTGCACGTTGGAAATATTTCTGGCAATCCGTGTTGGCGTTAGTCGTTGCATTTAGTATGTATGCTATTGGTAAAGATACTCCTGCAACACAGCTAGTCGTCCCATTCTTTAAAGATGTTATGCCTCAATTAGGCATGCTTTATATTTTACTGGCTTATTTCGTCATTGTGGGAACAAGTAACGCCGTTAACTTAACGGATGGTTTAGATGGTTTAGCCATTATGCCAACTGTTTTTGTCGCCGCTGGTTTTGCATTAGTCGCATGGGCGACAGGTAACGTTAATTTTGCAAGTTACTTGAAGATCCCCTATTTAATGCATGCGGGCGAATTAGTGATTGTATGTACCGCTATCGTCGGTGCGGGTTTAGGTTTTCTTTGGTTTAACACTTACCCAGCGCAAGTCTTTATGGGAGATGTTGGTTCTCTCGCATTGGGTGGTGCGTTAGGTACGATTGCTGTGTTATTACGCCAAGAATTCTTATTAGTGATTATGGGGGGTGTGTTTGTTGTTGAAACACTCTCCGTTATTTTACAAGTCGGTTCATTTAAATTACGTGGTCAGCGTATTTTCCGTATGGCTCCAATTCATCACCACTATGAATTAAAAGGCTGGCCTGAACCTCGTGTTATTGTCCGCTTCTGGATTATTTCACTGATGTTAGTGCTTATTGGTCTGGCGACGTTAAAGGTACGTTAAGATGGCAAATTATCAGGGAAAAAAAGTCGTTGTTGTTGGGCTTGGAATAACAGGTCTTTCCTGCGTTGACTTTTTTATCCGTCAAGGTGTTACACCTAAAGTGATTGACACGCGCCAAAAACCAGGAGGCTTAGATAAGCTTCCTGTTGACGTTGAATATCATACAGGCAGCTTTCACCAAGCATGGCTTAACGATGCTGATTTAATTGTCTCAAGTCCTGGTATTGCCCTTTCGACTCCTGAGCTTGTTGAAGCTGCAAGTCATGGTGTCGAAATTGTGGGGGATATTGAACTGTTTTGTCGCGAAGCAAAAGCACCTATTGTGGCTATTACAGGCTCTAATGGTAAAAGCACAGTTACAATGCTTGTGGGTGAAATGGCAAAAGCGGATGGTATTCGAGTTGGTGTTGGGGGGAATATTGGTGTTCCTGCACTGACCTTGCTAACTGAGCCTCATGATCTTTATGTATTAGAGCTATCAAGTTTCCAACTAGAAACCACGTATAGCTTAAAAGCAGCTGCGGCGACAGTCTTAAATATTAGCGAAGATCATATGAATCGCTATCCATTAGGATTGGAACAGTACCGTGAAGCGAAATTACGTATCTATGATAATGCTAATACCTGCGTTTATAACCAAGATGACACACTCACATTACCTTTAATGGGTAAAGATGGCCGTTGTGTCAGTTTTGGAGTAGGACAAGGTGATTATCAGCTTGATAACACAAATCGCGTCTTAAAAGTAAATGGTGAAAAAGTTCTTTCAACGTCCGAAATGTATCTTTCAGGACAGCATAACTATACCAATGCATTAGCGGCACTAGCACTTGCAGATGCAGTGGAGATTTCTCGTCAAGCAGCAACTGAAGTACTGAAAACGTATCACGGTCTTGCTCATCGTTTTCAATTAGTTTATTCACATCAAAATGTACGCTGGATAAATGATTCGAAAGCGACCAATGTGGGAAGTACAGAAGCGGCATTACGAGGACTCGACGTCGAAGGTACATTGCACCTTTTATTAGGTGGTGATGGAAAATCAGCCGATTTTACAGCTTTATTGCCTTATATCAGTGGTGACAATATTCGCCTCTATTGCTTTGGACAAGACGGGCAAGCTCTAGCTAGTTTACGACCAGATGTCTCTTTATTAACAGTGACAATGGAAGAGGCAATGCGTGCATTAGCCCCTACTGTTAAACCAGGGGATATGGTGTTGCTTTCACCAGCTTGCGCAAGTTTAGATCAGTTTAAATGTTTTGAGCAACGTGGTGATGAATTTGCGCGCTTGGCAAGGGAGCTTGGCTGATGAGCATATTCGCAATGCGAAGACTAAAACAGTGGTTAGTGGGCAGTTATCAAACTGAGAATACGGCGTTTGTGCCGTATGATCGCACTTTGCTCTGGTTTACTTTCGGATTAGCGGTTATCGGTTTTGTCATGGTGACATCAGCTTCAATGCCTGTTGGTCAACGACTTGCAGAAGATCCTTTCCTATTTGCAAAGCGTGATGGAATTTACCTTATAGTGGCGTTTTGTATTGCGTTAGTCACTATGCGTATTCCTATGGCAATTTGGCAACGTTATAGCAGTCTAATGCTGTTTGGTTCAATACTACTTTTATTAGTGGTATTGGGCGTCGGAAGTTCGGTTAATGGTGCTTCACGTTGGATTGCTGTGGGGCCATTAAACTTTCAACCTGCTGAATTATCAAAATTGGCTTTATTTTGTTACTTATCTAGCTACTTAGTTCGAAAAGTTGAAGAGGTCAGAAACAACTTTTGGGGTTTCTGTAAGCCGATGGGCGTTATGTTAGTACTGGCTGTTTTACTGTTATTGCAGCCAGACTTAGGTACCGTGGTTGTGTTGTTTGTTACCACATTGGCACTTTTATTTTTAGCGGGTGCTAAGATCTGGCAATTCTTAGCGATTATCGGTTCAGGTATTGCCGCTGTGGTTATGCTTATCATTGTTGAACCTTATCGTGTTCGCCGGATCACTTCTTTCTTAGAGCCTTGGGAGGATCCATTTGGTAGTGGTTACCAATTAACGCAATCTTTGATGGCATTTGGCCGGGGCGATTTGCTTGGACAAGGTTTAGGAAACTCAGTACAAAAACTGGAATATTTGCCAGAAGCACATACCGACTTTATTTTCTCCATTTTGGCAGAAGAACTTGGTTATATCGGTGTGGTTTTAGTGCTTTTAATGGTATTCTTCATCGCTTTTCGCGCGATGCAAATTGGGCGACGTGCATTGATACTCGATCAGCGCTTTTCAGGCTTTTTAGCGTGTTCAATTGGGATCTGGTTTACATTCCAATCCTTGGTCAATGTAGGCGCAGCAGCAGGCATGTTGCCAACGAAGGGATTAACTCTTCCTCTTATTAGTTACGGTGGTTCAAGTTTGATTATTATGTCAACAGCCATCGTGATGTTGTTACGAATAGATTATGAAACACGTCTAGCACAAGCTCAGGCGTTTGTAAGGAGCCCGAAATGAGCGAGCGTAGACGCCGTTTAATGGTAATGGCTGGTGGTACGGGGGGACACGTATTCCCCGGGCTAGCTGTTGCTCATTATCTACAATCCCAAGGTTGGGAAATCCGATGGTTAGGAACGGCGGATAGAATGGAAGCTGATTTAGTACCCAAACACGGTATTGATATTGAATTTATTCGTATTTCTGGCTTACGTGGTAAAGGTATTAAAGCATTAATAGCAGCGCCAATTCGTATAATTAAAGCCATTTTTCAGGCGCGCGCCATTATGAAACGTTATCAACCCGATGCTGTACTTGGTATGGGGGGATATGTTTCAGGCCCCGGTGGTGTTGCGGCTTGGATGTGTGGCATCCCCGTTATTTTGCATGAACAAAATGGGATTGCTGGATTAACCAATCGTTGGCTATCCAAGATTGCTAAACGTGTATTACAGGCTTTTCCGGGCGCATTTCCTAAAGCGCCAGTTGTTGGGAATCCTGTACGTGAAGATGTATTAGCGCTTGAAGCGCCATCGGTACGATTAAAAGAGAGAACTGGTCCGATTCGAGTGTTGATTATTGGTGGTAGCCAAGGCGCTCGAATTTTAAATCATACCTTGCCGGTGGTCGCTGGTTTGCTTGGTGAACATGTTACAATCTGGCATCAAGCAGGAAAAGGTGGCGAAAGTGATACAAAAACACGCTATCAGAATGAATTAGCGAAAAATTCAGTTAAATCTGAATACAAAGTTACTGAATTTATTGATGATATAGCGCAAGCTTACCAATGGGCTGATGTTGTCGTATGTCGTTCCGGCGCATTAACAGTCAGTGAAATTGCCGCTGCGGGATTACCCGCTATTTTTGTTCCCTTCCAGCACAAAGATAGACAGCAATATTGGAATGCCCTGCCATTAGAAAAAGCGGGGGCAGCGCGAATTATCGAGCAAAATGATTTAACTCCAGAAGTCATTGCACAAACCCTAAAGCAGTGGGATAGAGAAACATTGTTAGCGATGGCAGAAAAAGCAAAAAGTGTTGCGATTACGGATGCCACAGAGCGTGTAGCAAATGTGATAATCGAAGTGGCAAAGAAATAAACGTAACTTGTAACCATTAACTTAGAGTGAAGAAGTAAATAGTGAATACACAACAACTGGCAAAATTAAGATCGTTTGTGCCTGAAATGAGAAAAGTTAAGCATATTCACTTTATTGGCATCGGTGGTGCCGGTATGGGTGGGATTGCCGAAGTGCTAGCGAATGAAGGCTATGAAATCAGTGGTTCTGATTTAGCGCCAAATGCCGTTACACAACAGCTCGTTGCTTTGGGCGCAACTGTTTATTTTAATCACCGCCCTGAAAATATTCGTGGCGCTAGTGTTGTTGTGGTCTCGACTGCAATCAGTGCTGAGAATCCTGAAATTATTGCCGCGAGAGAGGCACGTATTCCAGTTATTCGTCGTGCTGAGATGTTGGCTGAATTAATGCGTTATCGTCATGGTGTGGCGATTGCAGGAACTCATGGTAAAACCACCACGACAGCAATGATTTCAAATATTTATGCACAAGCAGGATTAGATCCTACTTTTGTAAATGGCGGATTAGTTAAATCAGCGGGTACGCATGCTCGTTTAGGATGTAGCCGTTATTTAATCGCTGAAGCTGACGAAAGTGATGCATCGTTTTTACATTTACAACCTATGGTGGCTGTGGTTACGAATATCGAAGCAGACCATATGGATACATATCACGGTAATTTTGACAATTTAAAAGAGACGTTTATTACCTTTTTGCACAATTTACCGTTCTATGGTCGTGCAGTGATGTGTCTTGATGATGATGTTATCCGTTCTATCATCCCTAAAGTGGGTCGTTATATTACGACTTACGGGTTTAGTGAGGATGCAGATGTTCGTATTACGCATTATGAACAAAAAGGTGCTCAAGGTTTCTTCACTATTTCTCGTGAAGATATGCCTGATTTACAAGTTGTATTAAATGCACCTGGTCGTCATAACGCATTAAATGCAACTGCGGCAGTGGCGGTTGCTACTGAAGAAGGTATTGCTGACGAACATATTTTAGCTGCATTACTTAACTTCCAAGGTACAGGACGCCGTTTCGACTTCTTAGGTAATTACGGTCTTGAACATGTTAACGGTCAAGAAGGTGAGGTGATGTTAGTTGATGATTATGGTCATCACCCAACAGAAGTTGACGCAACGATTAAAGCAGCGAGAGCCGGTTGGCCAGATAAACGTCTTGTAATGATTTTCCAACCGCATCGTTATACACGTACACGTGATTTGTATGAGGACTTTGCTACTGTTCTCAACCAAGTTGATATTTTATTATTAACAGACGTTTATTCTGCCGGAGAAACTCCGATTGCAGGCGCAGACAGTCGCTCACTTTGTCGAACAATTCGTCAGCGTGGCAAGCTAGATCCTATCTGGGTATCTGATGTCGATAATATTTCATCAATATTAGCGGGTGTATTAACAGATAATGATCTTGTTTTAGTTCAAGGTGCTGGAAATATTGGTAAAATAGCGCGTCGCTTAGCAGATACAAAATTACAGCCATCTTTAAGCGAGGATTAAGACGGATGTTTGAGCAAGTGAACATCATTTATGGTGAAATGGGTAATCAACTCGCTGTAATGATGAGGTGTTATGAGAAAAATAGCACTGTATTGGCGAAAAAAATGAACAAGAATTCGCTTGCTCAAAACCGTGTTGAGAGAAAATTTCAGTTAAAAAGCAAGAAAAACGCAGAAAAATTCGCAATTTCTTCTTTTAAAGTAAATAATTCTCAACAGATTGAACAATTTAGTGATTTAATTATCAAACCTAAAGGTGTTCATAAAGTATATATATGTAGGAAAAGTATTAATCGAAGGAACATCGGACAAAAGGATGGGCGATTCTCTGGTTTAAACGTTGCTCAGGAGTTAGTGGGTTAATATGTCACAAGCAGCGCTAAATATAAAAGAACACAAAGAGAAACAGCATTCTGACAGACCGAGTAATGGTACTTATTTATCAGGATTAATCTTTTTCTTATGTGTGATTGCCACTATCGTTTGGGGTGGAATACAAGTAGTTAACTGGATGAAAGATGCAAATCGTCTTCCTATCTCAAAACTTGTATTAACCGGTGAGAGGCATTACACAACGAATGATGATGTGCGTCAGGCGATTTTATCTTTAGGACAGCCAGGCACATTTATGACACAGGATGTGAATATCATTCAGCAACAAATTGAACGTATGCCATGGATTAGGCAAGTCACTGTGCGTAAACAGTGGCCTGATGAGCTTAAGATCCATCTGGTAGAGTATGTTCCCTTTACCCGCTGGAATGATACTTACTTTCTTGATAAAGAAGGGCGCGTTTTCAGTCTGCCAACGCAATTGGAAACCAAAGGTAATTACCCTTTGTTATATGGCCCTCAAGGAAGTGAAAAAATGGTGTTATCAGGTTATGTAGCAATGAGAGATCAACTTCTTGCAAGTAACCTGAATTTAAAAGCAGCGTCAATGTCTGCACGTCAAGGATGGCAATTAGTTTTAGACAATGATGTCCGATTGGAGTTAGGTCGTAAGGATAACGAAAAACGGATCGCTCGCTTTATTGAGTTGTATCCGATACTGCAACAACAAACAGATAAACGAGTTGATTATGTTGATCTGCGTTATGACAGTGGTGGTGCAGTCGGATGGGCTCCTTTATTACTTGAGAATGAATAAACAAGACGTGGCAGATGACACGATGAAGGCGAAGGCAGAACAATAATGATCAAAGCGACGGACAGAAAATTAGTAGTTGGTCTTGAGATTGGTACGGCCAAAGTAGCCACCCTTGTCGGTGAGATCCTGCCTGATGGTGTTGTGAATATTATTGGGGTGGGAAGTTGTCCATCTCGAGGCATGGATAAAGGTGGCGTTAACGATCTTGAATCCGTCGTAAAATGTGTGCAACGGGCGGTAGATCAGGCTGAATTGATGGCTGACTGTCAAATATCTTCAGTATATTTGGCGTTATCAGGCAAGCATATCAGCTGCCAAAATGAGATTGGTATGGTGCCAATTTCAGAAGAAGAAGTGACTCAAGATGACGTTGATAGCGTGGTTCACACTGCGAAATCCGTCAAAGTAAAAGATGAACATCGTGTTTTACACGTTATACCGCAAGAGTATGCCATTGATTATCAAGAAGGGATCAAAAACCCTGTTGGATTGTCGGGTGTACGTATGCAAGCTAAGGTTCATCTAATTACCTGCCATAACGATATGGCAAAGAATATTGTAAAAGCAGTTGAACGCTGTGGGTTAAAAGTGGATCAACTGATTTTTGCGGGACTAGCTTCAAGTTTCGCTGTATTGACAGAAGATGAACGTGAACTTGGTGTGTGTGTTGTTGATATTGGTGGCGGTACGATGGACATCGCCATTTATACTGGTGGAGCATTAAGACACACTCGCGTTATTCCTTATGCTGGCAATGTAGTAACAAGTGATATCGCTTATGCGTTTGGTACACCCCCAAATGACGCTGAAGCTATCAAAGTTCGCCATGGTTGTGCATTAGGCTCTTTAGTTGGTAAAGATGAAAATGTCGAAGTTCCTAGTGTCGGAGGCAGGCCACCAAGAAGTCTGCAACGACAAACTCTTGCTGAGGTGATTGAGCCTCGTTATACCGAATTGCTCAATCTTGTTAATGAAGAGATTTTAAAAGTTCAAGAACAATTACGTCAGCAAGGGATTAAGCATCATTTAGCCGCAGGTATTGTGCTAACAGGTGGTGCTGCACAGATTGATGGACTTGTTGAATGTGCTCAACGTGTTTTTCACACGCAAGTACGGATCGGTAAACCGTTAAATATTACCGGGCTAACAGATTATGCGCAGGATCCCTACTACTCAACAGCGGTTGGGCTCTTGCATTACGGTAAAGAATCCCACTTTGGTGAGGAAACAGAAACCGAAAAACGCTCTGCTGTCAGTGGTTTGTTTAAGAAACTCACCGGCTGGCTGAAAAGAGAGTTTTAATAATCAGACAAATTTAAAAAGAGGTCGTTTGAGCAAGCGACCCTGAGAAGGCACAAAACGGAGAGAAATTATGTTTGAACCTATGGAATTAACCAACGATGCGGTGATCAAAGTCATCGGCGTTGGTGGCGGCGGCGGTAATGCGGTTGAGCACATGGTTCGTGAACGTATTGAAGGCGTAGATTTCTTTGCAGTCAATACGGATGCTCAAGCGCTACGTAAAACAGCGGTCGGACAAACTATCCAAATTGGTAATGCCATTACGAAAGGCTTAGGTGCAGGTGCAAACCCTGAAGTGGGTCGTAATGCCGCAGAAGAAGACCGTGAAGCGTTGCGTGCAGCGCTTGAAGGTGCCGATATGGTCTTTATCGCAGCAGGTATGGGCGGTGGTACTGGTACAGGTGCCGCACCAGTTGTTGCTGAAGTTGCTAAAGAATTAGGTATTTTGACCGTTGCTGTAGTAACTAAGCCTTTTAATTTTGAAGGCAAAAAACGTATGGCATTTGCGGAACAAGGTATTACTGAGTTGTCAAAACATGTTGACTCATTAATCACTATTCCTAATGACAAATTATTAAAAGTATTGGGTCGTGGAATTTCATTATTAGATGCGTTTGGCGCGGCTAATGATGTCTTAAAAGGCGCAGTTCAAGGTATCGCTGAGCTAATCACCCGCCCTGGTTTAATGAACGTTGACTTTGCTGACGTAAGAACCGTGATGTCTGAAATGGGTTATGCCATGATGGGCTCTGGTGCTGCTAAAGGTGAAGATCGCGCTGAGGAAGCCGCAGAAATGGCGATTTCAAGTCCATTATTGGAAGATATCGACCTGTCTGGTGCGCGTGGTGTGTTAGTCAACATTACCGCTGGCTTTGACTTACGTCTTGATGAATTTGAAACAGTGGGTAACACCATTCGTGCATTTGCATCAGACAACGCGACTGTGGTTATCGGTACATCCCTTGACCCAGAAATGAATGATGAACTGCGTGTAACTGTCGTTGCAACAGGTATCGGCATGGACAAACGTCCAGAAATTACGCTGGTAACGAATAAGCAAAATCAGCAAAGCGCAATGGAGAATCGTTATCAGCAAATGCAAAATAGCATGTCTTCTTTTACCGCTGTAGAAGAAAGCAAGCCAGCAGCAAAAGCAGTTAACGAACAATCTACTCAGGCGAATAAAGAGCCCGATTATTTAGATATCCCTGCGTTCCTGAGAAAACAGGCTGATTAATCGCCAAAAAGATTGGCATCTCCGCTTTTTGTGCTAAACTGTCCTGCCAATTATAAGTATAATGATTGGTAGGACGGATAACATTGCGAGATAAAATGATGATCAAACAACGGACATTAAAACGAATTGTACAAGCAACTGGTGTGGGACTTCACACGGGTAAAAAAGTTACGCTTACAATGCGTCCGGCGCCAGCCAATACTGGGGTCATCTACCGTCGTACTGATTTAAATCCACCGGTGGATTTTCCAGCAGACGCAAAATCAGTTCGTGACACTATGCTATGTACTTGCTTAGTTAACGAAGATGATGTGCGTATATCAACCGTTGAGCATTTAAACGCAGCACTGGCTGGTTTAGGCATTGATAATATCGTAATTGAAGTGAATGCACCTGAAATTCCAATAATGGATGGAAGTGCAGCACCTTTTGTTTTCTTGTTACTTGATGCAGGAATTGAAGAACTTCGTACTGCGAAGAAATTCATTCGTATCAAAGAAACAGTACGTGTAGAAGATGGTGATAAATGGGCAGAAATGCGTCCATACAATGGGTTCAAATTAGATTTTACTATCGATTTTAATCACCCAGCCATTGATGCAAGTACACAG
The DNA here is from genome assembly GCF_009915245.1 of Proteus sp. G2669. Classification (NCBI taxonomy): domain Bacteria; kingdom Pseudomonadati; phylum Pseudomonadota; class Gammaproteobacteria; order Enterobacterales; family Morganellaceae; genus Proteus; species Proteus sp. G2669. The sequence goes on along the minus strand of NZ_JAABLX010000050.1, from coordinate 377,818 downwards.
CGTTATAAATTAGATTTTTCTGCTGAATCCTTCATGAGCCAAATTAGTCGTGCTCGTACTTTTGGATTTATGCGTGATATTGAATATCTGCAATCTAAAGGATTGTGTTTAGGCGGAAGCTTCGATTGTGCGATTGTAGTTGATGACTATCGTGTTCTCAACGATGATGGTTTACGTTTTGAAGATGAATTTGTTCGTCACAAAATGTTGGATGCAATCGGTGATTTATTTATGTGTGGCTATAACATTATCGGTGAATTTACCGCGTTTAAATCCGGTCACGCATTAAACAATAAATTACTCCAAGCTGTATTAGCAAAAGAATCTGCATGGGAATTCGTCACATTTGAAGACGAAGCACAAATGCCAGTGGCATTTAAAGCTCCCTCAATGGTTTTTGCTTAATTCCAGTAATGGAAAGCACGTTAATTATCTCTAATTAACGTTCATCTTTGGTTGCACTTGTACTCTCTCCGGCAAGTGCAGCCAACCGTTCTAATTTCTCTCTTAACTTCTTCGGACTTTTCTGCGCCAAATACCTTAATGATTGAGCACTTTCTAAACTCAAGTGACGTCTCTTTGTAGGCTCTTGTTCTTTTAATGATGATATTAAAGATCTTTTTTCCGGTTTTATTCCTAAAGTCGGATTAATTTTGATGTCTATTGAGGATAAGGATGGTAAAATTTCTTGTCTTAATGCAGAAAGTAATGATGGAGTTTCATAGCGTAATCGCGTTAACCAACTTGCGTTTGCTACTTCAATAATTAAAATAGCATTGCGATAATTTGCGACACGGCATTTATCTCGTAAAGGAACAGGTAAAAGAGCCATGACGGCGCGATTTAATTTTAGTAAAATCGTTGCACGCTGTTGTATGAGTTGTAATGTATTCTTATTGGAACCTTCAAGTTCTATGAAGATTTTTTCCAATGATTGTGGGTAACTATCCCGCATAGATTTTGACTCCACAAAATAAAAATTAATGAGCAACAAAGATTAATGAGCATTATAAGTTTTTGGCGACAGTTTGGCAGGCGATATTTTTGGTCGCATCTGCTTTTAGGGATGGTAGCAGCAGGTATTGGAATACCTTCGCTGTTGTCTGCTCATGCCGAAAATCCACAGCAAACAGATACACCTTCTTCACAGAATCGTCAAAGTCAGGCACTCATTGCATTTGATAACTTATTCTTACGTCAAAGTGTACAGAATCCTGCCTCATCCTTCACCTTTAATTACTGGCAACAGCATGCAGTAAAAAATGTTATTAAACAGCTTTCTTTTGCGTTCACCATTAATTCTCCTGAATTGATGGTTAAAGCCAAAGATGAGCCGTCTCCTGTTTCTAATGTTGCAGAGGTCATGCTTGATACTCTGTATGCGTTACTAACAAACACATCATCAACCGCATTAACTCATTTACCGCTTTCTGGCTATGCTTTAGTACAGAACACCACTTCTTATCATACCGGATTGTGGCTTGCACAAATCCGTGGGATCCGCGCTGGGCCTTACCTAACTGCTTAATTGAGTCACTTAATCTAATAAGATTATGATTATCTCTGTTAATACATAAAACAGAGGCTTTTTTCAGCGTTTTCACGCCATAAATGAGAATAAAGATTTATGTTAGGTAAAATTGTAACCAAGATTTTTGGTAGCCGTAATGATCGTTCTATCCGCCGTATGCGTAAAGTAGTTGTTGAAATTAATAAACTAGAGCCAGAATTTGAAAAACTGACTGATGATGAATTAAAAGCAAAAACAGATGAGTTTCGTGAGCGCTTAAAAAAGGGTGAAAAAGAAGAAGATATTTTACCAGAAGCGTTTGCAACTGTTCGTGAAGCAAGTAAACGTGTCTTTGGTATGCGTCATTTCGATGTGCAGCTAATCGGTGGTATGGTGCTAAATGAACGTTGTATTGCTGAGATGCGTACAGGTGAAGGTAAAACATTAACTGCAACATTACCGGCATATTTAAATGCGTTATCAGGTAAAGGGGTTCACGTTGTTACCGTCAATGACTACTTGGCACAACGTGACGCCGAAAATAACCGTCCTTTATTTGAGTTTTTAGGATTAAGCGTTGGTATCAACCTACCGAATATGGCACCACCAGTAAAACGTGAAGCCTATAACGCTGATATCACCTATGGTACTAACAACGAATTCGGTTTCGATTATCTGCGCGATAATATGGCATTTAGCCCACAAGAGCGTGTTCAACGTAAATTACACTATGCATTAGTGGATGAGGTTGACTCAATCTTAATCGATGAAGCGCGTACACCTCTGATTATTTCAGGCCCAGCAGAAGATAGCTCTGAGCTTTATATCCAAATGAACAAAGTGATCCCTCATTTGGTTTCTCAAGAAAAAGAAGATTCAGATACTTTCCAAGGCGAAGGTGATTACTCTGTTGATGAAAAAACACGTCAAGTAAATATCACAGAACGTGGTCTGGTTAAGATTGAAGAATTATTAGCAGATGCGGGCATGATGAAAGAAGGCGAGTCTTTATACTCACCAGCTAATATTATGTTAATGCACCATGTGACAGCGGCATTGCGTGCTCACGCTCTATTTACTAAAGATGTTGACTACATTGTTAAAGATGGCGAAGTTATCATTGTTGACGAACATACTGGTCGTACAATGCAAGGTCGTCGTTGGTCAGATGGTCTACACCAAGCAGTTGAAGCAAAAGAAGGTGTGAAGATCCAAAATGAGAACCAAACATTAGCGTCAATCACATTCCAGAACTATTTCCGTTTATACGAAAAATTAGCAGGGATGACGGGTACTGCGGATACTGAAGCGTTTGAATTTAACTCTATCTATCGTTTAGAAACGATTGTTATCCCAACGAACCGCCCAATGGTGCGTAAAGATCTGCCTGATTTAGTTTATATGAATGAACAAGGTAAATTTGCTGCCATTATCGAAGATATTCGTGAGCGTACCAAAAATGGCCAACCTGTACTTGTTGGTACTATCTCAATTGAAAAGTCAGAAGAAATCTCTAATGCGTTAACGAAGGCGAATGTTCACCATAACGTGCTGAATGCGAAATTCCACGCAATGGAAGCTGATATTATTGCTAACGCAGGTTTACCTTCAGCGGTAACTATTGCAACTAACATGGCGGGTCGTGGTACTGATATCGTGTTAGGGGGTAGCTGGCAAACTGAAGTGGCTAAACTTGAAGAGCCAACTGAAGAGCAAATTGAAGAAATCAAAGCTAAATGGAAAGAGCGCCATGACGCAGTATTAGCTTCAGGTGGTTTACATATCATTGGTACTGAACGTCACGAATCTCGTCGTATTGATAACCAGTTACGTGGTCGTGCGGGGCGTCAAGGTGATGAAGGTTCTTCTCGTTTCTATTTATCTATGGAAGACTCCTTAATGCGTATTTTTGCTTCAGATAAAGTATCTGGCATGATGCGTAAATTAGGTATGAATGAAACCGAAGCGATTGAGCACCCTTGGGTAACTAAAGCAATTGCAAATGCGCAACGTAAAGTAGAAAACCGTAACTTTGATATTCGTAAGCAACTGCTTGAATATGATGACGTAGCTAATGACCAACGTCGTGCAATCTACACTCAACGTAACGAATTACTGGATGTGGCAGATGTAAGCGAAACTATCGACAGTATTCGTCAAGATGTCTTCACTACAATGATCGATAACTACATTCCGCCTCAATCACTGGAAGAAATGTGGGATATCGAAGGTTTAACGGCATGTCTACAAAAAGACTTTGATTTAAATTTACCAATCAAAGAATGGTTAGATAAAGAGCCTGAGTTACACGAAGAAACATTACGTGAACGTATTTTAGAAAAATCTATTGAAGTCTATAAAGCGAAAGAAGAAATTGTTAGTGCTGAAATGATGCGTAACTTTGAAAAAGGCGTGATGTTACAAACGCTAGATTCATTGTGGAAAGAACACTTGGCCGCAATGGATTACTTGCGTCAAGGTATTCACTTACGTGGTTATGCACAAAAAGATCCAAAACAAGAGTACAAACGTGAATCGTTCGCGATGTTTGCTAATATGTTGGAATCACTGAAATACGAAGTGATCAGCACACTAAGCAAAGTCCAAGTTCGTTTACCGGAAGAAGTTGAAGAGTTAGAACGTCGCCGTCGTGAAGAAGCAGAACGTTTAGCTAAACAACAGCAGTTAAGCCATGAAGTGACAAAAGAATCTCAAATGTCAGCGGTTGATGGTCAAGTGGCTGCGGGTAAAAAAGTGGGTCGTAATGAACCATGCCCTTGTGGATCAGGTAAGAAATTTAAACATTGTCATGGACAATTAGGTTAATTGACGAACTGATGATAATAGCTATTTAATCGAGCTTTTAATAAGAAAATCCCGCTGAGTAATAAGCGGGATTTTTTTATCACAAATAAATTAGATTGAAGAGCGAAGGCGAGAGAGATGGCTTTTGGTTATTCTCTTTTCAGAAGTCTCTTCAGTCGCCGCTAATCCTGCAATAATCGGACAATTTGGATTATTGTCACCTTGGCAATCTTTTGCTAAATGTTCTAGTGTTTGTGTCATCTGCTGAAGTTCAGCTATTTTGCGGTTAAGCTCTTCAATATGAGAAATGGCTATGGATTTCACATCTGCGCTAGCTCGCTCTCTGTTGTTCCATAAAACTAATAACGTTGATATTTGCTCGATTGAAAAGCCAAGTGCCCGAGAATGACGAATAAAACGAAAGCAAGCCACATCTGCATCTGTGTAATCTCGATAGCCTGAACCAGTACGAATAGCCTTTGGAATTAAGCCAATCTGCTCATAATAACGGATCATTTTGCTGGAAATACCGGACTTTTTTGCTGCTTGACCAATATTCATCATATTTTCCTTATTAGAATAATGAAGCGTGCTTTTATAAGTATAGGATAGTCGCTTTATAGTATTGAGTCTGGTCATAGAGGTGATCTATCTATTTTATAACCAGAATGCTCAATGGCAGTAACGGCAATGATAGGGCGCTTTTAATGCTCGTTCAACACGACCAATACATGAAGCACATGTCATGCCTTCCACTGGTAAGCTCAGCCGGCTGGCAGAGATAATGCTGTCTTCGCATTCATTAAAATTCCCCTTCTAAATATGGTATGAAATAAAGCTTAGGCTTTACCATTAGGGGAAGGTCAAGGGTTGTGTGTTATTTATCTTTTACAGTGTTGAGTAATTTTTTACTTTAATTCAAATGATTATGTTTTTATAAGGCTATTTGGAATATTAGAAAATGTAAATTTATGGGAGAAGAAAAGGCTAAAATACAAAAAGATAAAAACCCCGCTTACTGTAATAACAAGCGGGGTTGGCTTATAAAAGAATAGGCATTACTCTTTTATCAGGTATCTATTACTTTTCAGAAATAGATGATTTTGTGTTTACAGTCTCATTGACTTTAACTGGTGATTTTAATGATAAATCACCACCTGCCAGTTGTTTCACTAAATCAACGGCTGATGATTTCAGATCAAGATCTGCTCCCGCTTCATAATGATGGCCTTCAATATTATTTAATTGAACGTTGCTACCACCTAAATCAACCTGTCCTTGCTCACTTTTCACTTCTGCACCTGTAAGTTTAGTTGTGCCACTTACATTTAATGAAATGTCATTTTTGCTGGTTAAGGTCGAGGTTTGGGCTACAGCATCATTATCAATATGAGAGACATTGATATCGGCATTGGCGGTATGACCTTCCGCTCCAGTAACGATATTTTTGATACCGTTACCTATTGTACCAACACCTTTATCAATTTTTGCTTTTGTCTCACCACTGATACCGGTTTTATCTGCAATAGTGGAAGAAAGAGAATTGTATTTATCAGAAATAACATCTGTTGCAGATTTAATTCCTGAATCAATAGTCTCTTTGATCGTATTTTCTAACAATGATCCGCCTGCTTTGGCTGTTTTATCAACTTGGCTAGATTTAGGATTATTGTTGTGGTTGTAACCGACATTTACATCAACATTAACATGACGATCACTGTCTTTCTGGCTAGTTACTGTAAAGTCACCACCCACATTACCCGTTACATTATCCGCAGAAACATTTGCACCAGAAAGAGCGAGGTTTTTATCGCTATTTACAGTTAATGTGCCTGTTTCTACAGAGGCATTTTGGTGAGTAGATTTTTGCTGATCTTCAACGTTTACTAAAACTTTGCCACCAATATTATGGATAGAGGTTGCTGGATTTTCTTCAGTCACTTCTTTTGGCGTAGTATTGGTTTGTTTGCCATTTAAAGAAATATCAGTACCCCAATTGTTTTTGTAATCAGTTGATTGTGCTGATGTGAGTGTAGTATCTCCAGATTGAGACGTTAATTGCGTATCTTTGCTATTAACTTTAGTACCTTGAAGGTTAACTGAACTACCATTAACGGTTAAATTACCTTGGTTAGCGATTGTGCCACCTTCACGCGAGACTGTTTTTTCATCTTGCTTACCAATAGCAAATTCAGCGCCACCTAACCCATTGACAGAAGAGGATTTCTCTCCCGTTTTTTGGCCAAATCCTGCTTGTAATCCACCTGATAAGTTTTTACCTGTTTCAGTACGTTGAGATTCAGTTGCTTGGAAATCAACCTTATTAGCTGCCGTTAAAGCGACATCGTTTTCACTGGTAACATGTGTACCTTGTAATGTCAGATTGTGGCCTGAATTTAGCTCAATACCTTGAGAACCATTTACTGAACCCGCTTTTGCTGTTGTCTGATCTTTTTGATGATTTGCACCACCTGCGTTAAAGCCGCCACCATAATCTTTATTGTCTGGTGTTGTACCTACTTTCAGGTTTGCACTGCCATTTACGTTATGTTGACTTTCAGTGTGGGTATCTGTTGCTTGTGCAAGCGTTAAATCACCGCCAGCATTAATGACAGTTTTACCCTCTTGAGCATCAAACTTAGCGCCTTCATAATGTGCATCTTCGCGTACATTAATATTGATATTGCCTGCTGAGTTAAATTGGCTACCTTCAGCTTTTATTGTCGTTAAACTAGTGTCAGTGGTTTTACCTTCACCTTTAATTGCTACGGTAATGTCAGAGCCAGTTTTGGTGCTGACACCTACTTGACCACCACCTGTTGTTTCATGGAAGGAGCCTTGGTGTTTATTTTGTGCTGCTTCACTAGTATGAGTGTTAGCAGTTAGTGCAACATCACCTTGGGTTGATTGATAATGAGTTCCTTGATCATGTAAGGTGTTATTGCTGTCAGTATTAATTTTACCAGCAGTAATCGATGTTGAAACCGCTTGGGTATCGTTTTGTGATTTCTGACTTCCGCCACCTTTCACTCCAACTTCAACGCCCACATTAGGTGCTTCTAAGCTACTTAAGTTAGCAAGATTGCTAATGGCATCTCTAAAGGTAACTTTTTTATCAATACCTTTGTTGCTGTCTGGATTAGTAGCATCAACACCATCTTCAACGGCTTTCTTAATTGGTTTAGTGACGCCACTATAATCAAGATTAACACCCACATCGACACCTACATTTAAAGTATCTGTTTTAGATGTTGCACTATCATTGGCGGCAAGGTGATTAATATTTTCACCTGATTCTTTATAAGCGCCATCAACTTTGTGTGATGCACCTTGGTGGGTTACATCATTGTTTGCAGTGATAGTTAAATCACCCGCAACTTGAGTTTCGCTACCTTTATTTTTGGTGATTTCGGTTGTTGTATGTTGTTTGTCATATTGGAAATCAGCTTTGTTACCGATTTTATCAACGCCACCAGTATAGCTAAAGCCACCTGAAATGGTTCTATCTGTACTGTCAGTCTCTTTTTTGTTTTCTGTTGAAACAAAGGCAACATTGTCACCAGAAACGGTGGCATTACCTGCTGTTGTTTTTAGGTCAGAACCAGCAAAAGTGACATCTTTATCCGCTTGAACTTTAACACTGCCACCACTGAGAGTAGAGCCGACTTGTTCTGCCTCTGTGCTATTGTTTTTATTGGATGTATGAGTGATATGAAAACCAGCGCTATATTGTTTGTCTTCAACTTCTTTAGCGTGGCCAGTGATTTCTAATGATGTTTTTTCATCATTGATTTTTGTAGTTTGTTGTGCCGATTTAACGTTGATATCACCTAAAGATTCAATACCTAACTCATCAGCACTTTTAATTAGGCTACCGATGACATTGACATCTTTCCCACTGACAACAGTTAATTGCGCATCAGAAACTAATTCACTACCAGTTGAAAGTTGTTGATTAGTTTCATTTTTGTGGGAGTTTTTAGTAATATTAAAAGCTGTACCTGTGCGTTCATCCGTTTTAGTGATGGTTTCGCTAATTGCATTATCAATTACGATATCACCTTGGATTGTCTTAACAAAAGCACCTTGATTGCCTTTGACTTGGCTCCCAGTGATTTTGACACTGTTATCTGCCGCAAGTAACAGTTGTCCATCTGCCGTTAATTGTGTTGAATGGCTGACTTCTTGTTTGTTGTTATTGTTCTTATTATTACCACCGCCGATCCCGCCCCAAACAACATGATTGTCGGTCACGGTTTTATCATTGTTGGTATTTTGAACATTAAGATTGATATTCTCTTTGGCGTTAACCACAACATTCTCATTAGAATGTAATTTTGTACCTTGAGCTGTTACTGAGCCTTCAGCATTTAAGCCTAGTGTTTTACCTGCAGTCAATTCACTGGCTTTTAACGTTTCTGTTTGATGGCTATTGCTCCAACTACCTGTCTCTAGACGAGAAGTGTGGTTACGTTTATAGCCATTTTCACTGCGATTTTCTTTTTCAATTAATCCATTGATATTAATATCTTTATTGGCATTAATTGCCAGAGTATTACCTGCATTAACTTTTGCACCTTCAAGAGTGACATCACCTTGAGTTGCTGTTAGTGTGGCATTGTTTTTGGCATCAATATGGCTACCAACTTGTTGTACGAGTTCTTTTTCTTTAGTGACATCATACTGCCAAGAATAGAACCAGCGATTGTCGGTATCAGTCTCTTTTTGTTGTAGCTGCTTTCCATCAACAGTTAAATGAGCGCCTTGTAATAAAATATCATCACCCATTAAATCAGAGGCTTTGATTTGGTTTTTATTATCAGCAATTAATGTGATGTTTTTACCTTTTAACTCTGTTTTTGTTAGAGTTTGGCTTGAACCACTATTATTAACTGCGATACCACCACGGTAATTTTGGTAATTTTCACTGCCATCTTTGTCGAAACTATCGTAACGAACTTGACTATCTGTTTGAATGTTATCTGCTTTTACACTTAATTCATTATCAGAAATGAATTTACCAGTTAACTTAACACCACTTCCTTCTGCGGTATTAATAATACGAATACGACCAGATTGCATGCTTCCGAAGAAATAGCTATCTAGTGCAGAAGTTGGTTTTTGTGATGTAAGAATATCAAAACGTTGAGAGAAGGTGTTTTGTCCTGTTAACGCTGAAATTTCAGCAGCAGTTATTTTTCCTTTGCTATCAATACGCGGCGCTATTAAATCTAAAAGACCCGGAGCATATAAACCGTTTTTACCAATAGAAAGTAAATTGGTGTTGTTAAGTGTGCTATATCCTTTTAACTCACCGTTTTCAAACAGTGGATTACCCACGACTAAAGAAGACCGGCTTGTATTGATAAAACCACAGCCATCACAAGTGATGCCATTCGGGTTAGACAGAACATATTCCGCAGCAATACCAAAGACTTCTTGTTGACCTAATAAGAATGATGGGTTACGGCTAACAACTTCATTTAAAATTAAAGACGCGGCTTGCCCATTTAAATTACTGTTGGCATTTAATTGCCCTGCAAGTTGTGATTGCCCGGCTTCTAAGGCGTTGTTAAATACTGCGCCAGGTTTGCCTACATTAAAATCTTGATATTGGTTGTGAGAAATACCTTCACTATTTGGTGTAACGATATTAATGACTTGAGTGCCACCATTGACTGATGAAACATTCGGTCCTTGATTGCCCGAATCAGGAACAATACCGCCAGCATATGCATTTAATGATACAAAAATAATCGCTAAAGATGCAGCAAGCCTACCCGAAGGAGAGAGCTTGAAATTTTTTGAGTTCATAGAGTTTTCTCCGTTTATTGCTATGAGTGTGAATCAAAATAAATATGAAAATCTAACTAACACTTGAGTAGGGTCTTTGGTTTTATTGGAATTCGTTTGGTTGTAAAGCAAATGCCCCTTAGCAACTTCAATATCAAATTGTGCTTTTTGATATTGAAGATTTAAGCCTGAACTGAGTCCATAACCATTACGCCATCCTTCATAGTTGCCATGTTGTTGAACACGACCTGCATCTAGGCCAATTCTAGGGGTGATTGAAAAGGTATTTCTTCGATAAGGATAAGAAAGGGTATTACGTAAATACCCTCCGTTATCGCCAGAAAGCGTGCTTTGATCAAAACCGCGGATCGCATTTTTATCGGTTAAACTGAGCCATTCAACTCCCGGTAAGGTGTCAGGACTATATTGACCAATGAAAGCGCTATTGAATAAAAATGTAGAATCCGATAATGAAAAGCGATGTTGCCAATTGGCAAAAAGTTTAACTTTTGTAAAGCGATAGTCATTACCACCACCATTAGCAACATGAGGTGAGCCGTCTGCACCAAACCAACCAATGGCTTTTTCTGCGCTTAAATTAACACTGACAACGCCGTTGGAAATAATGTGTAAATGGTTGATGCCTAGCTCTACGGTTGTGAGTGCTGGACTACTTAGATCTAAGCGGATTTGGCTGAAATAGTTGCGTATCCGTTTATGTGTTATCTGCATGTTTAAGGTATCTATCTGTTTTTGACTACGATAAAAAGCGTAATCTCCCCTTAAACCTACTTGTGTGGTATTCCCGGATAAACGTATCGTACGTGTTTGTAATGCTTGATGAAATTCGTACTCTGAATAGCTACCAAAAGCACTTAATGTTAATGCGCCATAAGGTAAAGAATAGAGTAGAGTATAAGCACGATTAAAACGTGCATTTGGATTGTCTGTGGTGATGCTAGTATTTAAGCTGATAAAATCGGATAGCCCCAAAGGGCTGTCTAAGCTTGCATTCGTTCGAACTAACCAGCGTCCTGAGTTTTTTTGCCCATAATTATCACTTGAAATATTCAAGTGCCAAGGCGCTTGGCGTTGATTGGTAAGCTGAATAATGGAGCCACCTAATTGTGTACCCGGTAATATATCCAGTTTGACCTTATTGGATTGTAAACGGTTAGCTTGATCAAGTCCCTGATCAAGCTTTGACAGTTTTAGCGGTTTTCCTTCAATATGAGGAAAAAGTAAAGTTGTGTTAACACCTCGGTCACCACCCTGTATTTTTTCAATAAAGCCTTCAATAACATATAATCCAAGCTGTTGTTCTTCATTAGGGCGTAAAAATTGGACCCTGGCTGTGATATAACCATGTTGAAGGTAGCGTTGAGTTAACTCTTTGACTAATCGGTTAACGTCTGCACTTTTTATACATTGCTCTGGTATTGGTGTTAATGAATCAAGATCTTTTTCATTAAGTAAAGTAATTCCTTGAACATAAACACCATTAATAGGTAAACAATGTTCTGATTCAGTAATAAGTGTGGGGGTAGGTGAAACCTCTAATGCATTTTCTTGAAGTTGCTGATAGCGATTTTGTTCAATAAGTTGATTTATTTCACGTTGGCTATCTTGTAATGCGCGCCGCGATTCTCCCATCGAGCCTAAATAACCGGCGTCATTTGCTGTTAATCCACTGGTTGAAAATCCACTTAATAGTGTTAATAAAATAACTTTTTTTCTCATTTTACCTCAATATAAAGGTATTAATTCAAATATAAATAATATGGCTTAAATATAGTAAGATAATAATTAATGTTTTTATATTATCTTTAATTTAAAAATAATAAATACCAGTCACTCTCAATATGAAAAGAAATTAAAAATCAATGAAATAAAGATAAATTTTTATCTCTTTTAACATAAAATATCGCCATAACTAAAATGATTAATATTGATAATAGTGTTAATTAAACAAATGATTCAATTGAATGCTATCTATAACATTGATTTTCATAGTTATAATCTATCATGTTATTTTTCTCTCTGTTTAAGTTAACATCAATTTTTCTGTGTTAATTAATAAAATTTCGTTTTTTATTAAGAGAGTGTAAATAATGAGAGGAAGTTCTAGTAAATGAAGAAATTTAAAGTAATCCCTTTTCATTTGTTATTTGCAAGTTTATTAATGTTGTATTATGAAATAAAGATTTTATGAATTATTATTTCATTTTAATGAATAAAATAGGATTTATAAAAGTAAAGACATCATGTTTTCATTGTTAAATAATTAGTCATGATTAAAAGTAAGGTTATTGGGGTTTTATTTCAATATTATGAAAATGTAATATAAATACAGGTATTACCACTTAATGATATCAATAAAAATTTAAACTATAAAAAATAGTTTATTAAAAATTGAAGTAAGTGATAGTGATCACGTTAATATATTATTTATCATAAATAGTGTGATAACTGTCCAAAATATACTATTGTTATATTACTAATCGTGTTTAACTGTTATATAAATTAGCATGTAAATTGTACTATTTCCTGACTATAAGGGTTAAAGTATGTTCTCATCATTTAATGTCTTGATAATATTAAGAGGTTTCTTCAGATTGAAGAAATGGTTTAATATTGATTCTGAACTCGCCTTCTTCTTTCCTGAAAAATAATCCTTTTTTATATCTATCAAAATAATTTAATACTCTTTTTCCGTTTAATTTAAATGGAAAGATTATTTTATTTATTCGTAATTTTATAATTTAATATATATTAAAGGTATTATCATGGCTAAAAGAATTGTAGAACCATTCCGCATTAAAATGGTAGAAAAAATCCGTGTTCCTTCAAGAGAAGAACGTGAGGCTGCATTAAAAGAAGCTGGTTATAACCCATTCCTATTACCAAGTCATGCCGTTTATATAGATTTATTAACAGACTCTGGTACTAACGCAATGAGTGATCATCAATGGGCAGCGATGATCACAGGTGATGAGGCTTATGCAGGTTCAAGAAACTATTATGATTTAAAAGATAAAGCCAAAGAACTATTTAATTACGATTATATTATTCCTGCTCACCAAGGTCGTGGTGCTGAAAATATTCTTTTCCCAGTATTATTAAAATATAAACAAAAAGATGGAAAAGCGAAAAATCCTGTTTTCATTTCTAACTTCCATTTTGACACAACAGCAGCACACGTTGAATTAAATGGCTGTAAAGCAATTAATATTGTTACTGAAAAAGCATTTGATTCAGAAACCTATGATGATTGGAAAGGCAATTTTGATATTGCTAAATTAAAAGAAAATATTGCTAAGCATGGTGCTGATAACGTTGTTGCCATTGTTTCAACCGTGACCTGTAATAGTGCTGGTGGTCAGCCTGTTTCAATGGATAATTTAAAAGAAGTTTATGAAATTGCCAAACAACACGGTATTTTTGTTGTGATGGATTCAGCTCGTTACTGTGAAAATGCGTATTTTATTAAACAGCGTGATCCGAAATATAAAAATGCCACAATTAAAGAAGTTATTTTAGACATGTATAAATATGCTGATGCATTAACCATGTCAGCGAAGAAAGATCCATTGTTAAATATCGGTGGTTTAGTCTCTATTCGTGATAATGAAGAAGTCTTTACATTAGCAAGACAGCGTTGTGTACCGATGGAAGGTTTTGTCACTTATGGTGGTTTAGCTGGTCGTGATATGGCTGCTATGGTACAAGGTTTAGAAAGAGGGTACAGAGGAAGAATATCTGCACTATCGTATTGGTCAGGTACAATACTTAGGCGATCGCCTACGTGAAGCGGGTATTCCAATTCAATATCCTACAGGCGGACATGCTGTTTTCGTTGACTGTAAAAAACTAGTGCCACATATCCCTGGTGATCAATTCCCTGCTCAAGCGGTAATTAATGCTCTTTATTTAGAATCTGGTGTCCGTGCAGTTGAAATTGGCTCGTTCTTATTGGGTCGTGATCCTGCAACAGGTGAACAAAAACATGCAGATATGGAATTTATGCGTTTAACCATTGCTCGTCGTGTTTATACTAACGACCATATGGATTATATTGCTGATGCGCTTATTGGCTTAAAAGAGAAGTTTAAAACGCTTAAAGGTCTTGAGTTCGAATATGAACCACCTGTATTAAGACACTTTACTGCTAGATTAAAACCTATCAAATAAATAATACTCCACAATAATAATGGCTCTCGTGCAATGCGAGAGCCCTATCCTTATTTCAGTAAGGACTAAAAAATGGAAAATAAGTCGGTAAATAAAGAACCCTCAATTATTGTAGGGGGATTTGTGTTGGGTGGCGCCATGATCGGTGCGGGAATGTTTAGCCTCCCAACAATAATGTCTGGCGCTTGGTTTATTAACTCACTCTTTATATTGTTTATTGTTTGTTTTTTTATGTTTCACTCAGGGATTTATATTCTGGAATGTATTTCAAAATATGGGGCAGGAACAAACTACTTTCATATATCAAAAGAGTTATTGCCAACATGGGCCTGTTATCTTGCTAATGCATCTTTAATATTTGTATTATATATATTAATTTATGCTTATATTTCTGCAGCGGGTTCGATTATTTATGAGGCGTCATTATTATATGGCATTAATCTAAACCTTAAAGCAATATTTTTTGTATTCACTATCGTGCTTGGAGCAACAATATGGTGGGGAGGCGCTTGTGCGAGTCGCTTAACTTCCATTTTCTTATTTATTAAAATTGTTCTATTTGTATTCGCTTTTTCTGGTTTATTTTTTAAAGCAAGTGGCGACTTATTATTTAGCGCAACTTTTGAAGGGAAAAGCCAGTTATATCTTTATCCATTTATTTTTATCATTATTCCTTATGCGATAACTTCATTTGGATATCATGGAAACGTTTGTAGCCTTTATAAGCTTTATCATGAAAATGAAAGAAAGGTTGTTAAGAGTTGTGTGATTGGTTGTGTATTAGCGCTAGTGATTTATTTACTTTGGATGATTGGTACTATGGGGAATCTACCCCGTGAACAATTTATTACCATTATTCAAAAAGGTGGTAACTTAGATGCCTTTATTGATTCGTTATATACCGTCTTGAATAGTAAATATATTGAAGGTTTTTTATTATGGTTCTCAATTAGTGCCGTATTCTGTTCATTCTTAGGGGTAGCGATTGGTTTGTTTGACTATATTTTAGCATCACTGAAATTTAAAGATAACAAAACAGGGCGCTTAAAATCAGGTGTTTTATGTTTCACACCACCTTTATTGCTCTGCTTGCTTTTCCCTAATGGTTTCTTAATTGCAATTGCGTATGCAGGTACGGCGGCTTGTGTCTGGGCAATTATTTGTCCTGCAGTTATGGCATTGAAAGCGCGAGAAAAATTTCCTAACTCAGGTTTTAAAGTGTGGGGGGGGAAAGGGTTAATTTATTCTGTTATCGCTTTTGGTGCTGTAGGTATTATTTGCCAAACATTAGCACAGTTTGGTTTCTTGCCTATTTATCGTTAATTAATCGATATAATCAGGGAAAGAAAACCAGAGTAGCGCCATTGGATATACGTTATAATAACGTTAAGTTGTTATAATAACTGGACTATTCAATAGGTTGCCTATAATGGATAAAAAAAAGCTACATATTGCTGCGGGTATTATTTGTGATCAAAACAATAATGTCTTTATCACCCAACGCCCTCTAAAATCGCATATGGGGGGATTTTGGGAATTTCCGGGGGGAAAGTTAGAAGATAAAGAAACTCCGGAGCAGGCGTTAGTGCGTGAGTTACAAGAGGAAATTGGTATTGATGTAACACAGTGCTCGCTTTTTGAAACGGTAGAGCATGATTTTCCAGATAGGCACATCACATTATCTTTTTTCTTAGTGACTCAATGGGATAATGAGCCATACGGTAAAGAAGGGCAAGATTCAAAATGGACTTCTATCGCATCATTAAATGCTGATGATTTTCCACCGGCTAACCGCACAATTGTGGCGTTGTTACAAAAATAAAAGTATATAAATGATGTAGTAATAAATAAAATAGCCACTCCAATGAGTGGCTATTTTTTATATTCTTAATCGGAGCATTAAAAATCTTTAGGCTCAGATTGTGGCGCTTCACTCCAGTCGTCACTGTCATTGATATCGCTTTGACTTGGAATGCGTTTTGATTCGTCAGCCCATTCACCTAAATCAATAAGTTGGCAACGTTTACTACAAAAAGGACGATAAGGGCTACTTTCATTCCAAATAACTTCTGTTTGACAGGTTGGACATTTCACAATTAATTCTTCGCTCATCATCTCTCCTAGATTTCATTGGCGCGATAGGTGTTCATGGTAATCAACACAATGTTAGCAACAAGCAATCTCAAAGGGTAGTTCT
Source organism: Proteus sp. G2669 (assembly GCF_009915245.1). NCBI lineage: Bacteria > Pseudomonadati > Pseudomonadota > Gammaproteobacteria > Enterobacterales > Morganellaceae > Proteus > Proteus sp. G2669. Next base: position 361,322 of record NZ_JAABLX010000050.1, on the reverse strand, counting down.
AGCGGTATTGTTCCATTTTCACTATTAAGTGGTAAGAAGCGGATCGCGTAACGATTTTTATGACCAGATACTTGAGGGTAGATCTGGTGGTCAATGGCAATTTTAAGACGTAGCAATTCACCTTCTTCAGCACTATCTTGGTAAAAACCACGATGGCTTAACGCTGGTTTAAAAATATCTGATTGTCGAATAAGCGTTAGTAAGCTATTTAATGCATTTTGTAATGGTAACAAACCTGTCATCCAGTTTTGTAATCTTTCATCACGGGTGGTTTGAGGTAAACTTAACCACAAATGCAATGCTGGCACATCAAAGTTACAGCATCCACCAGGAATGCTTAGACGCTGTTTGACTAAGCTAATCACTTTATCTTGTTTTAAGTGCTGACCAATTCGCGGAGCTTGACTTAATACCGCTGCATTTTCGGCCAGTTCATTAATAATTTGAGTGACAATTTCTTTATCAACATTGGGAAATGAAAGCCATTGTTGTAATTTTTTTTGTCTTTTTTCTAATTCTTTAAGTAGTTCAGCACGAATTTCACCACGATCAAGCACTTCAATAAATTCTGATATCGCGCGGAAAAAAGAGAGTGCGGTGGGTAATGAATCAATTGTCCGAAAACTGTTAATTTGAATTAATGAGTTTTCAATTCTAAGCCATGAACGCATTTTTTCATTTAAGGGATGTTCGAAGATGATAGTTGTGATGTCATCACTCATGGCTGTTGTCCTGTAACGCTTGTTGAGCTAATTCTAAGTAATGCTGATGGAGTTGCTTAACTTTGCCAATTATATTTTGGCTATTATCGTGATTTTCAATAATATCATCAGCAGCGGCTAATCGTTCTTGTCTTTGAGCTTGTGCCTTTAAAATATAGAGTACTTGCTCTCGGCTTACGCCATCCCGTTTCATTGTTCTTGCTATTTGTTCTTCTTGGGTGACATCAACGACAAGAACACGAGAGGCTAAGTGAGTTAATTTATTTTCAATTAATAAAGGAACAACCCAAATAAAATAAGGGGTTTTAATTTGTTGTATTTGTTTTTGAGTCTCTTGCTGTATCAAAGGGTGAAGAAGATTATTGACCCAAGTTTTTTCTTCATCATTTTGAAAAATAATCTGGCGTAGCTGAGCTCGGTTTAATGAACCATCAGGCAATAAAATGTTGTCACCAAAATGTTGATGTAGCGCATTTAGCCCAAAGGAATGAGGTTCTACCACTAATCGAGCAATAACATCAGCATCAACAAGAGGTACACCTAATGAGGCAAAAGCATTAGCAATAGTGGTTTTACCACTACCTATTCCGCCTGTAAGAGCAACCGTATAAGCCATTGTGTTTATCTATTTTTAATGAATTAAAATTTGCTATTAGTATGGATATTCTAAAGCCTAATTTTGTTTTTATCACAAGATAATAACCGCAATATTTAGGTTTTATTCGGTTATTATGATAGATGATTTTCTGCTACCCTGACATCCTACCTCATAATCAGTAATAGAATTATCATCAATCAATCACTTAGCGAGAAAGATCACAATAGCATATTACTCATAAAATTTGTGATTCACTGTATAGTATCACCTAACTGTAATATAGGAAGATACATAGCCATGATTAATGTACCAATAATCAATGCAATTATCGCCATTAACATCGGCTCTAACCATGTACTGATAGTATTTAATTGTTCTTCAAGCTGATGATAAAACCAATCACTTAATTGTTGACAAAAATAGAGTAACTGTCCTGAATTTTCTGCACAAATGATAAATTGATGGCAAATGGGTGGAAAATAAGACGCATTTTTCATAAATAAACTTAATGATTTTCCTTGCGTAATGTGTTCACTCATTTGTAATAGCTGGCGTTTATAAATGGGATGTGTAAGTTGTTCTATAATAATCGTTAAGCCTTGTAATAACGGTAATCCAGCTTGTTGTGTAATACTTATTATCTGAAAAATAAGATAGAGTTGATGGTATTTTAATAGCGTACCGAAATAAGGTAGATGAAGCAAAATAGCTTGTTCATAATAATAAAAGAGTGGTGAATAATGCCGGATAAAATGATAAAGCAATATTAGCCCAATAAAGGAAACGAGCATTATAAAAATATAGTTAGAAAACCATTTTGAGAAAGAAATTAATGCTAATGTTAAATCAGGAAGCTCAGTATTAAAGGCACTGTATAAGGATTGATATTCTGGTAGAACATATAACAACATAATACTGGTAATAGAAAATAAAATAACCAATAAAAAAAGTGGGTATTTAAAAGATTTTTTTATTTTTTTAACTATTTCTTGTTGTTTTTTTAATTGTGTTATTTGAAGTGTTATGACTTCATTTAACTTTCCACTTTCTTCGCCAATAAAAATAAAGCGTACTAATGAAAGTGGAAAATAAACGGGATAACGGCTTAACTGTTTTGATAATGTACCGCCTTGCATTAAGTTAAAAATAATATCATCTAATACACATTGCCAATGAACATAACGACACTCATTTTTTAATAGCGTTAAAGCAGGTAAAAGTGCTAAACCTGAGTGAAGTAATAATGCGAGTTGTTCAAGTAATTGAATACGATATTTTTTATCATTTTCTTGGAATATCACGATTTTGTATAAATGTATTTTTATGGGAATTTTTTGTTGCTGTACTAATTTAATAAAAACATCATTATTTGATGATGCGAGAATGTTTCCTGAACACCATTCGCCTTGATAGCTCAATGCATCGTAATGATAAATTTGCTGTAATCTCATTCAATATCCCCCAGTGTTTGATAAACCTCCTCAAGTGTTGTTATCCCTTGTTTTATTAATAGAAAACCTGAATGGAGTAAATTATAGGGAGATGCATGTGCTTGTTTTGTTGGTTCAAAACAGTCATAGATTGCCGTTCTTCCTTTATAACCAGAACTGCATTGCTGGCAACCTATTGCTTGCCAATTCGGTAATTCAATGATTTCTTCATTGATATTAATCTGTTTTTTATTGGGTAAGCAGGTTTTACAATGTGAGCATAAACAGCGCACTAATCGCTGTGAAATAATCAAACTAATACAAGAGTGAATAAGATCTTTTGCAATGCCTAAATTATGTAGGCGCATTAAGGTGGCATCTGTGGAGTTAGTGTGTAATGTGGATAAAACAAGATGTCCTGTTTGTGCTGTTTTTATTGCCATTTCAGCAGTGGGGGGATCGCGAATCTCACCTACCATTATAATATCGGGATCTTGACGTAATAATGCGCGTAGTATTGTAGTAAATGTGATCCCCATTTTTTCACAAATCTGAATTTGATTAATACCATCTAGTGGTAATTCGATGGGATCTTCAACACTATTTATATTACGGTTATCTTTATTTAAATAATGTAAGCAACTATATAAAGTTAGTGTTTTTCCACTACCTGTTGGGCCTGTGACTAAAATCATACCTTGCGGTAAATTTAAATATTTTTTTAATAGTGTTAAATGAGATGGTTGAAATCCTAAATGGTTTAATTCAGGTTGTTGGAGGTTATTAATAAGGCGCAAAACGATTTTTTCACCATAAAGAGTGGGAAGTGTGGCTATTCGTATTGAATAGTTTTTATCATGATAAGACCAAGTAAATTGACCATCCTGAGGTAATCGTTTTTCTGTAATATTTAAGTTAGCCAATATTTTTAAACGTGTCACTATTTCTTCTGAAAATTCATCCGGAGGTGGAGAAAATAAATATAAATGGTTATCTATTCTGGCTCTAATTCTAAAATTGAATTGTTGAGGTTCAATATGTAAATCAGAAACACGCATTAAAATGCTATGGCGTAATAGATGTTCAATAAATTCTGTTGCTGAGTATGTGATATCCATTATTCACCTTTTTATATTTACTTTATTTGCGTTGTTTTAATACAGGAACATTCGATACGAATGCTCCCCAATATCCATAATGTATTAATATGATTTGAATATTTCAGTGCATTGCTTTTGTAACCTAGTATTAGTGGCGGAGCATTGTGTCCTCCATATAGGAAGATAATCTCCCGCATTTTTTTCTAAAGACATAACAATAGTTAGGCCTTCAAGTTGTGCTTTCCCGGTTGCATTAATGACACCATTTAATACGGATACTTCAGAAAGATATCGACTGCGAAATTGTGGTGGCATAAATGTTGAGTCAGAATCGCAATGGTGAAGTTCATTTTCATAACGACATAATTCAACGGCTGAACGATAAGGGGAGAGCGTTTGCAAAATATCGGTTAAAGCCGCTTTTTGGATATAACCTTGATAAGCAGGAATAGCAACAGAGCTTAGAATAGAAATAATGGCAATGACAATCATGAGTTCCATAAGGGTAAAGCCATTTTCAGATGAGTGATAATTAAGTGCGTTCATCTAGCGTCCTCCTTGATTAATAGACACTAGAAGTATGAAAAAAAAGGACTTTATTGGCGAATAGATAAAATAAAATTTGAGTAAAATATCGAAAAGAAAACAGAGTTATACAAAATTAACCTTTATTATTGAGAGAAAGTTCGCATTTATTGATGAATATGAGTTAATAAAATTATTGATAATAGCTAAAACATAGTAGAAGAGGGTTGATGTGGAAATTAAACAAGGTTGGCTTATTGATGTAAGAAAAGTACCTTCACCAAATCATGATAAAAGGCCTGAAGGCGAAGCCCCCTCTTTACTGATTGTTCACAATATCAGTTTGCCACCAGGTCAATTTGGTGGGCCTTATATTGATAGGTTATTTACCAATACGTTATCAGAGGAAGATCATCCTTTTTTTAGTGAAATAATCGACTTAAGAGTATCTGCTCATTGTCTTATTCGGCGTGATGGTGAAATTGTGCAATATGTGCCTTTTACAGATAGAGCGTGGCATGCGGGCGTTTCTTTATATAAAGATAGAGAAAAGTGCAATGATTTCTCTATTGGTATAGAGCTTGAAGGCACTGATAATTGTGATTTTACACCAAACCAATATCAGCAATTAGCCAAGATAACTCAATCACTTATTACGCTTTATCCTGCCATTAAAGAGAACATTACAGGGCATAGTGATGTTGCACCAAATAGAAAAACAGATCCAGGGCCTCACTTTGATTGGGACTATTTTCATAGTTTGTTAACGAAATAACAGAGATGAGTGAATTAAAATCTGATTGTAATGATTATTTATTCAATTAATTATTGCTGTCACGCTTCAGTTTGACTGTTTATGTGTTTAAAAAACGTTAAAAAATTTATTTTTAACGTTTCAGTATAATGCGATCTAGTTATCACTTTTGATGAATTTTTAAAATAATTTGTTAAAATTTGCAGGTTTTTATGATTTCGCTCAACAACTGTATGGACAGTTAGTGAATACTTTGTTACTTTATTATCCGTTATATTAAATTGGTATTACCAATTGACAACTCAATCACAAAGGTAATAGTTATCCAATAATGGCTTCCAGCAATATGGCTTATACAAAAATCCGTCAACCTAAGCTTTCTGATGTCATTGAGCAACAGCTTGAGCATCTGATTTTAGAAGGCACTCTGCGTCCAGGAGAAAAACTCTTACCTGAGCGTGAGCTGGCGAAGCAATTTGATGTATCCCGCCCTTCATTGCGTGAAGCTATCCAAAAATTAGAAGCTAAAGGTTTTTTACTTCGTCGCCAAGGCGGTGGAACATTTGTTCAGCATAATCTCTGGCAAAGTTTTAGTGATCCTTTAGCTCAACTGCTTAGCGGACATCCCGAATCTCAATTTGATCTCTTAGAAACGCGCCATGCCCTTGAAGGTATTGCGGCTTATTATGCAGCGTTACGCGGTACTAATGAAGATCTTGCTCGTATCAAGGCAAGCCATGATTGTATTTTGAAGGCCCACGAAAAGGGTGATTTGGTCGCTGAGTCTGAAGCTGTATTGCAATATCAATTAATTGTCACGGAAGCTGCTCATAATGTTGTTCTATTACATTTATTAAGATGCATGGTACCTATGCTGGAGCAGAATATCCGCCAGAATTTTGAGTTTCTTTACACTCGTAAAGAGATGTTAACTGCCGTAAGTGAGCATCGTAGTCAGATTTATCAGGCTATTATTAATAGAGAGCCAGAGGTAGCGCGTGAAGCTTCACATCGCCATTTAGCCTTTATTGAAGATGTTTTGTTGGATATGAGTCGTGAACATACTCGCCGTGAGCGCTCTTTGCGCCGGCTCCAACAACACCCTGATTTATTTTAGTAGCACAGATCCTGACCGCTGAGTCTGTACTACCTATCTCCCTGTGATTTTCAGGGATAGCGGTAATAACAGCAGGGTCTATCTTCCCGTCATATCAAATGGGTATAACGGGAAGATAGACTCCCATAACCATTAAAAACAGATAACAGATAAGGAATACACCATGTCAGATATGCTGAAAAATGACGTGGATCCGATCGAAACTCGCGACTGGTTACAAGCGATCGACTCGGTCATCCGTGAAGAAGGTGTTGAGCGTGCACAGTTCCTGATTGATCAGGTATTAAAACAAGCCCGTAATGGCGGTCTTAATATTGCTTTAGGCGGCTCTGTACACAGTGATTATATCAATACCATTCCTGCTGAAGATGAACCCGCTTACCCTGGCAATCTGGAATTAGAGCGTCGTATTCGTTCTGCTATTCGCTGGAACGCAGTAATGATGGTTCTGCGTGCATCCAAAAAAGATTTGGAACTCGGCGGACACATGGCGTCATTCCAATCTTCTGCAACGTTATATGAAGTGTGCTTTAACCACTTCTTCCGTGCTCAAAATGAAACTGATGGCGGCGACTTAGTTTACTTCCAAGGACATATCTCCCCAGGTATCTATGCACGCGCATTCTTAGAAGGTCGTTTAACAGAAGAACAATTAAACAACTTCCGTCAAGAAATTGGTGGTAAAGGTTTATCTTCTTATCCACACCCTAAATTAATGCCTGAATTCTGGCAGTTCCCAACTGTTTCTATGGGTCTGGGGCCTCTATCTGCAATTTATCAAGCTAAATTCCTGAAATATTTAAATCACCGTGGCTTAAAAGATACGACTAAACAAACTGTTTATGCGTTCTTAGGCGATGGCGAAATGGACGAACCAGAATCTAAAGGTGCAATCACCATCGCAGTTCGCGAAAAATTAGATAACCTGTGCTTCGTTGTTAACTGTAACTTACAACGTCTTGATGGCCCAGTTACAGGTAACGGCAAAATTGTTAACGAATTAGAAGGTATCTTTGCTGGTGCTGGCTGGAACGTTATCAAAGTAATGTGGGGCGATCGTTGGGATGAGCTTCTGCGTAAAGACACCTCTGGTAAACTCATTCAATTAATGAATGAAACCCTGGATGGTGATTACCAGACATTTAAATCTCGTGATGGCGCTTATGTTCGTGAGCATTTCTTCAATCGTTACCCAGAAACTGCTGCATTAGTTAAAGATATGACTGATGATGAAATCTGGGCATTAAACCGTGGTGGTCACGATCCGAAGAAAGTTTTTGCTGCATTCCAAAAAGCAAAAGACACTCAAAACAAACCAACTGTTATTTTAGCTCAAACCATTAAAGGTTATGGTATGGGTGAAACAGCAGAAGGTAAAAACATTGCTCACCAAGTTAAAAAAATGAACATGGATGGCGTTCACCATTTCCGTGATCGTTTCAATATTCCAGTTGCTGATGAGCAAATCAAAGACCTGCCTTATATTACTTTTGACAAAGAGTCAGAAGAATACAAATACCTGCACGCACGTCGTCAGGATTTAGGCGGTTACTTGCCAGCACGTCGTCCTCGTTTTGAAGAAAAACTGGATATTCCGACACTGGAAGATTTCAGCCAATTACTGGAAGAACAATCTAAAGAGATTTCTACAACTATCGCATTCGTTCGTGCACTGAACGTAATGTTGAAAAATAAATCTATCAAAGATCGTTTAGTTCCAATTATTGCTGACGAAGCACGTACTTTCGGTATGGAAGGCCTGTTCCGTCAAATCGGTATTTATAGCCCGAATGGCCAGCAATATACGCCTCAAGATCGTGAGCAAGTTGCTTACTATAAAGAAGACGTTAAAGGTCAAATTCTGCAAGAAGGTATCAACGAACTGGGTGCTGGCGCATCTTGGTTAGCAGCTGCAACATCTTACAGCACTAACAACCTGCCAATGATCCCATTCTATATCTACTACTCAATGTTTGGTTTCCAACGTATTGGCGACCTATGCTGGGCAGCAGGTGACCAACAAGCTCGTGGCTTCTTAGTGGGTGGTACTTCAGGCCGTACAACACTTAATGGTGAAGGTTTACAACACGAAGATGGTCATAGCCATATTCAATCGCTGACTATCCCTAACTGTATCTCTTATGATCCAGCATTTGCTTATGAAGTTGCTGTTATCATGCAAGATGGTTTAGAGCGTATGTATGGTGATAAACAAGAAAACGTTTATTACTACATCACTACACTCAACGAAAACTACCATATGCCAGCAATGCCAGCCGGTGTTGAAGAAGGTATCCGTAAAGGTATCTACAAACTGGAATCACTGGAAGGCGCGAAAGGTAAAGTTCAGTTACTGGGTTCAGGTTCTATTCTGCGTCACGTTCGTGAAGCAGCACAAATCCTGTCTACTGAATACGGTATTGGTTCTGATGTTTATAGCGTAACTTCATTCACAGAACTGGCTCGTGATGGTCAAGATTGTGAACGTTGGAACATGCTACACCCATCTGAAGCACCGCGTGTACCTTACATCGCTCAAATTATGAATGATGCACCAGCTGTAGCCTCTACTGACTATATGAAACTGTTCGCTGAACAAGTTCGTACTTATGTACCAGCAGATGATTACCGCGTATTAGGTACAGATGGTTTCGGTCGTTCTGATAGCCGTGAAAACCTGCGTCACCACTTCGAAGTTGATACTTCTTATGTGATTGTTGCTGCATTAGGTGAATTAGCTAAACGTGGTGAGATTGATGTGAAGGTTGTTGAAGAAGCAATCAATAAATACAACATCAACCCTGAAAAAGTAAACCCACGTCTGGCGTAAGAGGTAAAGTGAATGTCTATTGAAATTAAAGTCCCAGATATCGGTGCTGATGAAGTTGAAGTCACCGAAGTGATGGTGAAAGTGGGCGACCGTATTGAGGAAGAACAATCCTTAATTACTGTAGAAGGTGACAAAGCTTCTATGGAAGTCCCATCACCACAAGCGGGTGTAGTGAAAGAGATCAAAATTGCTGTGGGCGATAAAGTCCAAACTGGTTCTCTTATCATGATTTTTGAAGCAGAAGGTGCCGCGCAAGCTGCACCAGCTCAAGCCGCAGCTCCTGCGCCAGCAGCATCGCCTGCAACGGCAGAATTAAAAGAAGTTCATGTACCTGATATCGGCGGTGACGAAGTTGAAGTTACCGAAGTGATGGTAAAAGTGGGCGATAGCGTTGCTGAAGAACAATCGCTGATCACTGTAGAAGGTGATAAAGCTTCTATGGAAGTTCCAGCTCCATTTGCTGGCGTTGTGAAAGAAATTAAAATCGCAACTGGTGATAAAGTGAGCACAGGCTCTCTTATCATGGTATTTGAAGTTGCAGGTAGCGCACCTGTTGCTCAAGCAGCTCCAGCTCCAGCAGCATCTGCACCAGCAACATCTGCTGTGAAAGAAGTGAATGTTCCAGATATCGGTGGTGACGAAGTTGAAGTTACTGAAGTGATGGTTAAAGTAGGTGATTCCATCTCTGAAGAACAATCACTGATCACCGTTGAAGGTGATAAAGCTTCTATGGAAGTTCCAGCACCATTTGCAGGTGTGGTTAAAGAGATCAAAATTGCAGTGGGCGATAAAGTGAAAACTGGCTCACTGATCATGACGTTTGAAGTTGCCGGTGCAGCACCTGTTGCTCAAGCAGCAGCAGCCGCACCTGCGCCAGCAAGTTCTGCACCAGCAGCACCTGCTAAAGCACAAGCAACTGCACCAGCAGCAAAAGAAGAATTCGTTGAAAATGATGCTTACGTTCATGCAACACCTGTTATTCGTCGCTTAGCGCGTGAATTTGGTGTGAATTTAGCGAAAGTGAAAGGTACTGGTCGTAAAGGCCGTATCTTACGTGAAGACGTTCAGTCTTACGTGAAAGAGTTAATTAAACGTGCTGAATCAGCGCCAGCAAATGCAGGTGGCGGATTACCAGGCATGTTACCTTGGCCGAAAGTTGACTTCAGCAAGTTTGGTGAAATTGAAGAAGTTGAATTAAGCCGTATCCAGAAAATCTCTGGTGCTAACTTAAGCCGTAACTGGGTGATGATCCCTCACGTAAATCTGTTCGATGAAGCAGATATCACTGAGGTTGAAGAATTCCGTAAACAGCAAAATAAAGAAGCAGAGAAGAAAAAACTGGATGTTAAGATCACTCCGTTAGTCTTCGTGATGAAAGCAGCAGCAAAAGCACTGGCAGATATGCCACGCTTTAACAGCTCTATCTCTGAAGATGGACAGAAACTGATCCTGAAAAAATACATCAATATCGGCATTGCTGTAGATACACCTAACGGTTTAGTTGTTCCTGTTTTCAAAGATGTTAACAAAAAAGGCATTATCGAACTGTCTTATGAGTTAGCTGAAGTTTCTAAGAAAGCACGTGCAGGTAAACTGACAGCTGCGGATATGCAAGGCGGATGTTTCACAATTTCTAGCCTTGGTGGTATCGGTACTACCGGTTTTGCACCAATCGTTAACGCACCAGAAGTTGCGATTATGGGACTTTCCCGTTCTTCTATGAAACCTGTATGGAATGGTAAAGAGTTCGTACCACGCTTGATTCTACCAATGTCATTATCTTTCGATCACCGTGTGATCGATGGTGCTGATGGTGCTCGATTCATCACTCTGATTAATCAGTACATGAGCGATTTACGTCGTTTGGTAATGTAATTATTTAAACCGGTGCTTAGCGCCGGTTTCTCTGATTACGATGATGGATTTTACAGTCATACATCTTAGGTTGTGAGATCCGTCATGTTAGAGCGCTTTTCAGTTTATTAACATTTCTGTAAACTGCATGCGGTATGTAAGTCTCGGTGTTAAATATGGATTTTCGTCTGACTCGCCGGACAAATAAATAATGAGGTCACGATGAGTACTGAAATTAAAGCACAGGTAGTGGTTCTCGGCGCAGGCCCTGCGGGTTATTCCGCGGCGTTCCGTTGCGCTGACTTAGGTTTAGAAACAGTTTTAGTTGAACGTCACTCTACTTTAGGTGGTGTTTGTCTGAATGTGGGTTGTATCCCTTCTAAAGCGTTACTCCACGTTGCTAAAGTTATCGAAGAAGCGAAAGCATTATCTGAACATGGTGTTGTTTTTGATGCACCAAAAACAGATATCGACAAAATTCGCATCTGGAAAGACAAAGTTATTTCTCAATTAACCGGTGGCTTAGCGGGCATGGCTAAAGGCCGTAAAGTGACTGTTGTTAATGGCGAAGCACGATTCACTGGTTCTCATACATTGTCTGTTGAAGGTGGTGAAGGTACAACTACCATCACTTTTGAAAATGCAATCGTTGCTGCCGGCTCACGTCCAATCGAATTACCATTTATTCCACATGAAGACCCACGAGTATGGGATTCAACAGATGCGCTGCAACTGAAAACCGTACCAGAGCGTTTACTGGTTATGGGTGGCGGTATCATCGGTCTGGAAATGGGAACGGTTTATCACTCTCTGGGTTCTCAGATTGACGTGGTTGAAATGTTTGATCAGGTTATTCCTGCTGCTGACAAAGACGTGGTTAAAGTATTTACCAAACGTATCAGCAAGAAATTTAACCTGATGCTAGAAACCAAAGTAACTGCGGTTGAAGCAAAAGAAGATGGCATCTACGTAACGATGGAAGGCAAAAAAGCCCCAGCAGAACCACAACGTTACGATGCAGTATTAGTTGCTATCGGTCGTGTACCTAACGGTAAATTATTAGACGCAGGTAAAGCAGGCATCGAAGTTGATGATCGTGGCTTTATCCATGTTGACAAACAAATGCGTACTAATGTACCTCACATCTTTGCTATCGGAGACATTGTTGGTCAACCAATGCTGGCTCACAAAGGTGTTCATGAAGGTCACGTTGCAGCAGAAGTTATTTCTGGTAAAAAACATTACTTCGATCCTAAAGTTATTCCATCAATCGCTTATACTGAACCAGAAGTTGCATGGGTTGGTATGACAGAAAAAGAAGCGAAAGAGAAAGGCGTTAGCTATGAAGTGGCTTCTTTCCCATGGGCTGCATCAGGCCGTGCAATCGCATCAGATTGTGCTGATGGTATGACTAAACTGATTTTCGACAAAGAAACTAACCGTGTTATCGGTGGTGCAATTGTTGGTTCTAACGGTGGTGAACTGTTAGGTGAAATTGGTCTGGCAATCGAAATGGGTTGTGATGCTGAAGATATCGCATTAACTATCCACGCTCACCCAACGTTATACGAATCAATTGGTATGGCTGCGGAAGTATTTGAAGGTAGTATCACTGACCTGCCAAATCCAAAAGCGAAAAAGAAAAAATAAGCGACTTTTTACTGGAAACGGTTTTGCTGAAAATAGCTTTACTGAAAACAGTTTACTAAAGTAGTTTAAATGATAAGGGCTAAGTTCTTTATGGAACTTGGCTCTTTTTTTATATTTTTTATTGAAATGCTGATCGTCTTCTACTGTGTGATGCTGGTTATTTTGTGTGATTGATGTTTATTTGGCCGTAAATTTTACTTTAGTGCTAATTTGGGTATGAAAAAAACTATAAAAAGTGTGGTTATTAACCAAAATCTTGGTTAAAAGTCTCTGTTATATATTTTGTTTAAGTGTTTTAATCTGAATAAGTGGATATTTGAATCTGATTAATGTTACTTTTATGTGAACGAATTAACATCGTGTTGAAGATTTGCTATGCTGATAGCCCTTAGCTGGGCATAATTTCACAACCTATTATGTTTTATGCGAGCAAAAGATCCTCTGACCTGGCACCTTATTAACAAGGTGCAGACAGCCGGGTTATACAAAATGACAAAGAAGCGAGGAGACAGTCGTGCTAGAAGAATACCGTAAGCACGTAGCAGAGCGTGCAGCTGAAGGTGTCGTTCCAAAACCTCTCGATGCCACACAAACAGCCGCACTTGTTGAGCTATTAAAAAATCCCCCTAAAGGTGAAGAAGAATTTCTTCTTGATTTAATTGTTAACCGTGTTCCACCCGGAGTTGATGAAGCTGCCTATGTTAAGGCGGGTTTTTTAACTGCCCTCGCGAAAGGCGAAACCACATCACCTCTTATCTCGCCAGAAAAAGCCGTTGAATTATTAGGTACCATGCAAGGTGGCTATAATATTCATGCTTTAATTGAATCTCTGGATAACAACAAATTAGCCCCAATTGCAGCCAAAGCGCTTTCTCACACATTACTGATGTTCGATAACTTCTATGATGTTGAAGAAAAAGCCAAAGCAGGCAATGTGTATGCTAAACAGATTATGCAATCTTGGGCTGATGCAACATGGTTTACTGAACGTCCAGAATTAGCAGAAAAAATTACTGTTACCGTATTTAAAGTCACTGGTGAAACCAATACCGATGACTTATCTCCAGCTCCAGATGCTTGGTCTCGCCCAGATATCCCATTACATGCTTTAGCTATGTTAAAAAATGCGCGTGAAGGGATTGAACCAGATCAACCGGGTAGTGTTGGTCCTATCAAACAAATCGAAGCATTAAATAAAAAAGGCTTCCCACTAGCTTATGTTGGTGACGTTGTAGGCACTGGTTCTTCTCGTAAATCAGCGACAAACTCCGTGCTTTGGTTTATGGGGGATGATATTCCATTCGTTCCTAATAAACGCGGTGGTGGGGTTGTTCTCGGTGGTAAAATTGCACCTATCTTCTTTAACACAATGGAAGACGCAGGTGCATTGCCTATCGAAGTTGATGTTTCTAAATTAAATATGGGTGATGTCATTGATATTTACCCATATAAAGGTGAAATTCGTAACCATGAAACGAATGAGTTACTGGAAACCTTTGAGTTAAAAACCGAAGTATTAATTGATGAAGTTCGTGCTGGTGGCCGTATTCCATTAATCATTGGTCGTGGATTAACATCAAAAGCGCGCGAATCACTAGGTTTACCCGTTAGCACACTGTTCCGTCATGCTAAACCTGTTGCAGAAAGCAACCGTGGTTTCTCACTAGCTCAGAAAATGGTAGGTCGTGCTTGTGGTCGTACAGGTATTCGCCCGGGCGAATATTGCGAGCCAAAAATGACCTCAGTAGGTTCACAAGATACAACAGGTCCAATGACTCGTGATGAGCTAAAAGACTTGGCGTGCCTTGGTTTCTCTGCTGATTTAGTAATGCAATCATTCTGTCATACTGCGGCTTATCCAAAACCGGTAGACGTTACAACGCATCACACTTTGCCTGACTTTATTATGAATCGTGGTGGTGTTTCACTGCGTCCGGGCGATGGTATTATCCACTCATGGTTAAATCGTATGTTATTACCTGATACTGTTGGTACAGGTGGTGACTCGCATACTCGTTTCCCTATTGGTATCTCATTCCCAGCAGGCTCGGGCCTAGTGGCTTTTGCTGCAGCAACTGGGGTTATGCCATTAGATATGCCAGAATCTGTTCTGGTTCGTTTTAAAGGCAAAATGCAACCGGGTGTGACACTGCGTGATTTAGTTCATGCTATTCCTTATTACGCAATTCAAGATGGTTTACTGACAGTTGAGAAAAAAGGTAAGAAAAACATTTTCTCTGGTCGCATTCTTGAGATTGAAGGCTTACCAGAGCTGAAAGTAGAACAAGCATTTGAGCTTGCTGATGCATCAGCAGAACGTTCAGCTGCGGGTTGTACCATTAAACTGGATAAAGCGCCTATCATTGAGTACCTCCAGTCTAACATTATCTTATTGAAATGGATGATATCTGAAGGTTATGGCGATCGTCGTACTATTGAACGTCGTATTACTTCAATGGAAAACTGGTTGAAAGATCCGCAATTACTTGAAGCGGATGCTGATGCAGAATATGCCGCAGTGATCGAAATTGATTTAAATGAGATCAAAGAGCCAATTCTATGTGCGCCTAACGATCCAGATGATGCTCGCTTACTATCTGAAGTGGCAAACAGCAAAATTGATGAAGTGTTCATTGGTTCTTGTATGACTAACATTGGTCACTTCCGTGCTGCGGGTAAACTGCTTGATCAACACAAAGGTCAATTACCAACACGTTTATGGGTTGCTCCACCAACAAAAATGGATGCGGCACAATTAACGGAAGAGGGCTATTATAGCGTCTTTGGTAAGAGTGGAGCACGTATCGAAGTACCTGGTTGTTCACTGTGTATGGGGAACCAAGCGCGTGTTGCTGATGGTGCAACTGTTGTTTCAACCTCGACACGAAACTTCCCTAACCGCTTAGGTACAGGTGCAAATGTGTATCTTGCTTCAGCAGAACTTGCGGCAGTTGCGTCATTATTAGGTCGTTTGCCTGAGCCACAAGAGTATCTCGACTTTATGAATAAAGTTGATGAAACCGCAGAAGATACTTATCGCTATCTGAACTTTGATCAACTTGCTCAATATACAGATAAAGCAGACCAAGTTATTTTCCAAACAACGGTATAACGATTAATTTATTGCTTTAAACGTATTTAATATGAACAAACGGGAGGCTAATACCTCCCGTTTTTTGTTATTTTTGTCATAATAAAAATAAGGTATTTTTTTATTAAAAAAGCGGTAGCTTAATAAGGGGCGTACACCATGGACTATGAATTTCAGCGAGACCTCACTGGCGGTATACTAGCCCGTTTTTCGATGGATCATGAAGCGATAGGCTATTGGCTGAATGATGAAATTCAGGGCGATATTAGTCTGATAGATCAAATTCTTGAAGAGATGGATGGTATTAAAGGCAGTGAAAGACAGTGGGAGCTAATTGGTAAAGAATATAGCCTTTCGATTGATGATGAAGAAGTAATGATAAGAGCCAATACTTTGCATTTTGAAACAGATGAAATGGAAGAGGGCATGAGCTATTACGATAACGAAAGTATCTCTTTTTGTGGTTTAGATGATTTTGCTACCATGCTACAGAAATATCGGTTATTTATTCTGGAAAATAAAGAAAATTAACAAATACTATATATTTTTTGAATAAATCTGCCACAATATATTACTGAATTGCTATTCTTCTATTATATTTTTAAGATTTAAAAGGTGGTCTAATGAATGAATTACCTGTTAGTTTAGATGAAGCATCAGGTTGGTTTGCCGCAAATCAGGATCTCTTTATTCAATATGCTGTGAATATTGTAGCCGCATTTTTGATCTTATTTATTGGTCTTTTTGTCGCAAAAATGATCGGTAAAGGTGTCGCAAGAGTTCTTACATTGCGTCATATTGATGCTACTGTTGTGACATTTTTATCTGTTTTAGTTCGTTATACTGTTGTTGCTTTTACCTTAATTGCCGTATTAGGACGATTAGGTGTTCAAACTGCGTCGGTTATCGCGGTATTAGGTGCTGCTGGTTTGGCGGTTGGTTTAGCCTTACAAGGATCACTATCTAACTTTGCAGCGGGCGTATTAATTGTTATCTTCCGTCCGATCCGCACAGATGAATATGTCATGATTGGCTCTGTAGAAGGTACGGTAAGAGATGTACAAATTTTCTCTACCACATTACGCTCAGCCGATGACAGAATTATCGTTATTCCAAATAGCAAAATTATCAGTAGCGAGGTTATCAACTTAACGCGTGAGCCTAATCGCCGTACACAAATTATTGTCGGTGTGGCTTATGATGCTGATATTGATAAAGTAAAACAAGTACTGGGTGATGTTGTTGCTAAAGACAAACGTATTCAACATGATAAAGGTGTGACTATCCGTTTACATGAAATGGCACCGTCTTCATTAAACTTTGTGGTACGTGTTTGGACAACCAATGGAGATGCATGGCCTGTTTATTGGGATTTGATGGAAGATTTTAAACGCGCATTAGATGCGAATAATATCGGTATTCCATTCCCACAAATGGATGTTTATATGCATCAAACACCAAGTGCGACGGCAAAAGCAGAATAGTCTCACAAGAATAGATGACATAGAGCCACGTTAATAACGTGGCTTTTTTGTATGATAAGAAATAAGAAAGGAAGAATAATGAGATAACACAGACTATAAAAGGGATTAAGTATTAAAAATGGAGATAATCTTAAGGAGTTTCTTTTTTGTTTTTCATTATGCTGATGGCTATCTTGTTTTTTCTTTGGCGCTATTATTATTGTGGTATTCACATAAAGTAGCTAAAAAGCGAACACGTATTATCTTATTTATTACTGCATTAATTGTGGTAACACCTCATGTTACTATCTGGTCTAATTTTATTTTTATTCTATTAATGAATATGGTTATTTCATCTTATTAACCTTACTGAAATTATTATTTTTATCTATTTTATGGTCATTAGTTTTTCTTATTATCAATAAGAATGATTCATTTCCTCTAATATCAAAATCCCTCTATTATTCAGCTAATATCTAACGAATAATTATTAAGGTATTTTGCATGTTTACAACTTTTTTTCAGGGCTTTTTATTGAGTGCAGCCATGATTTTACCTATAGGTGCTCAGAATGCTTTTGTTTTACAGCAAGGGAGTAAAAAACAATTTCATTTAATGAGCGCATTTTTATGCGCTTTAAGTGATGTTGTATTAATAACAGCAGGTGTCTTTGGTGGCAGTGCATTGCTTAGTCAATCAGAAACACTTTTATTATTGATCACATGGGGAGGAGTGGTATTTTTACTTTGGTATGGTTGGAAAGCATTTAAAACAGCTTTTTCAAAAGATATCGAATTATCACAAAGTGAAAATCAGGTAAAAAACCGTTGGCGTGTGATTGTGACATTAATTGCCGTAACTTGGCTTAATCCTCATGTTTATTTAGATACTTTTGTTGTGATAGGCAGTATAGGTGGACAATTAACCACAGAGCTTCGCCCTTGGTTTACAATTGGTGCGGTATTTGCCTCTATAAGTTGGTTTTTCGCATTATCACTACTTGCGGCTTGGTTTTCTCCAATATTAAGCAAAACACACTCTCAACGCATTATTAATATGTTTGTAGGATGTGTGATGTGGTTTATTGCTGTTCAATTAGTAGCACAAGGATGGAAAACTCTCTTTTAATCTTAAAGAACTTTACATCATATATGCTAATGTTCTTCTTAGTCCTAAAAACAGGACATTAAAATTAATTTTGTCAGGGGGTTTTTTGTGAAATTAAGAGCGATTGTATTAGCATCCATGTTTACGCTGGGATTACCTTCCATTGCGCTAGCTGCTTCGGAGCCAGAAGGACCACATATTACAACATCGGGTAATGCGACAATTAAAGCAGCTCCTGATATGGCGACATTAAATATTCAGGTTAATGAAAGAGCAAAAGATGCGGCTCAGGCTAAGAAACAAGTCGATGAGCGTGTTGCAAAGTATTTTGCCTTCTTAAAAGAAAATGGTGTTGTGAAGGAAGATATCGACGCTGCTAATATCCGTACTCAACCAAACTATGAGTATGATAAAAAAGCAGAGCGTTCGGTGATTAATGGTTATACAGCAACACGTACTGTGAATGTCAAAATTAAGAAATTAGAACAGCTTAATACGTTACTTGATGGCGCATTAGCGGCTGGTTTAAATGAAATTAATAACGTTGAGTTTGGCGTAAATAATCCAGAACAATACAAAGTAAAAGCACGAGAAGTGGCCATTAAAAATGCCATTGATCAAGCAACTTCTGTTGCAAAAGGTTTTGGTGCTGATTTAGGTGCAGTCTATAGTGTAAGCTATCGTGCGCCAGAAGCGACACCTTATCCAATCGCACAAGTACGTATGGATGCAATGGCATTAAAAGCCCAAGCACCAGCAGCAGTGCAAGAAACTTATGAACAACAAAGTATCGAATTTAAAGATTATGTGGATGTTGTTTTTGAACTAAAACGCACTAAATAATTATGTTACGGTAAAAAAAATAGGCTTCTTAGAGAAGCCTATTTTTTGTGTTAAAAGATGAAATAGCCGTGCTACTCTTCACCTTGTTTTAAAACCTTACGGCCAAAATTAATCAGTGCATCTGTCACTTTTCTCATCGTTCTACTTTCTGGTGCAAAACGATGCCAATAAAGCATACGCCGCTGGCAAAGTCCCGGAGTTAAATCAACCAGCTCTCCACTCTTTAGCTCATTAGCAATTTGTAGATGAGGGATCATGCAACATGTCGAACCTTGTTTTGCTAATTGCACAAATGCTTCAGAAGAATTAACGATATGGCAAGGTACGCTACCCGGAGATAAACCAAAGTTTTGCTGTAAAAATGCTTGATGCATATCATCAAGATGGTCAAATGCGACTGCAGGGGCTTTTAATAACGATGACTTAGTTACGCCATTTGCAAAATAACGCTGAGCAAAATCAGGAGAGGCCACAAATAGATAATCAAGAGCGCCTAATTGATCAACAAGGCAACTTGGTAATGCTTGTGGCTGAATACTGATTGCACCAACTACTTCGCCTCTTCTTAAGCGTTCTTGTGTTCGCGTTTCATCTTCAACTTGTATATTAAGCCGAATAGGCAGTTGTGTTAAAACTGGGTGCAAAGCGGGTAATAACCACGTTGCTAAACTATCAGCATTCACCGCCAAAGAGAGTAAAAGCGGTGTGGAGCCACTATTTTCATCACCTAACCATTGTTCTTCAAGTAATTCTACTTGATGCAATAATGCCAATAGTTTTTGCCCTTGCTCTGTGGGCTTAGGGGGAACAGTTCGCACTAATAATGGTTGGCCGAATAAGTTTTCTAATTGTTTAATACGCTGTGAAACGGCAGATTGTGTAATACATAACTTTTGTGCAGCTCTTTCAAAACCACGTTCGCGAATGACGGCATCAAGGGCTTGTAATGCTCGATAATCAGGGCGTTTCATTAACAGACTCTCTTTGATTTTATATTCTGTTGCTTACTATGCCATATTTTTTTGTTGTAATGAGTTAAAATGTTGCTTCTCAGTTTTTGATGTGTCTCGTGCTAGTTTTGAATGCAATATGCTATTCTTAGTCCATTAACGTGATAAATAAGGTTTTTTTAAATGACTCAGGATGAATTGAAAAAAGCAGTAGGTTGGGCGGCGCTTGAATATGTAAAACCCGGTACTATCGTGGGAGTGGGAACAGGCTCCACAGCTTCTCATTTTATTGACGCATTAGCGACAATGAAAGGTCAAATTGAAGGTACGGTTTCAAGTTCAGAAGCATCAACAGCAAAACTAAAAAGTTACGGCATTCCTGTTTTTGACTGTAATGAAGTCGATTCTTTAGATATCTATGTTGATGGTGCTGATGAAATCAACCACCATATGCAAATGATCAAAGGTGGCGGAGCTGCATTAACGCGAGAAAAAATTATTGCAGGTGTGGCAAAAACATTTATCTGTATCGTTGATGAATCTAAACAAGTGGATGTATTAGGTAAATTCCCTCTACCTGTTGAAGTTATTCCAATGGCGCGCTCTTATGTAGCTCGTGAATTGGTTAAATTGGGTGGTTTGCCTGAATATCGTGAAAACGTGGTAACAGATAATGGAAACGTTATTTTAGATGTTCATAACTTAACAATTCTTAACCCTATTGAACTGGAAAATAAAATTAACAGTATTCCAGGCGTGGTTACAGTAGGATTATTTGCTAATCGTGGTGCAAATGTCGTTTTAATGGGAACGTCTGAAGGCGTTAAAACTCTTAAGTAAGATGACTAAAAAGAGGTGGCGATGGCGACCTCTTTTTAAAATTATTTTAGAAACTGCAAATTCAGTGATATATATCACACCATAGTTATATCTCTCTTTAAAATCCTGCCTTTTTCAAAGTCAAAATCATTTTACTCGGTAGAAAATCGCTTTCTTTATCGCTTATTCTGCCATCACTGCAATCGGTTGTATTGCCACAAACTCTATTTTTGTTATGTTGTTGAGACAGGATTTTGTTTTTCATTAAATGTAACAACGATAGGGCAGGGTAAATGGTCAAAGTATCTTTGGAAAAAGAAAAGATAAAGTTTCTACTCCTTGAAGGTGTGCACCAAAGTGCAGTAGAAAATTTAAGAGCTGCGGGTTATACCAACATTGAATATCACAAAGGTGCGTTATCGGACGAAGAATTAAAAGAAGCTATCCGTGATGCACGTTTTGTTGGTCTTCGTTCCCGCACTCATTTAACAGAAGAAATTTTTGCAGCCGCTGAAAAATTAGTTGCTGTAGGATGCTTCTGTATTGGGACCAATCAAGTTGATTTAGATGCGGCAGCTCGTCGCGGTATCCCTGTTTTCAATGCGCCTTTCTCAAACACTCGTTCCGTGGCTGAGATGGTGCTAGGTGAATTACTGTTATTACTGCGCCGTATTCCGGAAGCCAACGCGAAAGCACATCGTGGTGTTTGGGATAAGCAAGCCAAAGGCTGTTTTGAAGCGCGTGGTAAAAAACTAGGTATTATTGGTTATGGCCATATTGGTACACAGTTAGGTATTTTGGCTGAAAGTGTCGGTTTAGATGTTTATTTTTATGACATTGAAAATAAACTGCCACTGGGTAATGCAACACAAATTCGTCATCTGTCTGAACTATTAAATATGTGTGACATTGTCAGCTTGCATGTACCAGAAACACCATCAACCAAGAATATGATTGGTCATGAAGAAATTCAGCGCATGAAACCAGGTTCAATTCTTATCAATGCTTCTCGTGGTACTGTGGTTGATATTCCTGCATTAGCACAAGCGTTAGAATCAAAACATTTATCTGGTGCTGCCGTTGACGTGTTCCCATCTGAGCCAGGTGCAAATAACGATCCTAACGATCCGTTTGTCTCTGAACTTATTAAATTCGATAACGTGATATTAACGCCACATATCGGTGGTTCAACACAAGAAGCGCAAGAAAATATTGGTTATGAAGTTGCTGGTAAATTAGCTAAATATTCAGATAATGGCTCTACGCTATCTGCGGTTAACTTCCCTGAAGTTTCATTACCAAGCCACGGCGATGATGTAAACCGTTTACTGCATATTCATGAAAACCGCCCAGGTATGATGAATAGTATCAATAATGTGTTTACTGAACAAAACATCAACGTGGCAGCACAATTCCTGCGAACTTCAGGCAATGTCGGTTATGTTGTGATTGATATTACAACGCAAACCAAGGCTCAAGCAGAGTTAGTGTTGCAAAAAATTAAAGCATTACCTGGTACTATTCGTGCTCGTATGCTGTACTAATTATTGATGTAATCATCAGTAAAATATTGAAGGCTCGGTATTTCGAGCCTTTTTTGTTTTTTAAACATTATTATTGAATTTGCTGTTTCCATAATTGGTAATAAAGCGCTCTATTTTCAAGCAAATTAGAATGTGTTCCTTCTTCTAATATCCGTCCTTTATCTATGACATAAATATAATTTGAATGTGCTAAGGTATTGAGACGATGTGCAATACTAATCACGGTTCTGTTTTTACAAATCCGAGGTAAATTTGCCAAAACTTGCGCTTCAGAGATGTAATCTAATGCTGATGTGGCTTCATCTAAAATAAGAATACGTGGGTTTGTTAATAAAGCTCTTGCCAGTGCAATACGTTGGCGTTGCCCTCCTGATAAATTAGCTCCTCGCTCTCCGACTTGAGTGTTAAATCCCAAAGGAAGTTGCTCAATAAATTCTAGAGCGCCTGCAAGTTGGCATGCTTCTATTAATTCTCTTTCATTTGCATTGGGTTTTGATAAACGAATATTTTCGATAATAGATCCACTAAATAAAAAACTTTCTTGTAAAACAATGCTAATACTTTGGCGTAATGAGAGAGGATCGGCGATAGCCAAATCCATGCCATCAATATAAATTTGTCCTTGTTGAGGCGTATAGAGACGTTGAATTAAACGTGTAACGGTACTTTTTCCTGAGCCAGAGCGACCGGTAATACCAATAAATTGTCCAGCAGGAATAGAAAACGAGAGTGATTCAATAACATCTGGCGTATGAGCGGTATAACGAAAATAGACATTTGAAAAATCAATACGACCTATGATTTGGGGTACTGTTGCTAATCCATAATATTGATGTTCTGTCGGCGTATTTAAAATTTCACCGATACGACGTAGAGAAATCGTTGCTTGTTGAAAATCCTGCCAGCATTGTGCTAAACGTAAAATAGGTTGTATGATATGCGCAGTAAAGAGATTAAATGCAATAAGTTCACCCACGGTCATTTGTGCATTAATAATTAAATTAACACCTTGCCACAAAATAATCGCCGTTGTGATTTTATGAATGATAAATATAAGCTGCTGAGCTAATAAAGTTTTTTTAGTAGCTGAAAATCGTTTGTTAATATGGTCGGTGAGTTTATATTGCCATTTGTCGATAAAGCGATTTTCTGTTGCTGTAATTTTGATAGTTTCTATACCGTTCATTGTTTCGGTTAATAGGCTGGTATTATCAGCATCAGCTTGATATTCCTGTTCAACCCAATAACGAATAAGAGGGCCAAGGATCAGCCAAAGTGTAAAATAAATAATTAATGCCCCTAACGTTACCCAAGTTAATGGTGTGGAATAAGTAAACATTACAGAAATAAACACAATAATAAAAATCAGGTCGAGCACTAACATTAATGCGGAACCAGTAATAAATTGACGAATATGTGAAAGCTCTTGAATACGAGCAATTATTTGGCCTGACTGTCGCTGATTAAAAAAAGCACTCGGTAAGCGAATAAGATGCTGATAAATTTTTCCTGAAAAATCGGCACTAAATTGGCAAGAAATAAATGTATACAATTTGTCTCTTAGAAAAAGATAAACAGGTTCGGTAATTGCTATTAAGAGTAATAAATAACCCAATAGATGTAAGTTTGATAAATTTCTTCCAGTTAATACCTTATCAATTAATGTTTCAAAAATTAAAGGGTTAACTAATGCGAAGAGTTGGCTACAACATGATAAAATAAAAATCAGTAAGAGTGATTTTTTTGTTTTAAAATAGTAGAAATAAACCAATTAATATTAAATTTATTACGCAATGACCTGTGTTGTTGATTGCTTATTAATACTATACTTAATTTTTGTTTTTTATCTATTCTATATTCAATGGTAATATTGCTTTCGAGATCGAATATTATCAAAAACTTTTCATTTTTTTCTTTTAAAACATACCATTTGTTATTTATTTCAATAAGGGTATCAATAAGATGATGTTTTTTACTCTCATAATCAATAATATCGAATTTACAGTTTAAATTAAGTAATTGAGCTGCTTCTAGAATGTTCCATTCATTAAATGAAGTGTCATTTCCAAGAAAATGAAAAATGTTCTCCCTTTTTATGTTTCTATTATTTTTTTTAGAAAAGTAAATTAATCC
Organism: Proteus sp. G2669; assembly: GCF_009915245.1. Lineage (NCBI taxonomy): Bacteria > Pseudomonadati > Pseudomonadota > Gammaproteobacteria > Enterobacterales > Morganellaceae > Proteus > Proteus sp. G2669. Next base: position 336,792 of record NZ_JAABLX010000050.1, on the reverse strand, counting down.
ATCAATAATAGAGCAAGGATATTGTTTCATTTTTGCTACATTAGTTATGTTTTTCATGATATTAAATACCCAATCCTATTTTTCAGTCAGTGCGTTATATCGATAAACTTCTATTGGGCTTAAAATATAATCAATAACACGGCGTTTATCTGTAATTATCTCAGCGACTAAAGACATCCCCGGAGTAAGTTGATAATATTGATTATTCTTTTCAATGTTTTGTTTATTTAATTTAATTGTAGCGGGGTAAACTAAGCCTAATTGTTCATGTTGAATAGAATCTTTAGCGATATTAATAATTTCCCCTTCAATTGTGCCATAACGAGTATAAGGAAAAGCATCTATTTTTATCATCGCTTTTTGTCCAATATGAATAAAACCGATATCTCTATTGAGAAGATTAACCTCTGCAAAATTCTCTTGATGATTGGGTACTATCGTCATGACATTTTGTGAAGGTTGTAATACGCTGCCGAGTGTATAAATAGAAATTTGTTGCACTGTTCCTGTGATGGGTGAACGTACTATTTTGAGTTGCTGTCGCTTTTGGAAATGATTAAGATTTTGAGTATAAATTAATAACTCGCTCTCATATTTCTTATACTTATCATGCCATTCTAGTTTTTTTTGTTTTTCTAATTGATTTAAATTTTTATTTAATTGTTGTTCTTGGCTTTTAATAATATGTAATTCTGCATTCTTTATTGTTATTGAACGATTTATTTCTAATAATTCTTTTTCACTTTCAAGATATTCCATTTTGCTAATTATTTTTTTATTGTAAAGATTTTCTCTAATAATAAATCGTTGCTTTATGTTTTTTTGTATCTTTTTTAAAGACAATAGATCATTGTAAGTTAATGTTTGATTTTTATTATTTACTTCAATTTCGGTTTCTAATACATTTATGTTGCTATCAAATTCATCTTTCTCTTTCTGATAACCTAATAAGATTGATTTTTTTATTTTATTATCTAATTTATTAAAATGATAAAGATTTTTAGGTGATACTTCTTGGCTCAAGGCTTGATAGCGAATTTTAAGTAATAGTAGATCATCCCTTTTTTTTCTTATCCCTTTAATTTCCTCATCAATACCCAATATATCAAGTGTTAATAAAGCATCACCTTGATTAACTTTTTGCCCATCTTTTACATGAAGAATAGCCAATCGACTAGGCTCATGTATTTGAATTATTTGGGAACGACCAGTAACGACAAGCTTACCCATTGCAGGGGATTGCACATCTAATTTCCCAAAATAAATCCACAAAATAAAAGCCACAATACTGAGTGAAATGATAGAAGCAATATAACGACTATAAGGGGTCAATGGTTTTTCTATAAGAGCTATATGATTAGGATAAAAATCATAGTAGAGCGACTTTTTATTAGGTTGAAAGACCGTCGATAATAAGTGTTTTATATTTAGTTTCATGCTCAACATCCTTGTTGAATTTGCCAAAGTTTTTTGTAATCACCGTTATTTTTAATTAAAACTTCGTGTCTCCCTTCCTCTACAATTTGTCCCTTATTTAACACAATAATACGATGACAATCTCGTATTGTTGACAGACGATGGGCAATGATAATTACGGTTTTATTTTGTGTAATAAGTGGAAGGTTATTTTGAATAATCGTTTGAGAATCATCATCTAACGCGCTGGTAGCTTCATCAAAGATCAAAATTTTAGGTGATGTTAATAAGGCTCTAGCAATAGCAATACGTTGGCGTTGCCCTCCTGATAAGGAAGTTCCTCCCTCGGTGATCAAGGTGTCATATCCTAACGGTAATTTTAAAATAAACTCATGTGCACCTGCGATTTTTGCAACATCAATCACTTCTTCTAAAGAAGCTTGGGGGTGCATCAGTTTAATATTGTCAAAGATCGTTAAGTGAAATAAAAAATTTTCTTGTAGTACAAAACCAATTTGTTGGCGTACACACTTTAAATGAAGCTGTGATAGCGGAATATTATCAAATTTTATACAACCTGATTGTGGTGTATACAGACCCGAAATCAGACGCGCTAAGGTGCTTTTCCCCGAACCGGAAGTTCCCACAATACCAATAACTTCATGTTTTTTTATCTGTAATGAAATATTGCGTAAAATAAGTGGTGTATTATTTTGATAACAGAAACTTACGTTATCAAACGTAATGTCACCTTGAAGTTTGGTGTTTGAGCCTATGATATTTTGCTCATTAGGTAGATTAAGAATATCTTGTAAATTATAAATGGCTGTTTTTGTTCTGATATATTTTCCCCAAACATCAATAGCGACTGCTAAAGGTTGTAGGCAATATCCTAGTAGCATAATAAAGGCAATTAGCTGACCAATTGTCATTGAGTGTGAAATCACTTCATAAGCACCTAGCCATAGCAGTAATGCTGTTGTTGTTTTATTGATAAATAGCACAATGAAGCGAGAGAGTGAGTCTATACTCTGAAGTGTTAAATTTTTACAGGTAAGCTGATGAATTTGTGTATGCCATTGTTGTGTAAATCTAGGCTCCAGAGAAAGGCTTTTAATGGTTTCGATGCCACTTAAACTTTCGGTAAGAAATGCCGTATTAGTCGCTATTTTTTGATAAAGCTGTTGAACGGCTTGTTCTATCTTTGGGGCAAGCAATTTAGCCAAAATAAAATAAAGTGGAAGAGTTGCCATAAAAAATAATGTTAGCTTTATTGATAAAATTGCCATGACAAAGATAAATATAAAGATAAAAGAAAAATCGACAAATAACATTAATAATGTATTGGTGATAAAATCTCTAATAATATCTAACTCTTTTACTCGAGTTACAATGATCCCTGTTTGTCGAGACTTAAAGTAACTTATGGGTAATTTTAATAAATGGTTAGCCATTTTTAAACTTAAGCTGATATCAATTTTATTTGCGGTATGATGATATATATATTCTCTAATTCCTTTCAAAGTTCCTTCTGAAATAGCAATAAAGATCAATCCAACTACTAATACATCAAGTGTTGATAATGCTTGATGTACAATTACTTTTTCCATAATGATTTGTGTAACTAAAGGACTAGCCAAAGATAATAACTGTAAGATTAATGAATAGAATAAAACACGATAAAAAATAGCTTTATAGCGTATGAATATAGGGAAAAACCAATTGATATCAAAATGATGCTGTGCTTTAAAATCAAGGTGATAAGCATGGATTATATTTATCTTAATGATTTTATCTTTATTAATTTTCTCTATTTTATGAGTTTGATAATTATAAATAAGAAAATCATTTTTATTTTGTTTTAATAATATGAATAAATTTTTACTTTCGTCATAAAAAATAATTTTATGATTAAGTTGTTTTTTAAATATAAGTGATGATTTTATTTTTTTTAATTTAAATTTATATTCTTTTTCTAAATCCTTTATTGTGTGATTGTTTTTTATTTCTATTTCTTTGTTTTTAGTTAGGCTGATAATAATGTTAATGCATTTTATAAGATGAACATCTTTTTCATTTTTCATTTAAATAAAAATACCTTTAGATTGGTTGGGGTATAAAAAGGTATTTAAAGTTTTTTCTAAAATAAAAAATATAAAAAAACACAGATAATGTTCGGTGTTTTAAAATGAGTTGTTCAGAATATTAAAAATTCCATATTTTTTCTGGAGTGATGATCTCAGGTAATGGAACATCCCAATTTGCAATAGGGAGATGTTCAACTTGTTGGCAAGCATGAGCAAGCCCTATTGGATAAAATGATTTTTGTTGCCAGTTTTCTAACGTTCTATCGTAAAAACCGCCTCCCATACCTAATCGTTGGCCTTGAGCATCAAAAGCCACTAATGGTGTAAAAATAATATCGATATTATCTGGGGGAATAACTGCATTTACATTTAAAGGCGGTTCTGAAATTGCAAAGCGATTTTTCACTAAAACAGTGGTTGGTGTATAACGTAAAAAGAGAAGATGATGGCGATGAAAAGGGTGTAAAACGGGTAAACAAATCTGTTTCTTCATTGCCCATAATTGTGAAATTAAAGGTGATGTATCAATTTCACCATCAAAAGAGAGAAATAAGGCAAGGGTGTGTGCATGTTGGATTTTGGGATGACTGAGAACGCGTTCACATAATTGATATGCAGCTCGCTGCTGCTGTTGTGATGTGAGTAAACGTCTTTTTTGGCGAATTGCTTTACGTATCTCATCTCTTTGTTGAAACAGTGATGTCTGAGTCATTCATCAATCCATCAATAAGTAGTGGTCATTAAGTGGGAATTATCATTTTAGTCAATTTATCACACTTTAGAGGTAAGAAAGTGAAGAAGTTGAAGAATTAAGGAATTAGACGCATAAAAAAAGTTCTAAATATTAAGTATTTATAAAATACTCAGTATTCAGAACTTTAGTAGAGGTCTCCAAGATGCCGCCGTAGGCTGTAACCCTTGAACCCATGGTCCAAGGTGAACATAGTGTTGTTACCATTAGGCTGCCTGAACGAATCAGGTATGCTCACAAGTAACAGATCACCACATTCTATGTGTTTCGAATATCGGCTCAGGGGACTGGCCCACTGGCAAACATCTCAGAGAAATTTGGTGGATGCTGTTAAGCACCTTATCTATGAACTATTGTATTATTTTAATTGTAGAAAGCAACCTATTATCTGTGAATTTCGTGGCGTACGCATGCTTTCTGAACAAATCTACTTCGCAGTTGAAAAAGTGCGATCGTGGTGCTTGCCTTGATCGTGTAAAGCTTGTTCAATAGATTGTTGTAGCATTTTTATCTTCTCTTCCATGTTGTAGGCATAGTCTCTAGTTTTTAACTTTTCTTCTGCCAACTCATGACTCATATTTAATGCCACGATAAAAATTAAGTGCTCTGTATTGGAAACACCACTGCGCTCTTTGAGATCTTGTAATCGTTGTTCAAGTTCAGCAGCAGAAGCCAGTAAAGCATCTTTTTGTTCTGGTGGGCAATTGACACGTAATGATCGCCCAAAAATTTGAAGTTCAACGGGTTGTGCGGACATGATTCCTTCCTGACATAAAATCTGTGCTACGTGTTGAGTAGTGTATACGGTTATAACGCTGTATTAAACGCTATTACTACAAAAATTCCAATGATTAACATGGCTTAACTGGTACAGCGACTTCTATTGATGGTAGCATATCTTGAACTATTCCCCTAAATGCGACGTTTATTCTTATGTCAAAACAAAACACATTACCAAATTATCAATCTATTGATGCTTTATTACAGCAACATACTGTGCCTTTAACGGCAGCTGAAATGCACGGATTGATTACAGGATTTATTTGTGGCGCTGTGCGCGACAGCAGTTGGAAAACCTTATTGCATGATTTAACCAATGAAGGTTTAGCTTTCCCTAAAACGTTATCAGACCCACTCGAAGCGCTTTATCACATTACTTACGAACAACTTGATGACAGTGTATTTAACTTCTCAATGTTAGTTCCCGATGAATCCGAATCCGTTTTTCTAAGAGCAGATGCTCTTGCAGGGTGGGTTAATCATTTTCTTTTAGGCTTGGGTGTTGCACAACCTAAATTATCTGAGCATAAAGAGTTGACTGAAGTTATCACCGATTTACGTAATATTGGTGCGCTAGGTTATGAAGAAGATGAAAACCAAGAAGAACTTGAAGATGCGCTAGAAGAAGTTAGCGAATATGTGAAAGTATCTGTTCAACTTTGTTATATCACATTTGTCGCACCAAAAGACAAAGAAAATAATGAACAAAATGAGCAACGTATACTACATTAATGGCATCATTCATTAGATAATCATAAAGATAAACGAAAGACAGGAGTGGGTATGAATAAGCAAGAATTTTTATCCCGTCGTCAGGCATTATTAGCTCAAATGAAGCCTGCGAGTGCCGCCATCTTTTTTGCCGCACCACCAGCGCAACGTAATGCGGATAGTGAGTATCCTTATCGCCAGCATAGTGATTTCCTTTATCTAACTGGTTTCAGCGAACCTGAGGCTATTCTTGTACTGATTAAGAGTGATGAAACACATAACCATAGTGTGCTCTTTAATCGTGTAAGAGATTTAACGGCTGAGATCTGGTTTGGTCGTCGTCTTGGACAAGAAGCTGCACCTGAAAAATTAGGTGTTGATAAGGCACTTCCTTATGAAGATGTTGGTGAGCAACTTTACCAATTATTAAACGGATTAGATGTTGTTTATCACGCTCAGGGCGAATATGCATTTGCTGATGAAATCGTTTTTAATGCATTAGAAACCTTAAGAAAAGGCTCTCGTCGGAATTTAAAAGCGCCTCAAACTATTATTGATTGGCGTCCTCTCGTTCATGAGCAACGTCTCTTTAAATCTGACTTTGAACTTGAATTACTGCGTAAGGCAGGAAAAATTACAGCGTTAGCACATACTCGAGCGATGCAAAAATGTCAGCCGGGTATGTATGAATATCAGCTGCAAGGTGAAATAGAACATGAGTTCGTTTCTCACGGCGCTCGTTTCCCTTCATATAACAGTATTGTAGGGAGTGGTGAAAATGGGTGTATTCTTCACTACACCGAAAATGAAACCAAAATGCGTGATGGGGATTTAGTACTCATTGACGCAGGCTGTGAATATGAAGGTTATGCAGGTGATATCACTCGTACTTTCCCTGTCAATGGTAAATTTAGCCGTCAACAACGTGAAATTTATGACATTGTATTAAAATCCATCAATGTATCTTTGGAATTGTACAAACCTGGTACAAGCATCAAAGAAGTCACTGAGCATGTCGTGTATATCATGGTCGAAGGATTGGTTAAACTGGGCATTATGCACGGTGAAATTGAGCATCTTATTGAAACAAAAGCTTATCAGCGTTTCTTTATGCATAGCCTAAGCCATTGGTTAGGCCTTGATGTTCATGATGTTGGACATTATGGCACAGATCGTGACCGTATTTTAGAACCAGGCATGGTGCTGACTATCGAACCAGGATTATATATCGCGCCAGATGCCGATGTACCACAAGAGTATCGCGGTATTGGTATTCGTATTGAAGATGACATTGTTATCACTGAAACGGGTAATGAGAACTTAACGGCATCTGTCGTTAAAGATCCTGATGAAATTGAAGCTCTGATGGCAGGAAAAATTTAAGGCTAAAATCAGTATGAATGTGATTATTGTGGGTGGTGGAATGGCGGGTGCAACATTAGCACTGGCTCTTTCTGCATTAAACAAAGGCAATATTTCAATTTCGTTAGTTGAAGCAAGAGAGCCTGATAATGGGCACCCTGGATTTGATGCAAGAGCGATTGCATTGGCCCATGGAACCGCAAAGCGGTTATCACAAATTGGGCTTTGGTCAACATTAAAACCTTTTGTTACCCCCATTAATCACGTTCATGTCTCAGATAAAGGTCATTGTGGTTTTGTTAATATTCATGCACAAGACTATGATATATCCGCACTGGGTTATGTGATTGAGCTGCATGACGCAGGACGGCAACTCTTTGCCAAGCTAAAAAAGCAATCTAATATCACGCTTTATTGCCCTGCTAAAGTTGAACAAGTTCAGCGTAATATAGACTGCGTTGAGGTAACGCTTGATAATGGTACGCAATTAACAGGTGATTTACTGATTGCAGCAGATGGTACAAATTCGCCTATAGGCCACCAATGCCATATTCAATGGCAACGTGAGCCTTATCATCAAGTCGCCGTAATTGCTAATGTCAAAACAGAAATAAACCCAGAGGGAAAAGCCTTCGAGCGTTTTACTGAATTTGGCCCATTAGCAATGCTACCGATGAGTGAAGGGCGTAGCTCATTAGTGTGGTGTCATCCGATTGAAAAATGGGATGAAATTTCACGGTGGGATGATGAAACAACCATCGCACATTTACAACGTGATTTTGGCTGGCGTTTAGGAAAAATAGAGCATATCGGTAAACGAAATTGCTATCCTTTAGCGCTACAAAAAGCCAATCAAATTATCAGTCACCGTTTAGCCTTAGTAGGCAATGCATCACAAACACTCCATCCTATTGCTGGACAAGGCTTTAACCTTGGTTTACGTGATGTTATGGCACTCGCCAATACGCTCACTCAAGCGATTAATACTAATACTGATATTGGTAGTTACCGAGTGCTCTATCAATATCAACAACTTCGCCAACAAGATAGAGAAAAAACAATCTCTATTACTGATGGGTTGGTGAAAGTGTTTGCAAATCGTTGTGTGCCACTGATTGTTTCTCGCAACTTAGGATTAATGACGATGGAGTTGCTCCCAATGATGAGAGATAAATTGGCGCATCAAACACTGGGCTGGACAGACTAGAGCGTGTTGATCTTTGATGGTCAATTTTCATCGAACCTATAAGGCTGTTTTTTAACGTCTATTTTTATTTTAAGTGGTCATTGTTAATATCAATCAATACTTAAAATAATAGATAGGTTGCTTTATAAATTTTTTTTGTTTTAAAAATAAGCAGAAAAGAACAGCGCGCTCTAAAATAATCGCTTTTTAGGATATTTTATTATGAAATCATTTGATGTTGTTATTGCTGGTGGTGGAATGGTTGGGCTTGCATTAGCCAGCGGATTACACGGGTGTGGATTACGTATAGCGATAATAGAAAATCACCCAGTAACAAAACATTTTCACCCGCAAGATGATTTTTCATTACGGGTATCCGCTATTAATACTGCCAGTGAGATGTTGCTGAAAAAATTAGGTGTTTGGGAAAACTTAAATGCTTTACGAGCAACGCCTTACCAAGGTATGGAAGTTTGGGATCAAGATAGTTTTGGTCGTATTGAATTTTTGGCAAAAAAAGAAGGGTTCAGCCATTTAGGCTCTATTATCGAAAATAACCTTATTCGAGAAGTGCTTTGGCAAAAATGTGAAAGCCACAGTGATATAACCTTCTATTCATCGACACAAATTGAACGTGTTGTTTGGGGGGAAAATGATGCATTTATTACCCTTAATGATGGTGAAATGTTGACGGCAAGATTAGTTGTCGGAGCCGATGGTGCTAATTCATGGTTACGTAAACATGCAGATATTCCTCTGACTTTTTGGGATTATGAACATCATGCCTTAGTTGCTACTATTCGTACTGAACAACCCCACGACAATGTTGCTCGCCAAGTCTTCCATGGTGAAGGTATTTTAGCATTTCTACCTCTTTCTGAACCTCATACTTGTTCTATTGTTTGGTCTTTACCAAGCCATCTAGCTGAACGCTACAAAAATGCAGATAAAACCTTATTTGAGCGCACATTAGGTGTGACATTTGATATGCGTTTGGGTCAATGTGAATTAATCAGTGATCGCATGACAATACCACTAACTGGTCGTTATGCACGCCAATTTGCAGCGCCTCGTTTAGCGTTATTAGGAGATGCGGCACATACTATTCATCCTTTAGCAGGGCAAGGCGTTAACCTAGGTTTTATGGATGTTGCAGAGTTAATTGGTGAGATCCGTCGCTTAAAAGCAGAGGGTAAAGATTTTGGTGAATATCTCTATTTGAGACGATTTGAGCGTCGTCGCAAACATGCGGCTGCCGTGATGTTAGCCAGTATGCAGGGATTTCGTGAACTTTTTGCTGGCAACAATCCAGTTAAAAAGCTGGTTCGAGATATCGGCCTTTCGTTAGCAGATAGTTTACCGGGCGTAAAACCAAAGTTACTTGAACAAGCAATGGGGCTTTCTGATTTACCTGAATGGTTAAGTGATAAAAATTTCACTTCAGTTGAAAAAATCTAATTTCTCTCTTATTTCACATTACTTTTATTTATATCTGACTGAAGAAATAGAACTAAAAAAATCTATTTTTTCAGTCTATTCTTTGCACTAATTCCTTTTTCACAGGAATTCCTCGCCAAAAATGAGCGCTGATACGCATAATTGCAATCATTAGTTCTGCATACTCATATCTCTCTATTATGATTGAGAGACACAATACCCTATTTTAACTTATGGTTTATTTTTTCTGACAATGCTAAGTTCAAGAAGGTGGTATCGTTTGCGTTGTACGTTAATTGCTCGTATTTGTTAAATCCCTGTTTAAAAATAAACTTAAACTCGTGATTAATACGCTGATTTCTAATCAAGTTTAATTTTATATTTAACAAATTGCGTTCTCTGAATAATCTAAAGTAAAAGTAGAAAGAGGGAAGAATGGCAAAACAGACTCCGTTGTATGATGAGCACGTAGCCTGCGGTGCTCGTATGGTCGATTTTCATGGTTGGATGATGCCACTGCATTATGGCTCTCAAATAGATGAACATCACAATGTACGCCGTGATGCAGGTATGTTTGATGTTTCTCATATGACCATTGTTGACTTACATGGCTCGCAAGTTAAAGATTTCCTACGTTATTTATTAGCGAATGATGTCGCTAAACTCACCGAAAAAGGTAAGGCGCTTTATACCGGTATGCTTAATGCTTCAGGTGGTGTAATTGATGATCTTATCGTCTATTACTTTGATGATTTTTTCTATCGCCTTGTGGTGAACTCCGCTACTCGTGAAAAAGATCTGGCATGGATTGAGCAACATGCTTCAAATTACGTGGTTGATATTACTGTTCGTGATGATTTGGCATTAATCGCGGTTCAAGGCCCTCACGCACAAGAAAAGGTTCAACGTTTATTAACTGAACAGCAACGCCAAGTTGTTTCAGCTATGAAGCCTTTTTATGGTGTAGAGCTTGATGATTTGTTTATCGCAACAACAGGCTATACCGGTGAAGCGGGTTATGAAATTGCGATGCCAAAAGAGCAAGCCGTCAATTTCTGGAAAAAATTATTAGCGGTGGGTGTTAAACCTGCCGGATTAGGTGCAAGAGATACATTACGCTTAGAAGCTGGAATGAATCTTTATAGCCAAGAGATGTATGAAACTATTAATCCACTTGAAGCTAATATGGGCTGGACGATTGCGTGGGCACCTGAAGATCGTCAATTTATTGGTCGAGAAGCATTAGAAAAATTACGCGCAACAGGCACAGATAAACTTGTTGGACTTGTTATGCGAGAGAAAGGTGTGCTACGAGCAGGTACTGCCGTACACTTTACTGATGATTTGGGGGAATTAAGAGAAGGTGTGATTACAAGTGGTACTTTCTCGCCCACATTAGGCTTTAGTATTGCATTAGCAAGAGTTCCCGCAGGTATTAAAGATAGCGCAATTGTATTAATGCGTAATCGTGAAATGCCAGTAGAAGTTGTTAAACCTGGTTTTGTTCGTTCAGGTAAAGCATTGGTATAACACGCACAATTATTTTAAATGGAGAGTAAGGTCAATGAGTCAAATACCTAGTGAATTAAAATACGCGCAGTCTCATGAGTGGGTCCGTTCAGAAGGAAATGGTGAATACACTATCGGTATTACTGAACATGCACAGGAATTATTAGGTGACATGGTGTTTGTTGATCTACCTGAAGTGGGTAGAGAAGTGGCAGCGGGTGATGATTGTGCAGTAGCGGAATCAGTAAAAGCTGCATCAGATATCTATTCACCATTATCAGGTGAAATTATCGCAGTAAATGAAGAGTTAGATGGTTCTCCAGAGCTGGTAAACAGCGCACCTTACGGAGAAGGTTGGCTATTTCGCATTAAAGCAAATAATGAAAGCGAATTAGATGACCTACTTGATGCTGCTGGTTATCAAGAGCTGGTAGATAGCGAAGAATAAAACTAAACGCCCCGTCAAACCATGCCGGGGCGTTTTTATTTATTAGCTTGTTATTTATAGCTATCACTACGTTCTTTAAGCCATGGCTATTACCTATCCATTCATCGTGAATTCAGGAAATTACTTGCAATGACACAGACTTTAAATCAGTTAGAGTATCGTGATGAATTTATTCGTCGCCATATTGGTTCATCACCAGAACAGATTAAAGAGATGCTCAGTGCTGTTGGCGTCTCCTCATTAAATGAATTAACCCAAAAAATTGTTCCAGATAATATCCAACTAGATACTCCACCAAATGTGGGAGCTGGAGCAACAGAGCAAGAAGCCTTGGCTGAACTTAAAGCCATCGCCAGCCAAAATAAGCGATTTACTTCTTATATTGGTATGGGTTATGCGCCTTCTGTATTACCTCCAGTGATTTTGCGTAATTTATTAGAAAATCCGGGCTGGTATACTGCTTATACACCGTATCAGCCAGAAGTGTCTCAAGGTCGTCTTGAGTCGCTGCTGAATTTCCAACAAGTCACTATTGATTATACGGGAATGGATCTTGCTTCTGCGTCGTTACTTGATGAAGCAACGGCTGCCGCTGAAGCAATGGCGATGGCAAAACGTGTAAGCAAACAAAAAAATGCAGATCGTTTCTTTGTCGCTGATGATATTCATCCCCAAACCCTAGATGTGGTAAAAACACGGGCAGATACCTTTGGTTTTGAGGTTGTTGTTGATAAAGCGGAAAAGGTATTAGAGCTTGAAGGTGTTTTTGGTGTGCTATTACAACAAGTTGGCACAACGGGTGAAGTTCATGATTACAGTAAGTTATTGGCTGAACTGAAAGAACGTAAAATCATTACTAGTGTTGCTGCCGATTTAATGGCGCTGGTGGTATTAACAGCACCGGGTCATCAAGGCGCTGATATCGTATTAGGTTCAGCACAACGTTTTGGTGTACCTATGGGATATGGTGGCCCTCATGCGGCATTCTTTGCTTGTCGTGATGAATATAAGCGAGCAATGCCAGGTCGTATCATCGGTGTGTCTCGTGATGCCGCGGGTAATCGTGCATTACGCATGGCAATGCAAACTCGAGAACAGCATATTCGTCGTGAAAAAGCCAACTCCAATATCTGTACATCTCAAGTTTTACTTGCCAACATTGCTGCTATGTATGCGGTTTATCATGGGCCAGAAGGGTTAAGAACCATCGCTCAACGTATTCATCGTTTAACAGATATTTTGGCTGCCGGTTTACAGCAAAATGGTATGGTCTTACGCCACCAAACTTGGTTTGATACCTTAACAGTTGAAACAGCAGACAAAGCCGCTGTATTACAACGTGCAAAAGACGCTGAAATTAACTTGCGTACTGATATTGTGGGTGCCGTTGGTGTCACATTAAGTGAGATTACAACTCGTGAAGATGTATCAAAGCTTATTGAGATCATCAGTGGTAAAGCATTGGTGGGTGATATTGATGCACTTGATAAACAAGTCGCTTTATCTTCAGCATCTATTCCCGTGTCTATGCAACGTAAAGACACTGTGTTAACACATGAAAATTTTCATCATTATCACAGTGAAACTGAAATGATGCGTTATATGCATCGTTTAGAAAATAAAGACTTAGCTTTAAATCAAGCCATGATCCCATTAGGTTCATGTACGATGAAACTAAATGCAGCTGCTGAAATGATCCCAATTACATGGCCTGAATTTACAGAGCTACATCCATTCTGCCCAGCCTATCAAGCGAAAGGCTATCAGGTGATGATTGGGCAATTGGCTAATTGGCTTGCTGCATTAACCGGTTATGATGCAATGTGTATGCAACCAAACTCTGGGGCACAAGGGGAATATGCGGGTCTATTAGCAATCCGCCGTTATCACCAAAGTCGTGGTGAAAATGTACGTCATATTTGTTTAATTCCAAGCTCTGCACACGGTACTAACCCTGCGTCTGCCCATATGGCAGGCATGACTGTGGTGGTTGTTGGTTGTGATGACAATGGCAACATTGATATTGCAGACTTAAAAGCCAAAGCAGAAAAACATCAAGCTGAACTCTCTTGTGTGATGGTGACATATCCATCAACACATGGTGTTTACGAAGAAGGTATTCGTGAAGTTTGCGAGATCATTCATCAATATGGCGGACAAGTTTATCTTGATGGTGCCAATATGAATGCGCAAGTAGGGATAACTACACCAGGCTTTATTGGCTCTGATGTTTCTCATTTAAACTTACATAAAACCTTCTGTATCCCTCATGGCGGCGGCGGTCCAGGTATGGGGCCTATTGGTGTGAAATCACACTTAGCGCCATTTGTACCAGGACATTCTGTTGTTGAAATGGAGAATGTCACTACACAAGGTGCCGTTTCTGCGGCCCAGTTCGGTAGCGCTTCAATATTACCAATTAGTTGGATGTATATTCGTATGATGGGGTCACAAGGGCTTAAACAAGCAAGCCAAGTGGCAATCTTAAATGCGAACTATATCGCGCAACGTCTGAAAAATGACTATGACATTCTTTATGCTGGTGCTGATGGTTATGTCGCACATGAATGTATTATCGATATTCGTCCATTAAAAGCGAATTACGGTATCAGTGAAATGGATGTGGCTAAGCGTTTAATTGACTATGGATTCCACGCTCCAACCATGTCATTCCCTGTTGCGGGTACATTGATGATTGAGCCGACAGAATCAGAAAGTAAAGTAGAAATTGACCGCTTTATTGAAGCTCTGCTTTCTATTCGTGCTGAAATTGCACAGGTAGATAAAGGTGTATGGCCAATTGATGACAATCCATTAGTTAATGCACCTCATACACAATATGAATTAGTGCAAGAGTGGCCACACAGTTATAGCCGAGAATGTGCTGTATTCCCAAGTGAAGCAACGAAACAAAGCAAATATTGGCCTGCGGTTAAACGTCTTGATGATGTGTATGGCGACCGCCATTTACATTGTTCATGTGCGCCAATTAGTGATTACGAATAAGCTTTAATCTAACAATATTCCTAAATAAAATACCGATGGTTAAGTTAGCCATCGGTATTTTTTGTTGTTATTTTAACCAACCTTTTTTCTGCGCCTCTAATAATTGAGGGTAGAGATATTGCCAAAACTCTGGCCACTGTTTTTCAATAAACAGATTGCGCGCTAATACTTGTTCTAAGCGGATATTATTTTCTACCCAACTTTGACCTTCATTATGTAAGTTCATCAGCATTGGCATGGCACGATCAAGAATATTAGCAAACTGAGATTCAGGTGTTTCAGCCGCATCATATTCCAGCCATAAATTGAGGAAATATTCACTTTGTGGAGAAGGTAATAAAGCAAAAATGCGTCTTGCCGCTTTTTGCTCGTGTTCTTTGATGGCTTCACGAGCAGCAACGTCATACACCATAACGTCACCAGCGTCGATTTCAACGATATCGTGGACTAAAGCTAATTGAATAGCACGGCCCATATCAATATCGCCCGCATAAGGTTGGAAACTCATTGCAGCAACCGCAAAATGCCAGCTATGTTCTGCCGTATTTTCAGAACGGCTATTGTCTAATACATTATTTTTACGATAAACACGTTTAAGTTTATCTAATTCCATAATGAAATTAATAGTTTCTGAAAAGGGGCCAAAAGCCCCATTAGTTTGTTGTGTCATAAAAATCCATTCTGATTTAAATAAGCGTTACTCTTCTTCTAAAGAGTAAGGAAGAGGTTTAATGGATAAGCGACTGATGTTATCGCCTTGGACACGAAATACGCTGTCAGCTTCCATGTCGTTATTCATAATAACTTCTGCAAGAATAGTATTGTCAGCCATACGTACAGCACTTAATACAGTGCCCGTTTTACGCCATTTATCTTCACCCAATTGCCACTCAATACTACCGCCAATTTCTGGTAACTCAGTACTACCACCAGATAATAGATACATAGCACGTTTATTGGCACCTCTGAATTTTGCACGAGAGACCATTTCTTGCCCTGTATAACAACCTTTTTTAAAGCAGATGCTCAGTGGCAATGCTTGTAGGTTTGTTGCTTGAGGTAAAAACTGTTCGATATTAGGGGTATCAATAATAGGGTATCCAGCTTCAATATCTAAAGCTAACCATTGCTCACTATCACTTGTTTGCGCTTTTAATGTCGTGGCTAGATTTTTTGCTGTTTCTTCGTCCGTGACAATTAAGAAACGTTCAGTAGGTAAAGGCAGTTGAAGAATATAAGTATTGTCGTGATTAACGACTTCGTTCGCTTTGCGAGGAATATTAGGAAAATAGTCAGCTAAAGCCTGAGCTGCGCCTTGTCCTGCTAATCCTAATAATACGGCTTGTGTATTTTCTGCTAAGGTTATTTTTGAAAATACTGCGTATTTCTTTAATTCAGTCAGTTGTTTTTGTGCGACATTTTTACGCAAAATATAAGCAAAGCCGTCTTGCATATGGAAAAAGCGTAATGTACTCCACATTTTTCCTTTTGCTTCACAGTGTGCTGATAGTGTATGCGTGGTTGCAGGAAGTGCTGTAATATCGGTAGTTAATTGGCCTTGTAGATATTTTTCACTGTCAGCACCGGTTGCTGTTATCAGTGACCATTCATCTAAAGAAATCAGTGTTAACGGTAAATTGATTGCCGCATGAGGGCGTTTAGCCTGAGTCGAATTTTGAGTCATGATGTCACCAGCGATTAAATTAATCAGATACATCAGTTATGGTAAAAGAGTCACAAGACAATGCAAGTCATTATTATTTATAACGCACAGAAAATGAACCTGACAAATAATCAATAAATGTGTGTTCAATATGGTGTCTATGAGACGAAACCTGCAAACTGTGATCATTTTGATGTTAAAAATTTCGTGATAAGACTATCATCGGAAGCAGGAAGAAATCGTAGTATTTCTTGATTTGAACAATGTAAAGAGCAGAGTATGACTATCGATATAGAGAATAAAGCACGAATTAACTGGGCATGTCGCCGTGGAATGCGCGAGCTGGATATTTCTATCATGCCTTTTTTCGAAAATGAGTACGATACGTTATCTGATAACGATAAAGCGCTTTTTGTTCGTTTACTCGAATGTGCAGATCCTGATTTATTTAACTGGTTAATGAACCATGGTCGTCCTGACGATGAATCGCTCTATTATATGGTGAAGTTAATCCAAGAGCGTAATAGGGCGAGAATGGCAGAGATCGTTGATAAATATTAATAAAAAAACGTATAAAATCAGCGATAGGCTAAATAATAATTTTTTGTTGATTATAAATGGCGCTTTTATTATCCAATAAAGGCGTTTTTTATTTTTATATAAAAAATAATATTAGTCATGTTCTAAAATGTGATGAAATAAAGAACAAGTTTACGATAAAAATGCGTGTTATCTCTATAAATTACCGTTTAAATGATTTTTTTTTCACGATTATCTTCTGAATATTTAGTCAATCAGGTATGCTCATTTTATTAAAACAGTAATTAAAAAAGAATAAAAATTACGTACTTATTATTAAATTGTGTTTTTTTGATTAAGTATAAAAAAGTCAAAAATAATAAAAAATTAAATCTAAAATATAAGGTAAACTATTTACAAGGTTAAAAAAGAAGTTACATTATAAATAGGTTATTCTTTAACGCTATTTATATCGGTATAGAACTAAAGCAGGAGTTAATATAACTCGTGATCTTATGGAAATCGCATCTTACAGTGTCATGGTTTACACAACTCTTTTCAACGGCAATTTATGTTGCTTTCGAAATAGGCTTATTGCTATATCCATGGCCTCCTGATTTTATTTATATTTGGGTGCCTTTATTACTATTTTTGATTGGAAGCTGGTATTTTACGCAAAAAAACATTAGTCGAATCAAAGGCGATTTTGCTTTACTGAATGGCAATAGAGTGCAATGGAAACTTCATGAGTGGCAAATAACAAAGCGCCCTTGGATTAGTCGATTTGGTACTCGAATAACACTGACCTCTATTTTGAATAAAAAACAAATCACGTTATGGGTCGCTTTTGATAGTATGACTGAAAATGAATGGCGTAATTTTTCGCAATTATTAATGCAATACCCAGATATTTAATCTCTGGGCATTATATTTATAGATTTTCTTCTATTTCACGTAAAATTTGCATACACCATTGTGATAAACGTTCATCAGTTTCTTCAAATTGATTAACGTCATCTAATGCAAGACCAACAAAATACTTACCATCATCTGACAACGGTTTTGGGCTGACAAACTCATATCCATCAACAGGCCAGAACCCAATAAATTTAACGCCACTTGGCAATAAATGATGGTAAAGCATACCTAGTGCATCAAGAAACCATTCGCTGTAATCGATTTGGTCGCCCATTCCATACATTGCAATAAGTTTGTTTTTTAAATTTAATGTTGGCAATGTTTCCCAAATATTGAGCCAATCTTCTTGGATCTCGCCAAAATCCCAAGTGGGAATACCTAAAATAAGAATGTCATATTGCTCCATAAGCGTGATATCACACTCTTGAACATTATGAAGATCAACGAACTCTTCACCGAGAATATCACGAATTTTTTCTGCTGCCATTTCGGTGTAACAGGTGCTAGAACCGTAAAATAGACCAATTTTCATAAAGATTTTTAGGATATTTTTGCCAATAAAGGTCACTATTGTATCAGAAAAAAAGTTTTATAAGGCATAATGTAAAGGTAATAAACTAAAGAGCAGGAGAGTAAGACTGTGCCACAAACCAAATTATCGACAAAAAAAACAACGCAGACTCATGAAGATACAGATATTATCATTGAGCAATTTCTCGACAATATTTGGTTAGAGCAAGGATTATCAGCCAATACACTCAGTTCTTATCGTTTAGATTTACAAGCATTAGGTCAATGGCTTATACATCATCAATTGGATTGGTTATCTGTGACCACCTTGGATTTACAATCTTTTCTCGCAACGCGTCTTGATGAAGGCTATAAAGCCAGTAGTGCTGCTCGTTTGCTCAGTACAATGCGTCGATTATTTCAATATCTTTATCGTGAAAAATTACGTTTAGATGATCCTAGTGCATTGCTCTCAACCCCAAAATTGCCGAAACGCTTACCTAAAGATTTAAGTGAACGGCAAGTGGATGATTTACTCAATGCGCCTTGTATTGATGAGCCATTAGAATTACGTGATAAAGCAATGCTTGAAGTGCTTTATGCCTGTGGGCTTCGTGTGTCTGAATTAGTGGGATTATCTCTTTCTGATATCAGCTTACGGCAAGGTGTATTAAGAGTGATCGGTAAGGGCGATAAAGAAAGATTAGTCCCTTTAGGGGAAGAGGCTATTTACTGGTTAGAGCAATATCTGCAATATGGAAGACCCACTTTAATGCAAGGAAAAACAGACGATATTGTTTTTCCTAGCCTAAGAGGGCAGAAAATGACACGACAAACTTTCTGGCATCGGATAAAACATTATGCTGTGATTGCTGGAATTGATACTGAAAAGTTATCACCCCATGTGTTGCGCCATGCATTTGCAACACATCTTTTAAATCATGGAGCAGACTTGCGTGTTGTACAGATGTTATTGGGGCACAGTGACCTCTCTACAACACAGATTTATACCCATGTTGCAACAGAGCGCTTGAAAGTGCTTCATCAGCAACATCATCCAAGGGGATAGCCACCAACACGCTGGCATTAAATAGGAATTTAAATGAAAAAGAAATTACTCTGGTTGCCAATACTATTAAGCATGGTGTCAATGCCTGTGCTTGCTGACAATGCTTCTATTGAAGCGCAACTGGCTAAAATGCAAATTAAAGCAGAAAGCATTCAACCAACTCCGATTGTTGGATTAAATGCAGTGTTATCCGATAAAGGTATTTTTTACATTACTGACGATGGTAAATACCTAACAGCAGGCCCTATTTATAATATCAGCAGTGGTGAGCCTGTTAGTATTGCCAATCAAGTTATTATGAAAAAAGTAGATTCACTTAAAAATGAAATGATCGTTTATAAAGCGCGTAATGAACGCCATGTGATCACCATTTTTACTGATATTAGTTGTCCTTACTGTCAAAAACTTCACCAAGAAGTACCTGAACTGAATAAACAGGGAATAACGGTACGCTATTTAGCATTTCCTCGTAATGGTGTTGGCAATAATATTGTGAGTAAAGAAATGAATGCTGTGTGGTGTAGCGGTTTCCCTAATAAATCGTTAGACAGTGCATTTAAAGGTGACAAAATTATTCCCATTGATGAATGTAAAAAAATCAATATTAATGAACATTTTAAATTAGGCACCATGATGGGAATTCAAGGTACGCCTGCTATTGTGTTACCTAATGCGAGTATTTATGGTGGATATATTTCTGCTAAAAACCTTATTGAATTATTAGATAAAAAAGAGAAGTAATCACGTTTTATGGTCACTATTGAACCGACACTACGTCGTCGAATTGCGCAGGCAACTCAATTGCCAAATAATTTAGATCCTTTATTACGACAGATTTATGCTAATCGTGGAATAACATCCGAAGTTCAACTAGAACGATCGTTAAAAGGCTTACTTCATTACCAAGCATTAACAGGAATTGAAACGGCACTTTCATTGCTCATTGAGGCTTTAAAACAGCAATCTCGTATCGTGATTGTTGGTGATTTTGATGCCGATGGTGCAACCAGTACAGCATTGGCTATCAAAGCATTACGCCAAATGGGATTTAAGCAAGTAAGCTATCATATTCCTAATCGCTTTGATGATGGTTATGGCTTAAGCCCTCAAGTTGTTCATGATGTTGCAAAAAAAGGGGTTGATCTCATTATCACAGTTGATAATGGTATTTCATCTTTTGAAGGTGTGGAGACTGCCCATGAATACGGTATTCGAGTCCTAGTAACAGACCACCATTTGCCGGGGCAAACATTGCCTGTTGCTGATGCGATTATTAACCCTAATTTGGCTGATTGCGATTTCTTATCTAAATCATTAGCTGGCGTTGGTGTTACTTTCTATTTAATGACGGCATTGCGAGCTGAATTAGAAAAATTAGGCTGGTTTGAGCAACACAATTTAGCTCGTCCTAATATGGCTGATTTTCTCGATTTAGTTGCATTAGGAACTGTGGCGGATGTTGTTCCTCTTGATGAAAATAACCGTATTTTTGTTTATGAGGGGTTACGTCGTATTCGAGCTGGTCGCTGTTGTGTAGGGATAAAAGCACTTACTGAGGTTTCTCGTAAAGAGCTATCTCAGCTGGTAAGCAGTGACTTAGGTTTTTCTTTAGGGCCACGCTTAAATGCTGCAGGGCGTCTTGATGACATGTCTGTCGGTGTTGCTCTACTTTTAACGGATAATATTGGTTCTGCCCGTGAAATTGCTAATGAACTTGATGGTTTAAATCAAACTCGCCGTGAAATTGAAGCGGGTATGCAAGAAGAAGCCTCCACTATTTTCCGTCAATTTATGGGCACTCAACATGACTTGCCGAATGGTTTAGCAATTTATCATCCAGAATGGCATCAAGGTGTTGTGGGTATTTTAGCGTCTCGCATTAAAGAAAAACTACATCGTCCTGTTATTGCTTTTGCACCTAGCGGTGACGGTCTATTAAAAGGTTCTGGTCGTTCAATCAGTGGTGTACATCTCAGGGATGCGTTAGAACGATTAAATACTTTAAACCCAGGTTTGATGCTGAAGTTTGGTGGACATGCAATGGCTGCTGGGCTTTCACTTGAAGAAGATAAATTCCCGCTATTTCAGCGTCATTTTTCGTCTTTAATGTCTGAATTGGTTTCTGACGAGCAGTTGCAAGGTGTTATTTTATCTGATGGTGAACTAACGGAAAATCAATTATCGCTACCTATCGCTGAAATGCTAAGAGAAGCAGGCCCATGGGGGCAAGCTTTCCCTGAGCCATTATTTGACGGCAAATTTACGTTGTTGCAACAACGTATTGTCGGTAGTAAGCATTTAAAAATGATGCTTCAGCCTGTAAATAGTCATCTGATGATTGATGCTATTGCATTTAATGTTGATATCAATATTTGGCCTGATAACAGTATTAAAACCGTTGAATTAGCTTATCGATTAGATGTGAATGAATTTAGAGGGCAAAGAAATGCGCAACTGCTTGTTGAGCACATTTGGCCTTGTTAATACGAATAATTTAAGCAATTTATTGTGATATAAAGTAAAACGTTGTTATGGCAACAACTATTGAGTAGACAATTGTATATAAATGCTATAAACCCGTGGATATATCCGTTACAATATGCGGTTCAAAATTTATTCCAATTGTTTTTGAAAACAACATAAAGACGAAAAAGCATGTTTGAAATCAACCCAGTAAAACACCAAATTGAAGAAGTCTCTGAAAGAACAAATGTTCTCAGGGGGTATCTTTGACTATGATGCCAAGAAAGAGCGTTTAGAAGAAGTTAACGCTGAATTAGAACAACCTGATGTGTGGAATGAGCCAGAAAGGGCGCAAGCATTGGGAAAAGAGCGTTCATCTCTTGAGGCTATTGTAGAAACTATCGACCAATTAGACCAAGGACTAGAAGACGTTTCTGGTTTACTTGAATTAGCGGTTGAAGCTGATGACGAAGAAACATTTAACGAAGCTATTGCTGAATTAGATGTGTTAAATAAAAAGCTTGAGCAATTAGAATTCCGTCGCATGTTCTCAGGTGAATATGACAGTGCGGCTTGCTACCTTGATTTACAAGCCGGCTCTGGGGGTACAGAAGCGCAAGATTGGGCAAGTATGCTGATGCGCATGTACTTACGTTGGGCTGAATCAAGAGGCTTTAAAACTGAAATTATTGAAGAATCTGACGGTGATGTTGCAGGATTAAAATCAGCGACTATCAAAATTATTGGTGAGTACGCTTATGGTTGGTTACGTACAGAAACAGGTGTTCACCGCTTAGTTCGTAAAAGCCCATTTGATTCAGGTGGTCGCCGCCATACCTCATTTAGCTCAGCCTTTATTTACCCTGAAGTTGATGACAATATTGATATTGAAATCAATCCAGCTGATTTACGTATTGACGTTTATCGTGCTTCAGGTGCGGGTGGACAGCACGTTAACAAAACAGAATCTGCGGTACGTATAACCCACGTTCCTACAGGTCTTGTCACTCAATGCCAAAACGATCGCTCTCAGCATAAGAACAAAGATCAGGCAATGAAGCAGATGAAAGCGAAGTTATACGAGCTAGAAATGCAGAAGAAAAATGCAGACAAGCAAGTAATGGAAGATAACAAGTCCGATATTGGCTGGGGTAGTCAAATTCGTTCTTATGTTCTTGATGATTCACGCATTAAAGATTTACGCACTGGTGTGGAAACGCGTAATACACAAGCAGTGTTAGACGGTGATCTTGATAAATTTATTGAAGCTAGCTTAAAAGCGGGCCTGTGAGGAAAAACATGTCGCAACAGCAACAAGGTGCGGAGCAGGCACCTGATTTAAATAACGAACTGCAAACACGCCGCGAAAAATTATCCGCTTTACGTGATAATGGTAACGCATTCCCAAATGATTTCCGCAGAGATGCACTGTCTGACGAATTACATCAAAAGTATGATGCAATGAGTGCAGAAGAGTTAGAAGCAGCGAATGTGGAAGTTGCTATTGCAGGTCGTATGATGACTCGCCGTATTATGGGCAAGGCATCTTTCGCTACATTGCAAGACATGGGTGGTCGCATTCAGCTTTATGTTTCTCGTGATGATTTGCCAGAAGGCATCTACAACGAGCAATTTAAAAAATGGGATCTTGGCGATATCTTAGGTGCTCGTGGTCGTGTTTTTAAAACGAAAACAGGTGAATTAAGTGTTCACTGTACAGAAGTGCGTTTATTAACTAAAGCACTGCGCCCTTTACCGGATAAATTCCACGGTTTAGCTGACCAAGAAATGCGTTATCGTCAGCGTTATTTAGATCTGATCTCTAACGACGGATCACGTAAAACTTTCCAAATTCGTTCACAAGTTATGGCGGGTATTCGTCAATTTATGGTGAACAAAGGCTTTATGGAAGTTGAAACACCGATGATGCAAACCATTCCTGGTGGAGCAAGTGCGCGTCCGTTTATTACTCACCATAATGCGTTAGATATTGATATGTATCTGCGTATTGCACCTGAGTTATATTTAAAACGTTTAGTTGTCGGTGGTTTTGATCGCGTATTCGAAATCAACCGTAACTTCCGTAATGAAGGTGTATCACCGCGTCATAACCCAGAGTTCACTATGATGGAACTCTATATGGCGTATGCAGATTACCGTGACTTAATTGAATTAACGGAAGAATTATTCCGTACATTAACTGAAAATGTACTGGGTTCTTCGTTAGTGAAATACGGCGACCAAGAGTTTGATTTTGGCAAGCCATTTGCCAAATTAACCATGAAAGAAGCTATCTGCAAATATCGTCCAGAAACTGTAATGGCTGATCTTGATGATATGGATAAAGCAGTTGCTATTGCCCAATCTATTGGTATTAAGATTGAGAAAAGCTGGGGCTTAGGCCGTGTTCAGTGTGAAATTTTTGAAGAAGTTGCAGAAAGCCACTTAATTCAACCAACTTTTATCATTGAATACCCGGCAGAAGTTTCACCATTAGCTCGTCGTAACGACGATAATCCATTTATCACTGACCGCTTCGAATTCTTTATTGGTGGTCGTGAAATTGGTAATGGTTTCTCAGAACTTAATGATGCACAAGACCAAGCTGAACGTTTTGAAGATCAAGTTCGTCAAAAAGAAGCTGGTGATGCAGAAGCTATGTTCTTTGACCATGACTATATTACGGCATTAGAACATGGATTACCGCCAACAGCAGGTTTAGGTATTGGTATTGACCGTATGGTAATGTTATTTACTGATAGTCATACTATCCGTGATGTCATTTTATTCCCGGCAATGCGTCCTAATAAATAATTGTTACTTCTTAATTAGAATAATAATTAATTTAAAGCCACCAATAGGTGGCTTTTTTATGTTTATTATTAATAGTTTATATTTTTCATGATGATTAAATAATCACTTAAATAAGAAGGGGATTGCTGTTCGATTAGGTGAGCGTATAATTGGAAAAACCAACTGCGGGCGTAGTTCAATGGTAGAACGAGAGCTTCCCAAGCTCTATACGAGGGTTCGATTCCCTTCGCCCGCTCCAACTTATCTTCCCTCAATATCATCTCAATACTCACTATTAAAATCCTATTTTCATTTATTTTATCAAACCAATAAGCCAAATGTTCAGAATAAAAATCTAAATGTTAACTAGATGATAATAATAGTTATTATTATATTGATAATTATTATCATTGGAGTATATTTCTATTCCCAAAATAAGCCATTAAAGGAATATAACCCTATAAATAATATAGTTATTTTGTTTTCATTCATTGTTCAAAAAGCTAATAGTTATTCAAATTTATTAGATAAATGACAGATGGGTTTTTAACATTCATCAAATTACTTGATGATATAAAACGATTGATAGTTGATAAGTGAAAGGCATTACTTAAATGATATTTCAAGCAAAGAAAAATATAATAACCTTGGTTATTTTATGCACATCAACGTCATCTTTAGCCAGCCAAAATACGCCAGCAAATCAAGAAGACAAACTTGTTGTTACCGCAAATAAAACTAAAACAGATATTAAGCATATTAATACAAAAGACATTAGTACGATAAGAGGAACGACTAATTCAGATATCTTTGCTAATGAAACATCGCTTCAAAGCAATAACTCTAGAAATGAAGCTGGGGCACTTGATATTGGTATTCGCGGATTACAAGGAAATGGCCGTGTTCCTATCATTATTGATGGAAGTCTACAATCAACCAATACTTGGCGAGGTTATCAAGGAAGTGCAGACCGAACATATATTGATTCAGACTTAATTGATTCTATTGAAATAGAAAAAGGCGCTTCCATGAGTAAATTCTCTGGGGGAGCGATAGGCGGAACCGTTAAGTTAAAAACGATTTCAGCAAATAGCATTATCCCTCAAGGGGATCAAGTCGGCTTTCTGTTTAAAGGCAGTCTCTATAATAATAATGTGCGACCAACAGTGAGTTCGAGTGAAGAAAATGAAGGTAGTTATCAGCCATCAACAGATTTAAAAAGTACACATTTTAATAATGGTTCTTATACTGCTGGTGTGGCATATAGAAATGATAAATTCGACTTTTTAATCGCTTATAGTGACCGTACGCAAGGTAACTTTATTGCGGGTAAACATGGGTATGATAAATATAAACAGACGGATGCGCCGATTAAACCAGGTCAGGAAGTCGTTAATACCAGTTATGAAAGCCAGTCAACTTTATTGAAATCCAATATCTATTTTAATGCTGATTCCAGCCTAGAAATTAATTATCGTCACCATGAACAAAAGGCGGGTGAAGTTCTTGCCGCTTATTGGTATCAATATGATGGAAAAATGTCTCAATGGACACTCGGTAGCGCCAAAATAGATACAACATCTGTAAATTACTCTTATAAACCAGAATCGATTCTAGTGGATATGAATGTCGGTGTTTGGTGGACAAAAGGGAGATTTAATCAAAGAAATGGCTTAACGGATGATGTTACTGCTCATAATGGAAATCAATATAAACATAAATACAATGATGAACGTATTGGTTTTAATATAGAAAATACATCTCAGTTTGCGAATCAGCCAATAGATATCACTTATGGTATTGAGTATATGACCCAAACGACAAAACCATTAACCAAAAGATATGAATCTAATTGGAGTCCTGAGGGTACAACGCCAGGTAAAGAGCTTCCTCCTGCAAATCGGAATGCAAAAGGGATAACGAGCTCATTGTTTACCAATATTGCTTATAAAGGTGAATGGATTGATACATTGGGCGGTTGGCGTATTCATTCATTTAAAGTTGAAGATCATATCGCTGGAAAAACAACAACATATGGGCCTAAAAATGATTTCTTTGGTGAGATCCGTTTCCATGTGACACCAGACTTAGATCTTTATAGTAAATATTCAGATACTTATAGAGAACCAAGTTTATTTGAAAGCTCTGTATCAGATCAAACATATTCTTATAACCCTAAGTATCCGATTAAACCTGAAAATGCACGATCTTTCGAAGTCGGTATCCATTTAGATAAAGATAATCTTATTTTTGATGAAGATAATACGTCATTACGTATTGCTTATTTCAACAATGATATTAAGAATTATCTTTCTCAAGGGGTAAATCCAAATGGTGGATATTATCCTGAGTCTTACGTTATTACTAAGAATTACGATAAATTTAAATTATCAGGTTATGAAGTTGAATTAAAATATGATTCAAATTATCTTTTCGGTTCCGTTGATGCGACTTTCTATAATAAAGCTAATTTATGTTCAAAAGCTGAAATGGAATTAGGTCGTCTTGAATCAGCCTGTAATTCTGTTGGCTTTGCATGGGGATTATCGCCATCAAGAATACCACCAGAGAAAATTTTCTCCGGAATTGCGGGTATCAAAATGTTTGATCAAAAATTACAAACAGGTGTTAGGGTTCGTTATAATTCAGGAAAAGATTATCCTCAAAAATGGTTAGTTGGAACGGCGGCTGCTCCTGTTCAGAAATTATACTCATCAACGACTGTCGATCTTTTTGGTAAGTACGCATTAAGAAAAAACATCAACTTCACATTTAATATTGATAACTTAACGGATCGTTATACATTTGATCCTGGTACGGTTATTTATATGCCAATTCCAGGACGTACTGTTAGATTTGGGATAGAAACCACTTTCTAACTATTAAATACGAACACCTCAAGTCACGTATAACTTGAGGTGTTTTTTATTAATTGATTAAATTAAGAATATTCCAAAATTTATTTCCTCCCCAAATTATCTTTTTATTTCTTTAACACTTCTTATTTGTTATTTAAGTCACTAAATTTATAGTTAGTTGATTTTACGGTGTTTTTTGTTTTTTATATTAAATTATAAAAAATGATACATAAGTAACATTTTTGCTTCTCTTAACTAACTCTTTTTATGTATAGAAAATAAAAAACCAATTTATAAAAAACTTTAGTAAAAAATTAAAATAAATTGAAAAAGTGTCGATAAGAGTACATTACGCCCTATTGGGCTTACTTTATCTTGTTAGTTGAGAAATTCGATGCAGAAACTTCGTAACATTACTATTCGTCTGATGATGATAATCATACTGGGGGCTTTATGTGTGTTATTTGGCAGTGTGAGTCTTTATAGCGCATGGTCACTATCACAAATATCTGAAGGCAATCGGGCTGATAATCAAATAATAAAGCAAATGGCCGCACTCAGTCAGGGAAATGACCAATACTTTCGTTTTACTTCGCGGCTTAATCGTTTGGTTGAACAAAAAGCAGAGGGTAAAGAAGTTGACTTTGCACAAGCACAAATCGCAATGGAGAACATGGAAAAACAGATTGAATATATGAAATCTGTTTCTCCGGGGCCGATGGATGCAAAAGTATCAAAAGAGCTAATGGATGTATGGCAAACGCTTTTTGAGCAAGGAGTAAAAAAGCAAATGGAGTTAGCGCTCAATGGCACTATTGAGCAATATGAACACCATGCAAAAAATGTAACGCCTACGTTGAGCCGTGAATTGGGTAATGTGAGTGAAAACTTTAATAATGCCGCAAATATAAAAATTGATAGAACCATTGCAGAAGTGGATGAGCTTATCGAAGTGACACAAATCGTTATTATCATTAGCGCTATTTTAGGAGGAATTATTCTGATCCTAACTGATCGTTATTTAGTGTCAATGTTACAAAAACCACTCGAAAGTATTCGCCAACATTTTGTGAAAATTACAGAAGGTGATTTGAGTCAGCCACTCGAGCCTTTTGGTAATAACTGTGCTGGGCGATTAATACCATTATTGAATGGAATGCAAAATAGTTTACATGAGGCAGTAAGCACTATCCGTCAGGGAAGTGACAGTATTTATCGAGGTGCATCTGAAATTGCCAAAGGGAATAATGATTTGGCGTCTCGTACTGAAGAACAAGCGACGGCACTAGAGCAAACAGCCGCAAGTATGGAAGAAATCACAGCTGCCGTTAACCAAAATATGGAACATGCTTATCAAGCGAGAGAATTGGCTGAAGTCGCATCAGTGACTGTTGAAAAAGGTAATGAATTAGCTGAATTAGTTGTAACAACAATGGATGGGATCTCTGACAGTTCAAGTAAAATAGCAGATATCATCACTGTCATTAATAACATTGCATTTCAAACAAATATACTGGCTTTAAATGCGTCAGTTGAAGCTGCAAGAGCAGGAGCTCATGGGCGAGGATTTATGGTTGTCGCTAATGAAGTGCGCAATTTAGCTGGAGATAGCGCAAAAGCCGCTAAAGAGATTGAAGTCCTGATTGCTGATTCCACAACGCGTGTAAGAAAAGGTGCCAGTTTAGTGAGTGATATGGAAAAAACAATGGAAGATATTTTGACTGGAGTAAAGCAGGTCACTTCAATAATGAAAGAAATCACTATTGCATCAGAGGAACAAAGTAAAGGAATTGGTCAAGTGAGTGTAGCAATTACTCAAATGGATGGCGTAACACAACAGAATGCCTCTTTGGTTGAACAGGTCTCAGCAGCTGCCATTTCGTTAGAAAGACAGACCGAAGAACTACAATTATCAGTAAAAAAATTCAATCTAGTGCATCATTAATATCAAAATACGTCCATAAATCATGTGTCTAAGGTGGTAAGTTTTTACTCGTTAGGCGCATAGATGAAATAAACAAAGGTATATATATTATTCTATATTTATTCAATATTGATAAGATATTTACTCAATCAGCTAACCAATCAGTCATTGATGAAGTATCAATATGATGATAATTTTTCTCAATCCATCTGAAAGTTAAAAAAATTTTATAAAATAGGCTATTTATAAGGAATTAATTCATTTATTTTATTTTTAATAAATTACAGAATATTTTCTATTTTGTTTTTTATAATCAATCAATCAATCATTGATTACGTTATCTTTAAGATGATTTTAATTTTTTAAAGGCGCTAATATAATTTACCTCAAAATAAATAATAATAAAAAGAGGTGTATGGATGATATAGCGCCAACTTTTTAGATCATTTTTTTTATATATTGTTCTGTCTTGGTTATAACATCTTTGTATTGAGGATGATTGATATAGGCATCATTGACGGTTTTGTTTATATCTTGAATTGCGATTTCTTTTTGTTTGTCTGTTAAAGTCAATAACAATGCCTTTAATACTACTTTTAATGCTGCAATTTCATACTCTATATTGATAACTTTTTTTTCCATATGACCCTCAAAAACAATGCTATATTACTGTATGATTAATTATTTTTTATATTAATTAATTGTTTAAGTAAAACCAAGGAAAAAATAAATCAGTTAAAAAGAACAAGGGTTTTGTGATGTTTTTGCTGAAAAATAAAATTAGGAATATTTGAGCTAGGGAGCAATAAGTTAATAAATTTCACTTAATGCTATATTAACAGGAAGAAATTAAAGCATATTCTATTTAACAAAATAAGTAGGATGCAATATGCACCCTATAATATTTTGGGAAATATAAATTTGAATAACTCTCTTTACTAAGCTTGAGTGAGTTTTTTTACATATTGCTCTGTTAAGTTAATAACTTCATTAAGCTGAGGATATCGATTTGATGTATCTTCAATTACAATAGATATATTGCCGAGCATATCTCTTCGTTGTTTATCACTTAGCGTGGAAAGTAAAGATTTGATAACAATTTTCAGTGCCGCAATTTCACACTCAATTTCTTTTAAATTTTTATCCATGGTTTACCTGCCAGTATTTAATGGATGAGTAATATAGGTAATTTTTTTGTTTATCACAATTATGGAAGCATATTATTTAGAGATGTATCGCACATTATGCCTAATATTCTAATCTAATATAAATTATTAGAAATAATTATCAAATTCTAAATTCCACCAATAAATATCGATAGAAGTTTATTGATATTTTCGAACTTTGATGTGACTGAGCGATGTGGTGTATTTTGATCTTGTCTCTGTTTTTATTTAAACTACTTTACTTTTGCTTATATAGTAAGCATTTTCATTATAATTGTAATGCGCGTCTTTTCAGGATGGTCTAAATTAGTCTTGATGTGTTGTTTAATATTAAAATGAGGTGGTTATATTATTCAGTAAATATTAAAACTTCTATCAGTGGTGATTTATTCATAGATGAGAAATAGAACACTTTATTTTTTTTAATGGTCAAAAAATGAAAATAAAAAGAGCCATGTATTAAAAACAAAGCTCTTTTTAGTGGTATTGATTATTGATTATTTTGTTTTACAAAAGCGACATAAGCATCAACCCAATTTTGCATAAAATGTGCTGTTTTTTCAGAAAATTCTCCATCTTCAACCATCCCATCATACCACTTCAGATAACACTCAGGCTGATTTAAGGTCGGCATATTTAAGAAAGATAACGAGTTACGTAGATGCTGTTGTGCTATAGCTGTACTAATATTACCGGTTGAAACTCCGATAATACCCGCAGGAATTTTATCCCAAGCATTCATTCCATAGGGGCGAGATGCTTGATCAAGCGCATTTTTGAGGACACCAGGAATAGAACGATTATATTCTGGTGTGACAAAGATAATGCCTTGGCACTCTTTTATGTGTTGCTTGAAACTGATAACAACAGAAGGTGTATTATTGTCATCATCTTGATTATAGAGAGGAAGATTACCGATATCGATAAATTCGTGACTAAACTCTTTAGGAAATAACTTAACTAATGCATTTGCTGTTTGTTTATTATACGAATCTTTTCTTAAACTTCCGACAACAATACCTATTTTAAAATGATTCATTTTAGTTCTCCTATATTGAAGGATAGAAAAAATATCAGTGACAATATCTGATATTCATTTCTTGATTTTATCTTAGTCGTTAAAGAACGATAACAAAATATAAGCTTAATTTTCACACGTAAATGGTGTAAATAAATGATAAAATTAGTATTATTATTTTTATTATTATCTGGTATTATTTTACTGAAATAAAAAATAACCAGTTTATATGACAACATTTTTACTAAATAAATCCGATATTCAAAAAATGACATCTTTAGTGTGATGTAGGTAGTGTTTTGAGAAAAAATAAATGAAATGATAGGAGCACTCATTGCAACCTTGAGTGTTAGCCTATTTATTTAGTATGCAGTAGGTAATAGAAAATTATAATAAAATGGCTTAAAATGCGACAACTCATATGCTCTTATTTAAGTCTGATCGGGATTAAGGAAAAATGATGTCCTTATTACAAAATAAAAAGAATGTCCTTGCTGTATTTATAACAACCAGCATTCTCGCTTTGTCTGGGTGTGTTTGGTCAGATCAAACACGTCCAGTTGAGACGCCAGCACAGGCGCAAGCTCCAGCAACACAGCCCGTTGCTGTGACTCAGCCAGTAGCAACAGCACAACCGATTTCTATGACACCTACAGCAGGGGCTGTTGACAGTGGCGTAGATGCAAGAAAATTAGGATTAGCACCACAAAGCGCTTGTATTAAACAACTTGATTCTCTAAAAACTTTTTCTCCATCGGACTATCAATCCATGATGAGTTCATTTAAAGAAATTAGTGAAATTAATGCGATGTACCGTAGTGTTCAAGGTACTGCAAGTAAAGATAGCTTAGATTTACTAAAAATGAGTATTGAATCAAAAACAGAAGTTTTGTGTGCAAAAGTTCGCTATCTGTCGATTATGTCAGTTAATTCGACATTGAAAAAACTAGGTGAATAATTACTATGAAATTAAAGCAGAGTGTTTGTCTCGCTTTTATGCTGTTTCCAACACTGTCGTTTGCCAATAATGAGTTTAATTCTGTTATTGAAGATTTTGATCGTTATTTTGAAACGCAAGAGCCAATTAAAATTGAGCCTAAAACATCTGCTACAATTTCATCGTCAACGAGAACTGGTCAGGCTAATCGTGGAGTAAACCGTACAACAACGGTATCTCAACAAAACAAGCCAGAGCAACGAGTTAAGCCTTCTACACCAGCAGAAATAGATAATCAGGTTGTCGAGCCTGTAAAGACACCTGATATCACGCTGGCTGAAAATTGCCCAGTCTTACCTTCAGATTATTCTAAATTTAAGAGTGATAATACTCGTTATTTGACCCCATTACTCTCATTTGTTCCGATTAAACCTCAGTTTACACCCGAAGATCTTAATCGATATCAGTATAGAAATAATGCGACGGTCTATAATCCATTAGCGCTTTATTCGAAAGAAAGCTATTCAAAACCTCAACAAAATCAAAATTTATTATTAGATATTATTCCAGGCACATTTTATTCTGTGACTGCAATTCCTTTCCATTTTGTATATCAATTTAATCGCTCTGTGCTCGATCATAAACAACCTCTTTTTAATAAAACGTTGTTGAATCGTTTAGCCGACACAAGAAATAAATATCAAACTCTGTATCAGAAATATACAGAGCAAACACTAGCGTTAAAGGAACATTTAGAAAAACTTCAAAATGCGAATAACCAAATTAAGCAATTGGAACTATCGCTGGCTGAAACAGAAGAAAAATTAGCGACTGCAAATAACTTACTCAATGATGATACATTGAAACAAGCTGTTGCCAAGCTACAAACAGACCTGAAAGAAACAAAAGAAGGACGTGATTTATTAATTAAGCAATTAGCCGATAAAGAAAACGTGTTAAGTGCAACAACTGCAAAAAACACAGAGCTAGCAAAACAACAACAAGATTTCGAAAAACAATCAGAAACACTTAAAAATTTAGAAGTGAAGTTTACTCAACTTGAGCAAGAAAAAGAGCAATTACAATCTCAGTATTTGCAGGCTCAAGCGCTACTAAAAGATGATAGTGCTAAAAAAGAAATTGATAAGTTACAAAAGTTACTTGAGAGTACGAAAGCCGAACAAGAAAAACTATTAAGTCAATTAAATGAAAAACAAACATTATTGACTAAAATCGAGCAAGAAAAAGAAAATGTCCAAGCTCAATATGTACAAGCTGAACAATTACTCCAAGGTAGTCGTGAACAAAAAGAACAAGAATTAGCCAAGCTAGAAGCTGTAAAAAATAAAGAAATAATAGCATTAGAAAAGTCGTTATCGACAATAACCAATGAACAAACTAATTTGGCCAAGCAACTGGCTGATGTACAGAGCCAATTAGCAACCATTAAAAAAGAAAAAGAAGATATTCAATCTCAGTTTGTGCAGGCACAATCTTTATTAAAAGATAATACTGCGAAAAAAGAGATAGAGAAACTACAAAGTACATTATTGAAAATTACATCAGAACGTGAAGATTTATCTAAAGAGCTTGCATTAAAAGTAGCAGATGCAGAAAAACAACAAGATGCTAATAACAAACTTGTTGATGAACAACGTCAAGAGATAGCACAATTAAAAACACAAGTTGAAAAGAATAACCAAGAACAAACTCAACTTAATAAATCACTTTTAGCTGTTCAACAGCAAAAAGAGCAGGCTGATGAAAAGCTGAAAGCTATACCAGAATTAAAATTACAATTAGAGAGTAAAATAACAGAATTAGCTGACCTGAAAAAAAACTTATCTGCAGGTGAAAAAGCGGTTGATAATTTAATTACAGATAAAAATAATTTAATTGCTAAATTAGAAAAAGCACAAAATGAATTGTCAGCTAAATATCAAGCATTAGATACGCAATTTAAAGAAAGTAATATTGCATTAGCACAATTAACAGTGAGTCAAACAGAAAGTGCCAAGGCCTCTGCATTATTGGAAAAGCAGCTTACTGAAAAACAAAATGCTGTTGATAAATTAAGTAATCAATTAGCTGATGTAAAAGCACAATTAGAAAAACAAAATATAGAAAGCACACAGCAAATTAGTGTGTTAAAGCAACAGCAAACAGAAGCAATTGGGCAATCAAAACAGCAAGAAAAGACATTAGCTGACACCCAAAAAGAGATGCTTGATATCACTAAACAGCTTGAAACTCAACGTGCATTAACTCAATCTTTAGAAGAAAAGAGTACGCAATTAAACGAGAAAATTAAGGCAAAAGAAGCTGAATTAGCGAAAGCTAATACTGAGACAAGCAATGTATTAAAAGAAAATAAAACATTGAAAGAGCAGCTTGAGAAAATAGCAGGTGAAGGGCAAATGATCGCAGGGCAACTTGCTTATGCTTATTCAATTATTGGTAAAGATAATGCTCAACGCAATAAGTCTATTCTATCTGAGATTCAAAAACAAAATTATATACAGTATGACGATAATACCTATTTTAAAATTTTAAAACAGGGTAAACCTGTTGATTCAATTGCAGGTAAACCTGTTGATTCAATTGCAGGTAAAACGGTTATATTTACGATGCATGAAGAGTTAACTGACGGAACTGTAACGCTTAATTATGATAAAGCTAAACCACTTACTTTACCTTACCGCCAACTACCATTACCACTGAATACCTTTATTGCTAAAGCTGGTATCAATGGTAAAGCTAAAATTTATATAAAACCAGGTGGTGGCTATGGGAAAAATGGTGTTCCTGGACAAGTACCACCGGAATCAATGTCTATTGTGACAATTGAAGTTTTAGACGTTAAATAAATGATTAAATGATAGTATCAGCTCTTTTTTCTTTAAAAGAAGAGCTGATTTTTATTTATTTCCATAAAAATAGATCATTCTTTAAACAAAGATCCCTTTCTAATAACCAATGTTTTAGTATATGACAATTTTCAGGAGCCTCTGGAATACTATTTAAAATCTCCCATAAAGGTTTTAATAGTTCAGAATTCGGTGTCACATTACGTATATAATCTAATGTATTAGTTATTTCAATATTAAAGACTGGTTCGGTCTCCCAATGTTCTAAGAGTAACTGAATACTTTTTTGTAATAAGTCATTAATGACAATCAATCTAACATTATCTGTACTAAGTTTAATATTGATATCATCTAAAGATAGAAAAGAGTCTTTTATATTTGATAATTGTTTTTTTTCAAATGACTTAATGTTTTCACATTGCTTAATTTGAAGCTCAAGCTCTTTTTTTGTTTCATAAAGGGTGAATAATTGAGGTGTAATATGTTGAGCCCACCAAATAAAAAGTGGTTTTATAATGGCTTGAATTAAGCGCATATGCTCATTGATATTAACGGTTGCTCTTAATGACTGATCCCAATCCATTACAGTAAAAGCAGAATATAACCGCGGTGGATGAAAAGAACGGGAAATCTCAATGATGTCGCGAATATCCTCTTTAGTAATAGCGATAAAGCAATGTTTTTTCCGTAAAAACCAAGTGGATTGTAATAAGCTATCTAAACTTTCACGGCATAGTACGCGAGATAATATTTTTATCTGTTGCTCGTTTATATTGTATTCGTTAGTAATATTTTCATTGATATGCAAAGAAAACTGTAGGTTAAATAGTCTATCTACAGTTTTTTTATCATTGCCAGCCATCATTTTTTTTAGTAATGCTAAGTAGTCATAATAATGAGGTTGGGGAGGAAATTTATTTTCTTTTATCACGATATACAACTCACTCATAAGAATAAATTCTAAGCATTCTAACGATGAATGGCTTTTTTATATTATGATAATCGACCGGATTTTTTATAATTTTAATCTAAGATTTCTCGCTTTGCTCGGTGTCATGTTAAAACGACGATGGTAGCTTTGTGTAAAGTAAGATTGACTTGAAAAACCAGATTCCATTGATATATCAACGATACTCATTTCAGTGGTAAGTAGTAACTGATGTGCATAAATGATCCTTCTTTCACAAATCCATGTTCTTGGGGACGTTCCATAGACATGGTTAAAAAGCTCTTTAAATGTTGTTAATCCCATACCAAATTCACGAGCAAATTGTTTGAGTTTCCAATTTTTTAAGTGATTTTTTTCCATAAACAGTTTTAAGCGATCGATTTGGCGGTGACTGAGTTGGCGCAATAATGCCATTAAATCTGAGCCTTGTTCTGTTGAAAGCAAAAGGATTAAAAGTTCTTCAATTCGTAACTGTGTAAATGTTTCAGGGCAAGAGTGAATAGTAATATATTCAAAACCATTACTACAAAACTGTATAAGAGGCGAATTTTGGAAACAGATAAATGCACTCGAAAAATCTTCATCTCTTTCTATTTGACTCAGAATATCATTGTATTTTGATGTGAAATCTCTTAAAAAATCATCAGAGAGAGGTATGTAAATAATCTCTGCTGGTTCTGTAGCGGGTGTTTTTATTGTGTAATTACCTTGCTGTAAAAAAATAATCTGATCTTGATTAACTGTTACTGTATCAGTGCAGTTTTGTAAAATAAGTGTGTTTTTTCGTATTATAAAGAGTGCTTTTTGTTCATTTTCTAGTATTTGATATTGTGGATAAAAATAAGATTTCTTTTGAATCAAGCAATCATATTGGTTTTTATTATCACATTGTATGGTATTCATTTTTCGCCCAAAAAATCATTATATAAGTATCACTGTGTTTTTATAAAAATAAATATAATAGTATTTATAAAAACACTTCTTTATTATTTAAATGCTATTAAAAATAAAAAAAAGAATGTTTTCTTTAATTTGATGTGGTTTTTTTTTAGATATTAGACATTGAATTTCTATTGCTAATTTAAGATAAGGAGCATTGTTGATTTTAAGATGTTATTAATGATTTGCAAAAGAAAATTAAAGATAGAAAAAATTTAATCAGTAACAATAAAGGATGCTAAACATATTTATGTAATAAATAATTTACACTTTATTTTTTTATTATTAAATGTATTGTATAACAAATAGTTGGATTTATTGTTTTTCTTTACAGTGTAAAGAGATAGTAAGTGTATTTAAAATGTAACTATATTCTTTGTTTTTTAATTGTAGTTTATTTGATATCGATTTGTTGCTGTTTTTTTAGATTAATTGAGCGTTTTTTGTGTGTAAGAAAACTTAAGATTAAATTAAATTAAATTCATTTATTTTAAATAACGTTCCGTTATTATAACTTGCGTTTTTATAAGTTCTATAAAATGGAAAACAAAAATTTAATAAAAAATAAGTTTGTTCTTATTAAGAAGAGGTAGTTCTTTTTCTCACTGCTTTTCATTTATGCGACTATAGTCTCAGATTTTCAGTAGAAGCAAATAGAGAAGAGTTTGTTAAGTTTAAATATTTTTTCTAAATAAAAAGATAAGTATGTACATATGATGTTAATTTGTATTAAAAAATATTTATCTAAAAAAGAGTGATGTTTTCACAAGTTACTTACATTAAATTTGGGTTATTTAAATAAATAGCTTTATAGCTTTATTCTATTTATGCAATTTCTCTTAAGGGACAAATCAATAAACTAAAAGGTAATAATAGCCTTATTACTGGCATCATGCTTAGCGTAAATTTATTAAAATAGTGAATGCATAAGTGTATTTATTGTCAGGGAGGTAGGGTATAGCTAATTATGGAGAATAAGCGGACACTGCGAAATATTATATTTAGTGGGATATGGATAATTTGGACTCTTGCATTAATCGCCTTTTGGCGTTCTAAAATGGCAGGAGAGTTTTTGATTATCTTGATCCTAATTTTTAGCATTATTATTTATTCCATGACTTTGAGGTTAAAAAAAACCGCTATGTTTAGTCGTAAAACTGAAACACCAAAAGTAGCAGAACCTGTTACACCAGTCATAACAGAAGAGAAAAAACCGATGCCAGAGCAGAAACTGTATACTATTATTGCGAAAGGAACGGTATTCCAAGGTGATATTAATGTCGATGGCGATATCCAAATTTGGGGTAAAGTATCAGGAAATATTAATGTCAAAGATGGTGTTATTCGTGTTATGCATGCAGGACAAGTTGAAGGTGAATTAACTGCGCCTGATATTATTATTGATGGTTTTGTTAAAGGCATTTGTGCTGCAAATAATCTAGATATTTTAGAGCATGGTGAGTTACGTGGTACCAGTCGTTGTGGAAGTATGTCTATTAAGCGTGGTGGTATTTTTACAGGGCAATCAGAGCAAGTTGAACATCAAGCTAAATCCGTTGCTCAACAACGAGTGGTTTCAATCAAAGAAAGTGCTAATGTAAATAAAGATAAAGTAACGGCACCTGTAGAAAACCAACTAAAAGAAAATAAAAAATAAGTCTTCTTTTCATTATTTTTTGCTTGTCCTATTTTATCGATATTACCTTAACTCTGTATAAATAGAGAATAACGATGAATTTAGAGACTCCTAGACTACACTTACGAGAATGGCGTGAAAGTGATAAAGCGCCATTTTTTTATGAAGTTAACTCCTCATCTGAAGTGATGCGTTACTTTCCTTGCACTTTATCTCAATTAGAAAGCGATAAAATGGTTGAGACTATCCGTGAAAAATTTATTCAGCAAAATGGATGGGGAATGTGGGCGGTTGAATTAAAAAAAATCCAAGAATTTATTGGCTTTGTTGGGTTAAATATTCCAGCTGCCTCTTTACCTTTTAGTCCTTGTGTAGAAATTGGCTGGCGTATAGGACAAAAGCATTGGCGTAAGGGATATACTTATGAGGCCGCTTTAGCTGTATTTAAATTTGCTTTTGAAACGTTGAAACTAGATGAAGTTGTTGCTTTTACTGCTGTTCCAAACCTTCCGTCTCAAGGTGTGATGCAAAAATTAGGTATGCATCAATTTGATAACTTCTTTCATCCCGCATTAGATAAAACTCACCCTTTAGCGGAACATGTTTTATATCGATTGAATAAATCTGACTTTATTTTTCAGTTGAACGAATAGTACGCTTTTTTTCAGGAAGCGGAGGTACCGGTTTTTTATCATCAATAAGATGACGTATTGCCAAAATTGGATGATAAATCAGCATCCGTGGACCAGCCCAACGCATGATTTGTTTCATGGTTTCTCTTTTTATAGGTTGGTAACAATGGATAGGACACTGCTTACAGGCGGGTTTGTCTTCACCATAGCGACATTTATCTAATCTGTTGTAGGCGTAATCGATTAATTTTTGATAATAATCTGAGTCGGTTTCAGAGTGTGATTTTGCATAAAGAGAAACCATTTTTTGAATGGTTTGTTTCTCACGAGAAATTCTTTTTCCTGACATATCTTTCTCTCTTAGCAATGTTGTATTTATTATGCATCTTATCATTAAGCCTATAGAGACGCTAAAAAATTATTTAATGAACAATGATGAAAAAATTTTAGTAAAAAGGCTTTTCTTTTTTCCTAGAATATAATACTGTATTTATATACAGTTTATTTGCCTTTAAATGGTGAAACCAATGCGTGTGGAAATTTTATTTAATAAACAATCTAAGATAACCGACTCATTATTTCCGCTTTTAGAACACGAACTAAGAAAAAAGATTATTCCAGAATACCCAGATATGCAGTTTCGTATCGCTTTTAGTAGCATGAACTCAATTCAAGTTACAGGCATAAAAGATGAAACTAAGCACGAACATATTATGGAACTTATTCAAAGTGTTTGGGAAGATGATTCTTGGTTACAAACAGATGATGATTAAAGTTCAATAAATAAAGTCCTTACGATTGCCAGAAATAATGGTCTTTTATTTTTTAAAGTTAAAAGCACATTAACTAGAAAAGGAAATCACTGGCAATCGAGTTTTAAATTGTATATTTATCAATGGCGACAAATTTTATTTTCACTTGTCGTAAAACCACCTTCAGCAGGAATAAATTTCCCTTTTTTTTCTAAGAAATCAACTAATTCAGTTGCTGTCATATTTTCAGCTGAACAAGTATGAAATCGAGAGTCATTGCCAAATTGCTGATGAATAGCATCAATAAGTGACGCTTTGGTAAAAGCGGTATCTGAAGAAAGGATCATTTGTAAAACTTCATGACCGTGGATCGATGACATGTTGAACCCCTAAAAAAACAAAAGATACATTAATTATGCATCTTTATGGGGTGATATCTTTGCTTTTAATCATAAAAAGCGATGACATCTATCATCGCTTTAAAAAGAACATTATTTTTCACTTCTCTGAAGTATTTTTTGCATTTCATCTTTGAGATGAAGTTTTTCTTTTTTTAGTTTGACCACTTCATCATTATAGCCTGCTCCATTAGGGCCTTCTAATTTTGCAATTTCTTGATTGAGTCGATGATGTTTATCGTAGAGAGCCTGAAAGCGAGGATCACTGTTTCTTAATTGAGAAACAAGGGTTTGTTGATCTGAGAACATATAACCTCCTATGAAAAGAAATTGGGTCTCTATTTCAGTATAATCATAGATTGGATATCTGCATGGTGGAGTATCACAAATTTACATTTCATAAAAAAACATGATTTTTCTTTTTAAAACATTCAGAATTATCCTCTCATAGTGATATTTACTAAGATGTTAGCATTCAAGCACTAAAAATATTAGTATTCAGATAATGAGCAATAAAAACATCTGACTAATTTTATTAACAGCGAAGTGTTCGCTGTAAAAATGGAGAAAGTGATGAACAAAGTAATATTATCTTTAGTAGCAGCTATGTCTTTATCTGCGTGTGCACAAGCTACCGACAGTTTAGATAAAGTTGCGCCTTATCCTAAAGCTCAAGAAAATCAAGTTCGTCATGTTATCGAGTTAGAACAAAAAGATAATGAAGGTAATTACCAAGTTGAGCTAATCGTTGGTAAAGAGCTAAAAGTAGATTGTAATCATCAGTGGTTTGGTGCTGAACTAGATGAAAAGAATTTAGAAGGTTGGGGCTATAGCTATTACGTTGTTAGTGATTTAAATGGCCCAATGTCTACTATGATGGGTTGTGCGGATAACACGAAGAAAGATGCTTTTGTTCAGGCCAATATGGGCTCTGATGCCTTCATTCGTTATAACAGCAAATTACCTATTGTTATTTATGCACCAAAAGACGTTGATGTGAAATACCGTATTTGGTCTGCTGCTGATACTGTCCAAGATTCAGTTAAAAAATAACAGCTAGCTTTATTTAAAACGACCTTAATTTACTAAAAGCCCTTTGTTATTGAAACAAAGGGCTTTGTTATTATTGAAGTGACAGATTAACGGATAACTAAAACTGACATTTTTGCATGACGTACAATAGATGATGCTGTTGAACCTAATAAGTAGGATGAAACATTAGGTCGATGCGAAGCAATCGCAATTAAATCAGCGTCAATGTGGCGGGCATATTCTAAAATTTCATCTTTTGCATTACCAACACCCACATTACATATAATTTGCTCATCAGGAATTTTCGCATCTTTGATCATTTCTTGTAGTGCGACAAAAGCAAGACGAGTGCGTTCTGATGAATCTTTGAATTTTTCAGGAATAGCCGCAAATTCAATACCAAAGAAAAGTTCGGCGTTAGGGATAACGGTGAGGAAGTGGATCTCAGGTTTACCCACCTTTGCAATTTGTTCAATGTGAGCGATCAGTTCCTGAGAAAGTTCATCTTCTAAAATATCAATAGGAACTAGGATTTTCTTATACATTACAAACCTCACTTAGCGTTAGTTTAAAATATTTACTATTATTACATAATAGTGAAAAATAGCTGTGATCTGTGTTTTAAATAAGAGTGAGAATGATTATTTACTGCTTTACATTATAAATCATAAAAAAGTAAATACTGGCTGAAATAATATCAAAAATATAATTAAAATAAGTTATACACCTTAACTTACTGACAGAAAAGCAATTAATAATATCGTCTTAAAAATAAAAAATCTTTACCTTGTTCTCAAAGAGAAAATGCATAAAAGAATGATTATCAATTATATTATTGTTCTGTATCTATAAGATTTTATTAGTAAAAATAAGAGACATAAAGAATTAAATATGGCATATTAATAGGTAATGACATCTCAATATGATGTCTGGACAGCAATCTTAGTCCCTAAACTGGATTGTTATTCAGAGTCGTCCTTTATCCTCACCAATGAGTTATGGAACCTGAAATAACCTATGGAACTCTATTTAGCTATTATAAATAGAGTAGGCTATTTAAAACCAAATAAGATTATTATTATGACACATAATCACATTGATGATATTGAGTTGGATCGGGCTAGTAATACGCAGTCTGAAAAGTTTAAAGCAGCTAAAAAAAGCACGTTAGTGAGTATTTTTGTTAATGTTTTTTTATCCATTTGGCAAATTACCGTAGGTTTTTTCTCACACTCTCAAGGCTTAATTGCAGATGGTATTCACTCACTTTCTGATCTTATTGCTGATTTTGTTGTTTTAATTGCTAATAAAGGCAGTCAAAAACAACCTGATGCAGATCACCCTTATGGTCATCTGCGTTATGAAAACGCAGCTTCACTTATCCTTGGAACTATTTTATTAATTGTCGGCTTAGGCATGGTGGTTTCTGCAATCCATAAAGTTTTAGATCCCTCAACTATTCCTGAAGTCCATCGCGTTGCATTGTATGTTGCTTTATTAGCGTTAGCGGCCAAAGAAGGGCTTTTTCGTTACATGCTTGGTGTCGCTAAAAAAGTAGATTCTAATATGCTGGTCGCGAATGCATGGCATGCGCGCTCAGATGCCGCCTCTTCATTAGTTGTTGCTATTGGTATTCTTGGTAGTCTTGCTGGATTTAAGTTCTTCGATCCGCTTGCAGCATTAATTGTAGGTTTATTTGTTGGCCGTATGGGATGGCGTTTTACTTATCAAGCCTTGCAAGATTTAATGGACAGAGGGGCAGACGAAGAAACCTTGGAAGAAATTAAACAGAAGCTGATTACAACCCCAGGTGTGCAAGGTGTGCATGATTTAAAAACCCGCCGTTCAGGTGATTATTTATTGGTAGATGTACATCTTGAAATAAAAGGGGATCTCACTGTTAGCGAAAGCCATGAGATTGTCGTTAGTGCTCGCAATAATGTTTTGCAAAATAAGCAGATATTAAGTGTGATGGCTCACGTAGATCCCGCTTAAATTAAAAATATAATAAAAAGGTAATGGTAAATTTCCATTACCTTTTTTTGTACCTCAAAAAGATCTATTTACTACTTTAGAAATTAACGCAGTTTTCTTTTACGTTATCACTCAGTGCCGCAATCAGATTATCTACCGCACATTCGGCCATTGCGTAGCGAGTTTCTTTTGTCGCAGATCCAATATGTGGAACGGCAACCACATTTTTCATGCTCAATAAAGGTGATGACAGCGACAGTGGCTCTGTTTCAAAAACATCAAGCCCAGCACCTGCAATTTCTTTTTGTTCTAGCGCATTAATTAATGCTTTTTCATCAACGACAGCTCCTCTACCTGCATTAATTAAATAAGCGTCGGGCTTCATCATCGAAAACTGATTTTGGCTTATTAAATGATGTG
Source organism: Proteus sp. G2669 (assembly GCF_009915245.1). NCBI lineage: Bacteria > Pseudomonadati > Pseudomonadota > Gammaproteobacteria > Enterobacterales > Morganellaceae > Proteus > Proteus sp. G2669. Next base: position 292,662 of record NZ_JAABLX010000050.1, on the reverse strand, counting down.
TTTCTGGTGTTAATGGTAAGGTGATACACACAAAATCAGATTGCTGTAGTAGCGTATCTAAATCACAATACTTAGCATCAAAACGGTCATTTGCATCAGTATACTCTGTCCTTGAGTGATAAAGAATATTCATATTAAAACCAAAGTGGGCGCGTTGTGCCAATGCTTTGCCAATTCGGCCCATACCAAGAATACCCATGGTTTTATGATGAACATCAGTACCGTACCAATCTGGTGTGATACCTTTAACCCATAAACCTTGTTTAACATTATCTGCAAGCTCTGGGATACGTCTTGATACAGCAAGCACTAATGCCATCATAGTGTCAGCAACGGTGTCTGTTAGTACGGTTGGCGTGTGCATTAGCTTTATATTGCGTTTAGTTAGTGCGTTAACATCAACATTATCATAGCCAACCGAAACGGTTGAAACCGCTTTTAAATGAGGGGCGTGGTCTATAAAATTTTTATCAATATTGCCACCAGCGCCTAGTAATCCAGAAGCATTGGCAAGTGCTGAACGAAAATCATTCGAGTCTAAAGAAAGCGTATTAAATTGTTTGATATCAGCAAAGTTAGACAGTTTTTTGTACAGTGTTTCGGGCAGGTTTTGGTAGAGCAAGACAATCGGTTTCATTATGTTCTCCATTCAATACTTGTCATACTTCAATACTCGTCATACTTCAAACTACATGCGTTTATTCGTACTAGTCACATACTAATACATGCTCCTAGCAACTCATTTACTTGTCGCCTAGCTGTGACTTGAATTATTTAGAGTATATATTCAATGTGCTTATTAATGGTGATTATTGTATGTAGTCGTTGACTCGTTTTTCCCCGAATTATCTAGAGGGGGAGTGTTCTTACTCCGCTTAAACATATTAGCGGGGAGCTTAATAAGGTATGATAAAACGTATTGAATGTCAGTTTTATCATGTAATTAACAGATTAATTTGGATGTAATCGTTTACTTTTACTAGGTGTTGTTTTTAGTGATAAAGAGGTGAGATGTATTACATGCTTTATTAACTTGCTGTAATACAATTCTAAATTAAGGTTTTTATAAAATATAAGCGTGTGCGAAAAGAGTGTAAACGTTTACATTAAATGTCGGTTTGATCACGAAATTATTTTGTTGATCTTGTTAAACTCTGTGTCAGTGAACAGAAACCGTCTTGCTCTTTTCCGTTGAATTGAATCAAAAGAGGTGAATGTGGAAATATTAGTGACAGGTGGCATGGGATATATTGGTAGTCATACTTGCGTTCAAATGATTGAAGCTGGTATGACCCCAATTATTTTAGATAACCTTAGCAATGCGAATGAAGAAGTGCTTAACCGCGTTGAAGCATTAACCGGTAAACGCCCACTGTTCTACAATGGTGATATTCGTAATGATCAATTATTAGCATCAATTTTTGCTAAACATACAATTCAATCTGTTATTCATTTTGCGGGATTGAAAGCAGTAGGTGAATCTGTTCAAAAGCCGATTGAATATTATGACAACAATGTTAATGGCACATTGGTGTTAGTGCGCTGTATGCGAGATGCTGGTGTTAAAAGTATTATTTTTAGCTCATCAGCAACGGTTTATGGAGATCCTCAATCTGTACCTATTAATGAAGATTCACCTGTTGGTGGTACAACCAATCCATATGGCACCAGTAAATATATGGTTGAGCGTATTTTATCTGATTTATATGTTGCTGATGAGAGCTGGTCTATCAGTTTACTGCGCTACTTTAATCCTGTTGGTGCCCATCCATCAGGCACGATGGGAGAAGATCCTAAAGGTATTCCAAACAATTTAACGCCATATATTTCTCAAGTCGCTATTGGTCGTCGTGAACACGTTGCTGTGTTTGGTAATGACTACCCAACAAAAGACGGCACAGGCGTTCGTGATTACATTCATGTTATGGATCTGGCGGATGGCCATATCGCTGCGTTAAATGCATTAGGTAAAAAAGCGGGTCTTCATATTTATAATTTAGGAACGGGCAACGGCACGAGCGTGATAGAAATGATTGAAGCATTTCGTAAAGCCAGTGGTAAACCGATCCCTTATCAACTACAAGCTCGCCGCCCTGGTGATATCGCTGAATGTTGGTCAAGCCCCGCAAAAGCAGAGAGAGATTTGCATTGGAAAGCCATTCGTTCAATTGATGATATGGCTGCTGATGCTTGGCGTTGGCAGTCACAAAACCCAAATGGTTATCTGAAATAAGATTTACAGTATTCAGATAATCTTGAATAAATAAGAGAGAAGGTTATGTCAAAACTGATTTTTGATCCTGTTGAACATCCTCATCGTCGCTATAATCCACTCACTGATCAGTGGATTTTGGTTTCACCTCATAGAGCGAAACGACCTTGGAATGGTAAAGATGAAAAACCTCAGATTGCGACCCTTCCCTCTTATGATCCGCATTGTTATTTGTGCCCAAATAATATACGTGTTTCTGGTGATCAAAATCCAGATTATACCGGAACGTATGTCTTTAATAACGATCACTCCGCGTTATTACAAGATGAATATGATGTTGATCCTTCATCAAATCCTTTATTTCAAACACAAGCAGTAAGAGGAATTAGTCGCGTTATCTGTTTTTCGCCTGATCATGGAAAAACAATACCTGAATTGCCTTTAAGTAGCTTACGTAAAATTGTCGATACTTGGGATAACCAAATAGAAGAGCTCAGTAAAGAATACCTTTGGGTTCAAGTGTTCGAGAATAAAGGTGAAACAATGGGATGTTCCCAACCGCATCCTCATGGGCAAATTTGGGCGAGTGATTTCTTACCTAATGAACTAGCGAAAAAAAATACACATTTGAAAACGTATTTTGAAAAATACGGGCGTAATTTATTAATTGATTATGTTGATGCTGAATGTAAAGACGCAAGCCGAACCGTTGTTGAAACTGAGCATTGGCTGGCAATAGTGCCTTATTGGGCAGCTTGGCCTTATGAAACAATGTTATTACCTAAAACGCATATTCGTCGAATGAATGAGTTAAATAGCGCTCAACGCGATGATCTGGCTATTGCAATGAAAAAACTAACCAGCCGTTATGACAATTTATTTCATTGCTCTTTCCCTTATTCAATGGGGTGGCATTTTGCGCCATCTTTTAAAGACAGCAGAAATACCGATCATTGGCAATTACATGCACTTTATTACCCGCCATTATTACGTTCAGCCACTGTGCGTAAATATATGGTGGGATATGAAATGCTGGCGGAATCGCAAAGAGACCTAACACCAGAACAAGCGGCAAATAATTTACGTCAATTAAGTGACATTCATTATAAAGAGCAACGTTAATAACCTGCAATATGGCAAGGTATTTTAGTTAATCTGCTTTTTGCGCACCAAATAAATTAAACCAAACATCTCATTATTTACATAATGATGTGGTGGGATTTTATTACTTAATTTTAAGCTAAGGATTTATTATGCAGGCACTTATTAATAATGTGACTCGTTCATTTACATCTATTTTTGGTTATGCGCCTACACATTTTATTCAAGCGCCAGGAAGAGTAAATCTTATTGGTGAACACACTGATTATAATGATGGTTTTGTTTTACCTTGTGCTATTAATTATCAAATGGTCGTCGCCGCAGCAAAACGAGAAGATAACATTATTCGAGTGATTGCAGTTGATTACCAAAATGAGGTTGATGAATTTAGCCTCGATAACACCATTGAATTTTTACCTAATAAAATGTGGGCGAATTATGTTCGGGGTGTTATTCATTTTCTACAAAAAGACAATTATTCTTTTCATGGTATGGATATCGCAATATCAGGAAATGTCCCTCAAGGCGCGGGATTAAGCTCCTCCGCTGCGTTAGAAGTGGCTATTGGTCAAACGCTTAAAACACTTTATCAATTACCTATTAGCCAAAAAGAGATTGCATTAAATGGCCAAAAAGCAGAAAACCAATTTGTTGGCTGTAACTGTGGCATTATGGATCAGCTTATTTCGGCTTGTGGTGAAGAAAATCATGCACTATTAATCGATTGTCGTTCACTAGAAACGTCAGCCGTAACGATGCCCGAAAATATGGTTGTGATGATTATCAATACCAATAAAAAGCGTGGCTTAGTTGATAGCGAATACAATACCCGTCGCCAACAGTGTGAAGAGGTTGCTCATATTTTAAATGTGACTGCATTAAGAGATGCCACATTAGAGGATCTACTCGCTAAAAAAGCAGTAATGAGTGATGTGGTTTATCGTCGGGCACGCCATGTTATTACTGAAAATAGTCGTACATTAGATGCTGCAGAAGCTTTACGTCGTGGTGATTTAACCACATTGAGTCAATTAATGATGCAATCACATCACTCAATGCGTGATGATTTTGAAATCACAGTCAAAGAGGTTGATTCATTGGTTGAAATCGTGAAATCGGTGATCGGTGATCGTGGTGGTGTGAGAATGACTGGTGGTGGATTTGGCGGTTGTGTCGTAGCATTAGTGACACCAGATTTAGTGGATAAGGTCGTTGACTCTGTTAAAGCGCAATATGAAGCCTTAACAGGGTTGAAAGAAACTATTTATGTCTGCTCTGCAAGCCAAGGGGCGGGCTATTCGGAGGCAAAATAATGGCGACTAATGAAATTCGATTTCTAGAGCCAGAACAAATGACTGCACAACCTGCATCAGACGGAAATCCTGCACAAGTGGTCGTGCTTAAAAATCGTTTTGGTATGTCGATTTCTTTAATGGATATTGGTGCGACTTGGTTAACTTGTATTGTACCTGTTAATGGATACCGTCGAGATGTTTTGTTAGGCTCTGCAGATATGAATACCCATAAACAGCAAACAGCTTATTTGGGGGCCACAGTAGGGCGTTTTGCCAATCGTATTGCTGGTGCAAAATTCGTATTAGAAGGGCAAGAATATCAAATCAGTGCTAATGAAGGTAAAAACACATTACATGGTGGTAAACAAAACTTCAGTCATCGTCGTTGGGGGATCACGGCACAATCATCTCAATCAGTGACCTTTTCATTGATTTCAAATGATGGTGACCAAGGTTTTCCCGGTACACTCAAAGCTAGTGTGACTTATACACTCACTGATAATAATGAAGTTTGTATCGATTATCAGGCAATAAGTGATAAAACCACGCCACTTAGTTTAACTAACCATGCCTATTTTAACCTTGCAGGTGAACACACTGAACGCACAGCGCTTGAGCACGATTTAAAAATCTGCGCTTCTCATTATTTGAAAAATGGCGAAGGCAATATTCCTACTGGAGAGTTTGTGAGCGTTGTAGGAACAGGATTTGATTTTGGTAAATTAAAACGCATTGGTCTTGATTTTATGGTTGATGAGTGTCAAAAAGCAGCGAGTGGTTATGATCATGCATTTATTTTAGATAAACAGGCTATCGACGATAAAGCACCTATTGCAACAGTCATTGCACCTGAAGGCGAGCTTAAAATGGATGTTTTTACTACTCTGCCTTCTATTCAATTCTATACAGGTAACTTTTTAGCTGGAATAAAAGGAAAAAGTCGCCGTTATGGTAATTATTCTGGATTAGCTTTAGAGACACAATACTTTCCTGATGGGCCGAATCATCCTGAATGGCATGAAAATCAAGGTGTTTTACCTGCGAATACGCCATGGAATAGCCAAACTATCTATAAGTTTTACTCTTAACAATAAAAGGAAAGTGTAAACGCTTTCCTTTTCACTATTTATTTGATCTTTTTACTTTTTAAATTTCACTTCTTCGCTGATAATCAAGCCACTTAAATTTTATTATTTCCTTTTTTCTTTAGTCTTAGATTAACAACCCGTTATTTTTTGATAATGAAGAAAGGTGATCCATGAGGTGGATATGGCGACTATCAAAGATGTAGCAAAAGAAGCGGGAGTTTCTGTTGCTACGGTGTCAAGAGTCATTAATAACTCGCCGAAAGCAAGTAAGACATCAGTAGAAACAGTTAATGCGGCAATGCAAAAACTAGGTTATCGACCTAATGCAGCGGCTAGAGCATTGGTCAGTCAAAGTACACAAACTTTAGGTGTCTTAGTCCATGATGTTTCTGATCCCTTTTTTGGCACATTGGTGAAAGCGGTTGATAATGTGGCAAGACAAGCGGGAAAACATATTTTGGTGTGTAATGGCTATCATGATGCACAAGACGAACGTCAATCTATAGAGTTGCTAATTAATAGTCGCTGTGATGGTTTAGTGATCCACTCAAAAGCACTCTCTGATGAAGAATTACTAGCTTATGCTCATGAAGTCAAAAGTATGGTACTGATTAACCGCTTTATTCCTGAAATTGCGGAACGCTGTGTCGCTTTAGATAATTACAAAGGGGCATGGATGGCAACAGAACATCTTATTCGCCAAGGGCACACCAAGATTGCTTATATCTCTTCCACGCATCATATTGAGGATACTACTCAACGCCTTGCGGGTTATAAGGCTGCTCTTGAAGCCAATAACATCATATTGCCCGAAAGTTATATTGAGTATGGTGAGCCTGAAGGTGAAGGCGGTGAAAAAGCAATGATGCACCTGTTAACGAAATCAATCGATTTTACAGCCGTAGTGACTTACAACGATTTTATGGCTGCTGGTGCTTTGTCTGTTCTCGATGAAAATGAGATCCCTGTACCTGAAAAAATCTCTGTTATTGGTTTTGATGATGTATTAATTGCTCGTTATATCCATCCTCGCTTAACAACCGTGCGTTATCCGGTACAAATGATGGCCGAACAGGCTGCTACGTTGGCTATTAGACTATCTAAAGGTGAAGTCCTCGAACAAAAACAACGTATTTTTTCACCTACTTTAGTTCAACGTAATTCTGTTTTTAATCTTAGCCATCTCTCTTAACCACACCACTTATTTTTATAATATTGTCGATCCTCTTAATGAGGATCATCATCACCTTAAAAGCCATTCTTACTTAATCTGTGTAATCGTTATCATTTTAATGTTTTTTTAAATTTTATTTTAAGATACTTTCTTCTTGGATAAATATTAAGAGAGGGTTTTTAGTGAAAATTTGGCTTTACTCGTCATGGTAATCGTTTGTTTTTTATTTTTAGATGCATTTACGTAACATAAGCGACAAAATTGTGAAGGGAGTAACGGAAAAAGATTGTGAAAACGTTTACATTAAAAATCTATTCTCTCTATGGGTCTGAAAGGAAAATATTATGCATACAGAAGGTGTTGGATTAAGCACAATAGACTATGCAATTTTTGCCCTCTATGTTGTCATCATTATTAGTCTAGGATTGTGGGTTTCTCGTTCAAAGGATGGTGAGAAAAAAGGAACAAAGGACTATTTCTTAGCAGGTAAAACCCTTCCTTGGTGGGCAATTGGTTCTTCGCTTATTGCCGCTAATATTTCAGCAGAACAATTTATTGGTATGTCAGGTTCTGGTTTCTCCATTGGTCTTGCTATCGCTTCTTATGAATGGATGGCTGCACTGACACTGATTATTGTGGCGAAGTATTTTTTACCTGTATTTATCGAAAAAGGTATTTATACCATTCCTGAATTTGTTGAGAATCGATTTAAAAACCGTAACCTAAAAACGATCCTCGCAGTATTCTGGCTCGCATTATTTATCTTTGTTAACTTAACATCTGTACTTTATTTAGGCTCATTGGCACTAGAAACCATTTTAGGTGTACCAATGATGTATGCCATTATTGGTTTGGCATTATTTGCCGTTGTTTATTCACTTTATGGTGGCCTTTCTGCCGTTGCGTGGACAGACGTGGTGCAAGTATTCTTCCTTATTCTCGGTGGTTTATTTACTACGGTATTAGCTGTCAGCTATATCGGTGGTGATGGCGGGATCATGGAAGGCTTAAGTAAAATGACACAAGCCGCGCCCGATCACTTTAAAATGATCTTAGAAAAAGATAATCCGCAGTTTATGAACTTACCGGGTATTGCTGTGCTAATTGGTGGTTTATGGGTTGCTAACCTTTATTATTGGGGTTTTAACCAATACATTATTCAGCGTGCTTTGGCTGCTAAATCTATAAATGAAGCGCAAAAAGGGCTAGTGTTTGCCGCATTCTTAAAATTAATTGTTCCTGTTCTTGTCGTTGTTCCGGGGATTGCTGCATTTGTTATTACTACTAATCCAGACTTAATGGCAGGGTTAGGCACAATGGCTCCACAGCATATTCCAACGCTAGCACAAGCTGACAAAGCCTATCCTTGGTTAACACAGTTCTTGCCTGTAGGTGCAAAAGGCGTTGTTTTTGCAGCACTTGCGGCGGCTATTGTTTCGTCTTTAGCATCCATGCTTAACTCTATCGCGACTATTTTCACGATGGATATTTATAAAGAATATGTTGGACCTAAAGCTTCTGAAACACGCTTAGTGAATGTGGGGCGTATTAGTGCGGTTGTTGCTCTGATTATTGCTTGTTTTATCGCACCATTATTGGGTGGTATCGATCAGGCATTCCAATATATTCAAGAATATACTGGCTTAGTAAGCCCAGGTATTTTAGCTGTATTCCTATTAGGCTTATTCTGGAAAAAAACAAACGCAAAAGGTGCAATTATTGGTGTGGTTTTATCTATACCATTTGCTCTATTCCTAAAATTAATGCCTTTAGGTATGCCATTCCTTGATCAAATGATGTACACCTTTATGTTTACAACTGTCGTGATTGGTTTAGTGAGCTTAACCTCAACGAAAACAGATGACAGCGTAGGGGCGATTGCATTAACAGATAAAACCTTTAAAACACAAAGCGGATTCAACATCGCTTCCTATGCCATCATGGTTATATTATGTGTACTTTATGCTGTGTTCTGGTAATAACAGCGTGATGATTTGTTGATCCGTTAAATCTAAAAATATCCTACAAAAGAAGAAAGCAGAGGGTTAATACCTTCTGCTTTTTTACATCTGAAATTGTTTACAAAGTGGCCTAGCGAAAATGGTGCTGATTTACTTTGATACAGATTAAAAAAAAACACTAAATATGAAAAGAAAATCATTCTCATGAATATTTGATTAAGATAATATTAATCATTCTCATTACTATAACTGTTATAATTTCAGGGAACCACTATGAACTTTAAAATGGGTGTTTTAACAGCCTGTATTTTATCTGCCTCTTACCCGCTGTATGCACAAGAAAATAAAGAAGAAAAACTTGTTGTATCAGCATCAGGGTTTGCTCAACAAATTACAGATGCACCAGCAAGTATCACCGTGATTAGCAAAGAACAACTTGCAAAGAAACCGGTTCATGATTTAGCTGATGCTGTAAAAGGGGTTGAAGGTGTTAGCATTAACGGTAATGCCAATAAACAAGAAATCACGATGCGTGGTTTGCCAGGTGAATACACGCTTATTTTAGTTGATGGCCGCCGTCAAAATAGCCGCGAGTCGCGCCCAAATGGGAGTGGTGGTTATGAAGGTGGCTTTATTCCACCCGCAGATGCGATCGAACGCATAGAAGTTATCCGCGGACCAATGTCATCACTATATGGCTCTGATGCAATGGGTGGTGTTATCAATATCATCACCAAACCAGTAACAAAAGAGTGGCATGGCTCTGTTGCACTTGGCGGTACGTTGCAACATAACCGTGATGCTGGCGATTCTATTAATGGTGATTTTTATCTTTCAGGGCCTTTAATTGAAGATAAACTAGGCTTACAGCTTTACGGCAGTAGCTACTTACGTGCAGAAGATAAAATTACTTATGGCCAAGGTCGTAATGACAATAAAAACATTACGGCGAAATTGGCATTTACACCAACTGATAATCAAACCATTTTATTAGAAGCAGGCCGCAATACGTTACAACGTACAACGACTCCGGGTAAATCCATGAGTGAATTTACTATCCGTGGTGACAAAGCGGATGAAAATAAAATGTTAGAAACCAATAATGACCGTAATCACTGGGCATTAACTTATAAAAATCAGTTTGATATTCTGCATTCAGAATTAAGTGTGTATCAAGAACAAACTAAGCGTATTACCAAAACAGAAATGATTGATAAAACGACGAAGGAGCGTGAAGAGTATTACGAAGATCGTCGTCCTGAAATCACTAACACCGTTTTTGATGCGAAATTTACTGCATTTTTACCTGATAACGTGATGACCTTTGGTGGTCAATATCAATACTCGCGCTTAAAAGATGAATCATCTACTGGCTCAGGCATTAAACAATCCACTATTACAGCGGATCAAAAAGCGTTATTCCTTGAAGATGAATATAGCGTAACAGACAATCTCGCGTTAACCGGCGGTGTGCGCCTTGATGATCACGAGTATTACGGTAATCATTGGAGCCCAAGAGCCTATGCCGTTTATCATTTAACGGATGAATTCACCTTAAAAGGGGGCGTGGCGAAAGCTTTTAAAGCGCCACGCCTGCGTGAAATTAGCCCTGAATATGGCACTTCAACAGAAAAAGGCCGTGCAATTATGTACGGTAATCGTGATTTAAAACCTGAAACATCAGTCAGCCAAGAAATTGGTATTGGTTATGATAATGGGGATGGTGTGACTGCGAGTGTGACTTTCTTTAATACTGATTTTAAAGATAAGTTAACGAACTATGACTCAGGTGAAATAGATCCAATTACAGGTTTAAAACTGTACCAATACGATAATGTGGGTAAAGCCAATATTAAAGGGATTGAAACTGCGGTTGGTTTCCCAATTACAGAAAGCTGGCATGTCAATGCTAACTACACCTATATTGATTCAGAACGTAAAAGTGATGATGAAAAACTAGGCTCTGGTGAATCACTAAAAGGCTATCCATTAGATTTAACACCTAAACACAGTGCCAACGCGCGTGTTGATTGGCAGTTTGATGAAGCGACCAGTTTTTATGCCAATACGGCTTATACGGGCAAACAAATTTGGGCAGCTCAACGTAATGGTTACACAGGTGCGCGTTATCGTAGTGGCTACACAACCTTTGATTTAGGGATGACCTACAACTTTAATAAAAATACCATGTTTAACTTTGCGGTATTAAATATTACAGATGAAACAGGCCCTGCTGTGAATGATAAAGGCGGTAACTGGGTAGTTGATGAAGGACGTCGTTATTGGGCGAACATTAAATATAGTTTCTAATTGAGTCTAAATTGAAATAAACCCCGTATTTATATGGGGTTTATTTTTTTATCACTTTCTATTATTTTCAGTTTAACTGTTCACCTTTTTATATTACTGACAGAGTATCTGATTTATGCGAATACTAATGTTATGTGGAATGATTATGTTATCTGCGGTTGCTCAAGCCAGACCAAACCAAGAAGTGCCTAAGATTGAAGATCAAGCACAATCTTATTATCAAATCACACAAAAAGAAGTCGCTTATGAAGGCAAACAATATCGCCTTTTTCTTGCTGTACCTAAAAATACAACAAAGACCACATTAATTTATGGTGTTGATGGTAATGCGCAATTTCCATTGATGGTCAATGAAGCCATAAAACAAAAAAATAGCCCATTACCTGCGATTATTAGTGTGGGCTATGTGGGAGATAAGGCCTATTTTATTACAGAAAGAACGCATGATTATACGCCAAGTGTAAAAGGTGAGGCATTTGGCGGTGGTGGAAATGCAGAGAGTTTTTATCATTTTATCCTAGCGCAAGTCAGGCCTTATGTGTTTGAACAACTTGCGAAAGAGAATATTTCAGTTACCCAGCAATCTCTTTTTGGTCACTCTTTTGGTGGTGTATTTACGTTGTACGTTTTATTTAATCATCCAGATACATTTCAACGTTATATAGCAGCAAGCCCTTCTTTATGGTGGGGAAACGGTGAGTGGGTAAAAAAAGAGCAATGGCAGGCTATTCCTAATGACATTTCCATTGCAATAACGCTAGGTGAAAGAGAAGAAAAACCAGATTTAAGTAAATTAAGTGAAGAACAACAAAAAAATTATCAAGAGCGCAGTAGTTGGTTAACGCAACGCCAGTTATGCCAATATTTATTGGATGAAGGAAAACAGTGTGAATTTTATCTATTTGAAGGTAAAGGCCATGGTGGTTCAATTCCTGATGCCATCAATATTGCTTTAGAAAAAAGCATGAAATAAACACCATAACTTCTTTAAGTTTAGCTATCCTATTCGATAACAATAGGGTAGCTATAACAATTTTTTATTTTACCGAATACGTATTTATCCGTAATAATTTTAATAAAAAAGACTTATCTTTTTATTAAAATAAATATCTTAACCAAGCTATTTCTTTTTTGTAGGAAAAGACGATAATCGTGATTGATATAAATAAAATTGTTTGTTGGCATTAGATTTTATAATTTTATTTATGGCAGTTTAAGCGCTATATTCGCGTCTCCTGAATTTAGGGACGCCATCCACTGTTTTCACCTTAGTTTCTTTTATCTTTCCTAGATAAAAGAATTGCCTCTATCAGGCATCGAGAAAACAGCGCATTATCAACCGTTTTGATTGTGGAGACGAGGGTAGTGAAACAGAACACTACTTTGGTACATCAAGGCGACAGTACACTAGTACCTGTAGCTGGGTTAACGGTATTTGCTATCGCGTCAGGCTATTTAATGAGTTTAATTCCACTGTCTATGGACAGTTTTGGAATGGATACACTCTATGCTAGCTGGTTAGCAAGTATTTATTTTATCGGATTATTAATAGGTTCAGTGATGATAGAACCTATTATTGCAAGAATAGGGCATCGTCTTTCTTTCGTCGTATTTTTATTATTACTGGCAGTGACTGTCGGTATATTACCTTTAATGCCTTATTTATCAGCATGGATGGTTTTTCGTTTTATTGGTGGTATGGCGGTTGCTGGTATTTTTGTTGTGGTCGAGTCATGGTTATTAATTGGCGATAATCCTAAAGAGCGGGCTAAACGCTTAGGTTTTTATATGACCTCGCTGTATGGTGGCACAACATTAGGACAGTTAGCGATTGGTGCAATTGGCACACAAGGTGCAATTCCGTTTATGACGGTATTAGCCTTGTTATTAATTGCAGTATTGCCGCCTCTGTTTTTTAAACAAGGGCAACCCCAAGGGCATGACCATAAAAGTTTATCACTTAAACAAATGCGCCGTTTAAATAAAGCCGCTTTAGTGGGCTGTATGGTCTCTGGTGTGGTGATGGGCAGCATTTATGGCATGATGCCCTTAGCATTAAACCAAGGGCAATTTACAACAGACCAAATAGGTGTGTTGATGGCAGCAATTATTTTAGGTGGAATGGTAATTCAGCCTGTTATTAGTAAGTTGTCTGTGGCTATCAGCAAAACGTTGTTATTAGCGATGATGTGTTTAGTGGGCGTGTTTGCTATGGGGCTGACTTATCTTTCTAACGATTATATGGTGCTTATAATAGCACTGGCGTTATTGGGAATGTCTTCTTTTGCACTTTATCCTATCGCTATCACTTTGGCGTGTGATCATGTTAATGCAAGCTATATTGTTGCAATCACACAAGTCATGTTATTAAGTTATAGCATTGGTTCTGCCATTGGACCTTTAGGTGCAGGAATGTTTATGGCTCAAGCTGCTAATAATGGCATTATGAACTTCTTCTTTGTGGTGTTATTAGTGACAGCGATTTATATGCTTTTTGCCAGCTTACGGCGCAAAAGCCATATTGTGTTGAACTAACAATTTCTCTTACTTTGATCTTTTTCTCTTTCATTTTATTATCAGCCGAGCTTACTGTAAAAAGTAGCTCGGTTTTTTTATGTTATATTTAAAAATGAATTAAGATTCCACTTATATTTTTATACTGTGTTTTATCAGTATAAACAGATCACCCAATCCCTTCTTTAAAGATAATGGATTTAACTTTTCATGGAGATTATATAATGAAAATAACGGTACCCAGCTTTTTGCTTCTATTGATTATTCCTTTTTCAAGTGCCAAAGCAATAACGGCAGAGCAAAATAAAAAGCTGGTGGAATATGCCGCTGATTTACCAAGAGCCGTAATCTATGACTCTGATTATCGCAAAATAGATTACCCAAATGGTGATGTTCCTGCTTATAAAGGGGTTTGTAGCGACGTTATTATTCGTAGTTATCGTGGAATTGATATCGATCTACAAAAATTACTGCATGAAGATATTAAGGCAAATTTTTCAGCTTATCCGAGTAAACGGATGTGGGGATTGAATAAGCCAGATACAAATATAGATCACCGTAGAGTGCCTAATTTGGAGGTTTTTTTCTCACGAAAAGGCAAAGTAAAGCCTATTACCAAAAATGCAGGAGATTATGTACCCGGTGATATCGTTAGTTGGCGTTTAGACAACGGTCGTCCTCATATTGGTATCGTGGTAAATAAAAAAAGTTGGGACAATCAACGTTATCTTGTCATGCATAATATTGGCTTTGGACAAGTTGCCGAAGATGTTTTATTTTCATGGAAAATAACGGGGCATTTTGTTTACTAAATAAAAACAGGTATTAGAGAAAATAGAAACTTTTAATTTTTATAAAAAATAAAATAGAAGTAATAACAACAAAATAAATCTAAAAACTAAACGATAAGTAAAATAATGCCCATACTAATTTTATGTAAAGTATGGGCATTATTTCTGGGAAAGAATATTTTCATCAGAAATATTCATAATTATTCCTCTAAGCCACCGAGTAACATACTAACGACAGCAGTAGAACAGATAAAAGAAAGGAAAAGGATAAAAAAAGAGCTACTGATCATAATGCCCTCCAAATTTATTGCTATTTTTAAATAAAAAACCTCACAAAAGACACGTTATTAATTCATTACCTTATATATTAGGTTATTTAAAAATAAAGTCAAACTAACGTATTATTTAATAATGATTTTTTGTGATGTAATTTTATTTTTTATAAAAACAAATAGATTGGATAGTGTTAAATGATCAGGAGGGGCTTAACCCCTCTGATGTCTTACGCAGAGTGAGGTAACGTAGTGCGTGTTAATGGTGGTAGACCATAAGCAGCTCTAGCACGATCACATGCTTCATTAGGAACACCATTTACCCAAGATTGTTGAAACTCACGACAAGGGGAAGGGCGCTGTTCGTAAATAGAACAACTTACACACTCACCCACTTCTCCAATAAGTTTGTCACAGCGCGGTTTTTTAGAATTTGTGCCTTTCATACAAGAGAGGAAAGGAGTAAGTGGCTCAGTTAACTCATCAGGAACAACTCCTCCTCCACTCACCATTTCAGCCCAATAGAACGAAACTCTAAAATAGGCACAACAAGCGCCACAATGCATACAGGGATTATCCTGCATATAAATAAAATCATTAGAATGTTTGCTCATACCAGATACCATTTTATCTGACGTTAAAATGACAAAAAGCACGTTTTAAAGGTGCCGTCGTTTAAGAGAAGCAAAAATAAAGGTAGAGAAACGATGCTTCTCCTAGAGCAATCATTATGCGCCGAATGAAAAATATTTTTCAAGAGAAATGTTTCTGTATGCAGAATATATTTATTTCAAAATAGACTATTATTTTGTAAAAAATAGCTATGTAGACTATATGACTTAATGATAAGTGATTTTATTATTTAACACTTGTAAAAAGCACATCCCAGATAGTATTAAAAATAATCAAAAATTGAGGTTTTAAATAAAAAGAAGCCCTATCATTTTTGATAAGGCATAAAAAAGCATAGACAAATAAGGTTGAAAAATGAGCTATATTGTTTATTTATAGAGGGGACTTAAAAAGGGCCTTTAAAAATAAATAAGGCGCCTGCACCCATTAAAAGAAAACCAATAAAGTGATTTAATGTGAAATTTTCGCCTAAATAAGTGACAGAAAAAATAGCAAAAATCGTTAATGTGATCACTTCTTGTATGGTCTTTAATTCTGCTGCGCTGTAGTAATTATGGCCAATTCTATTTGCAGGCACAGCAAAACAATACTCAACAAATGCGATCAACCAGCTTAGAAGAATGACGATGATCAGAGGTTTATTGCCATATTTTAGATGACCATACCAAGCGAACGTCATAAAAATATTAGAAATTATCAGAAGAATGATAGGTGTAAATTTGTAGAACATTATGCTCATACCATTGGATGATTTTCTGGCGATTTTGCCAATAAGAATGACATGAGATTACTGCAAAAAAAGCGGGTTTTCTATCAGTATGATAAGGAAAATGGTGTAATTTACATTGAGATTATTTTATCTTAAAGAAAAGACATTGAACTATTAAATAGTCGAGTAATTACTTAAATTATTAAATACTATTTAAAATAAAGAAAGGTTATTAACCTTTCTTTATTGAAATAATAAGATAACGACTATTTAAATTAATTATCTTTATTTTTGGTAGCTGTTAATAAATTATTTATTTTGGTCATTGATAAGTTCTGAATTCCAAGTCTATCTGGAAGAGTTTTATCATCAGAGCTAAAATAAATATCAACTTCTTCAATAATTTTTTCTTTTAATTTTATTGTTTCGTCATGAATTTTATTCATTTTAGGTATGATTTCATCTGTATTTTGTGTGGTAAATTCAAATGCTTTTTGGTGTTTTTCTTCTAATTTCTTAAAGTTATTATCAATACTATTTTTTTTGGTGCCTAAGAGTTTGATTTGTTTTTCTGAATAGAGATTAGCTTCTGTTTTTTCGTTCTTAATTTGTTGGTTTGTAATTTCGATAAGATGATTAACTAAGACATTGATTATCTCTTTACTTAGCTCGGTATCTAACAATATTTTCTCTCGTAATGTTTCTATTTTTTGTTGATTACTCCCCATTTTTAAATTAGTGTTTTTTATTAATATATTTGTCGTTTTTGTCGTTTCTGGGTCTTTGATGCTAGGGGATTGATTTATTTGTGATATTCTCATTTTTTAATACCTTTTTATATTTTGAAAGTTAAAATATCTTTATGTTTTATTAATGATGGAATAAATAAAACAAGAGTATTATTAATATTATAAATAGGTGGTTTTTATTAATATCAGATTTCAAACTAGACATTATTTTATGTTTTTTAATAGTATAAATATTAAAATAATAAGCTTTTTTTGAAAGAATTTTTTATCAGTATTAAAGGGAGGATGTAACACTTGTATTAATATGATATTAACTTATCAGTCAATAATATTGAAAATTCTTTGAAAATTGGGTTGTTGAAGGTGATGTATTGAGCTGAAAAAATTGAGAAAAGTTATTCACATTGATTGTGTAGATCAAAGTTCCCATCTGAAAATGGGAACTTTATCAGTAATTCTAAGGTGTTATATACCTTTTTATGTTGGTCAATCCTTTGACCATGACTTTAAGTTATTTAGTTATCGTACTTTTTATTGTTGATTTATATTGAATTAACAATCTTCTATGATCAAATAAGCCGCATGAACAGGGCCATGAACCCCCCATACTTTAATCAATTCAATGTCTGCTGTAGAACTTGCACCACCAATTAAATTGATACAAGACGGCATTCTTACGCCTTCTTGTGCCATTTTATGTAAACGTTCAGCAATTTGAGCTACTCGAGGCAAAATATCACTTTTACGTAGAATAACAATTGATGTTTCAGGTAATAAACTAACAGCACGTCCTTTTTCTGGTGAAGAAAATAAGACAATCCCTCCAGATTCAGTCAGACCCGCTTCTGCAAATACAATTCCAATTTGAGAGCGTTCCGCATGAATAATATTTTCATGACCAAGTTCTGGGTTCCAAATATAGGTTTCGTATTTTTCACTAATAGCATTTGTTACACCTAGTGCATTTAGGCGATCATCACCACTTATTACCACTGAGCCTTTACAATCATAGCTTTCACAGAGATCAATTAAGCTATTGATGAGCTCTTCTGGTTTACTAACAACACATTTCACCATTTGGGTTTGTGCAAAATCGGTAAATTCTTTGCACAATTCATCTTGACTCAGATTAGCTAAACGTGTTTTAGCTAAATTATTCACTGGAGTTGGTTGTGGTTGCGGTTTATGCGCAATTGGACGCCCTAATTTTTCAGCAATAGTTTGCAAAAATTCATTACGGTTTTGTTCGTTTAACATATTATTTTTTTCCTTCTGCTTTATGGCGTTTAAACCAACTACGGAAGCTATAGCCATCCGGTTTAGGGAGATCTCGTGACTCCATCCAATCATTAAGAACACTGATTTTGATTGGTGTAGAACCATTTTTGATCATTAATCCCGCCATTTTCGCACCAACATTCATTCCCACTTTCCAAAGTGCGGGGTGTGAATTGAGGTAGTTAAACATACCTGTGACTCGGCGTTCTGCTTTCGGTGTTAAACCGGTTTCAGCCATCACTCGACGATGTTTTAAAATTAACTGAGCTAAAGGAATTTTGACTGGGCAAACCACATTACATGCATTACATAATGAACAAGCGTAAGGGAGATCGTGGAAATCTTTATAACCCCCTAGTAGTGGAGAAATGACCGCACCAATTGGACCTGGATAAATTGAACCATAAGCATGGCCACCAATATTACGATAAGCAGGGCACGTATTAAGGCAAGCACCACAACGGATACAGCGTAAAATATCTTTAAATTGTGAGCCTAAAATTTCAGAACGGCCATTATCCACAATTACTAAATGGAATTCTTCAGGACCATCAACATTGCCGGCTTCACGAGGACCAGTCACCCAAGTGTTATAACTGGTTAAACGAGAACCAACTGCGCTACGGCATAACATCGTAATTAATGGATCAACTTCTTCAAATGTCGGTGCCACACGCTCCATACCCATAACAGCAATATGGGTTTTAGGTAACGTGGTGGTCATTCTGGCATTACCTTCGTTGGTGACTAAACAGACTGTGCCTGTTTCAGCTACCGCAAAGTTACAACCAGTAACGCCAATATCAGCAGAGAGGAAATCTTGTCTTATACGTTGTCTAATGAAAAGTGTCATATCTTCAGGCGTTTCACTGCCTTCATAATTGAGTTTTTCATTTAAGACTTTGCGAATTTGATAACGATCTTTGTGGATTGCTGGAACGACGATGTGAGATGGTGGATCGTTATCTAATTGAAGAATATACTCGCCAAGGTCAGTTTCGATGATCTCAATGCCTTCATTTTGTAAGGCTTTATTCATCCCAATTTCTTCGGTGACCATTGATTTAGATTTTACGATCTTCTTCGCGTTTTTCTTTTTGGCAACGTCACAAATGTAACGAGAGGCATCTTCTGCTGTTTTAGCAAAATAAACATGACCTCCGTTTTCTGTTACTTTTTCAGATAATTGATAGAGATAAGCATCTAAATTTTCAAGAACATGGTTACGGATTTGTTCAGCGCGATCTCGCCATTCTTCCCAATCCCCCAGCTCTTTGACCATGATTTGACGGTTAGCCCCAATGCGCTCTTGTGCCATAACGACCGCATTACGCATGATTGTGTCTTTCATTTCATGTTCTAGGCGAGGTCTGAAATCGATATCACTGGTTTTGATAGACATAGCAGGCTCCCTTATTGGCTCATTAAAACTTGTGCAATGTGCAACACTTTTACAGGGCGTTTTTCACGGCTTAGACGGCCTTGTATGTTAATTAAGCAACTCGTATCTGCACCAATGACATAATCAGGACTAACATCCATAATATGTTTTACTTTTTCGGTTACCATTTCGCCTGAAATTTCAGACATTTTTACAGAGAATGTTCCACCAAAACCGCAACAGGTTTCTGAATTAGCAAAAGGTAACATTTCAAGACCCTCAACGTGTTTTAATAGTGTTAAAGGCTCACTAACAACACCCAGTTTTCGGGTTAAACTGCATGATGGATGATAAACCGCTTTACCCGGAAGACGGGCACCAACATCGACAACACCCAAGGTATTAACAATAAAACTGGTTAAATCAATAAGACGATCGGCAACACCTTGTGCTCGTAATGCCCATTGTGGTTCATCAGCAAGATAAGTTGGGTAGCCTTTTATGGCATAAGTACAGGAGCCAGCGGGGGAAATAATCGGGTAGTCATTTACTTCTAATGTTTCAATTAACGATTTCATGGCAGGCTTTGCGTTATTGACATAACCGCTATTAAGTGCGGGTTGACCACAGCAACCTTGGCGCTCTTGAAATAGTACTTCGCAACCTAATTTCTCAAGTAACAAGACGGTGTCTCTGGCTGAATCTGCTTTCAGCACATCACCAAGACAGGTCGCATAAAAATTAACTTTCATTAATCGAACTCCAAAACATCGCTCAGATGTTGTCATTTTTACTAAAGATAAAATTCTTTTTATTGCTTCGTTATAAGAGGAGAAGGGAATGGAATAAGCTCATTCCCTTTTCCTTATTAATTAGTTCATTAAGTGATAAATAATGCCGATCTTAGCCCCAAGAATAACGATATAGGCGATACAATATTTTAAGGTTTCACGCATAATGGCACTGCTTTGGCCATCCATTTTTGTCGCTGAAACAGCGATGGCGATACTTTGAGGTGAGATCATCTTACCGCCTGTTGCGCCAGAGGTATTGGCGGCAGCCAGAATGAATGGGTCAATATTAAGTTTAGCTGCAGCACTGGTTTGTAATTTACCAAATAGCACGTTGGAGTTAGTGTCACTGCCAGTTACAAATGTTCCCAATGCACCGATCACTGGGGCAATAAAGATAAATCCTGCACCTGTAAAATCGACCAAGGTTTCAGCAATACTGCCAATCATGCCACTGAAATCCATGACTGTTGCCATTGCCACAATTGCAGTGATAGCAATAATCGAGTTTTTCAGTTGGATAGTTGTTTTAACAAGCACAGAGATAAGTGTTGAAACGCTAGCACCTTGAATGGTTCCCCCTACAAAGCTAGCTAAAATAATCAACACACCTGGTGTGCTTAACCAAGCAATGGTTTGATATTCAGTTTGTGTTTCACTTAATACAAACGGGATCTTGGTGGAAATAGCCCCCGCCATACTTTGTATCGCAGGAAATAAAGGTGAACATGCTAAAATAAAGATAAAGGTAAACAGATAAATAGAACTTGCTACTAACAACTCTTTTCCAGTGTGCTTTTTGACATTTTTTTGTTTGTCACCACTGTTTTTCATGCGTTTAGCAAGGAAAATAACGACAATTAAGCTGACTAAGCTACCTGCAAACGCCGGTAATTCAGCACCTAAATTGGCTGCAACGATATATTGAGGGATTAGTGTACTGATACCACACATTAAGGTAATAAATCCGACACCTTTAATTGCTTTAATGCCACCACCCGCAATGGCTACGATGACAAAAGGTAAAAGGATATTGAATAATCCCAACTGAATAATGATGGTTTTACTCAACACTAATACATCAAGCCCAGTGTTTTGCGCCAAAATAGAAACTGGGATACCCACTGCACCAAAAGCAGTAGGAACGGTATTGGCAACTAAAGAGGCAACAGCGGCTTTAAAAGGATCAAATCCAAGTGCAATTAAAATACCGATAGGAATGGCAACTGCAGTACCATACCCCGCAACCGCTTCAAGAAATCCCCCAAAGCACCATGAGATAAGCAAAACTTGCACTCGTTTATCATCACTTATTCCTGCAAGCACATCTTTAAGTACTTCCATCCCCCCTGTTTTTAACATTAGGTTATAACTATAAATAGCAGCAAGGATCACGATAATGATTGGCCACAATCCTTTTATTGCGCCATAAAGCACAGAAACAGAGGCAAATTGAATGGTGTTGTTCCAATGGAAAATAGCAAGTGCAACAGTTATCACTAAAGAAACTAGTACGGCATGATGAACGGCTGATTTCATTTTTAAGATCATAAAAATCAAAACCGCTAAAGGTACTATACCTAATAAGAATGAGAGATAGTCTGACATGATTATTTTTATCCTTAAGTTTGCAATTTTTATCGTTTATAACTGCGTTGGCAAACCTATAAGTTGGTCATTATATAATTGTGTAGGGTACTAGGTTTTATTAATGCTCTACTTTGCTGAAACGATAAATCATAAATAAAAAAAGATAGTTACTAACCTAAACAATGAAAGATATCATTACTTAGGAAATTGTCAGGTTAGATTAGTTGGCTATTGTAGGGAATATTTATTGAGATGTAATAGAATAAAATCAATTGTGTGACAAATATAAAAAAATTCCTTTTTTCTCATTATTTGCTTGTTAATTGTCGAGTTTTTTGATGTTCATCAATGTAATTGAGTTATTAATGTTGTTATCAAATTGGTTTTTGATGAAAAAAAGAACGATATTGATGGTTCCAGTCATGTAACAGAACAGTGAAAGTAGACAGCAAATGTCATTTTTTATGATAAAAACAACTATAATAACCACGCTGAATATTAAAATAAATTAATGTATTGTAATTGTGTTTACTTTAT
This sequence comes from Proteus sp. G2669, assembly GCF_009915245.1. NCBI lineage: Bacteria > Pseudomonadati > Pseudomonadota > Gammaproteobacteria > Enterobacterales > Morganellaceae > Proteus > Proteus sp. G2669. The sequence continues at coordinate 270,276 of NZ_JAABLX010000050.1, read as the reverse complement.
TAGTAAATAAAATAAAAATTATCTTTTATTTATATTTCATTTATTTTTTGTTTTTTAAATTTTCTTTGTTTAATTATTTTAAAAGTGTTTAAATTTCATTCGTAATAAATTTAATATTGTTTTTTTGTTTTTTTTTATTTTATTTTTTCGTTATTAGTGATAGTTTGAAGTTAAATATTAATTGTTTTTTATTTTGATTTTATCAATGACTCTATTTTTATTATTTGTTTTGTTTTGTTTTTAATTTTTAGTGTTTTTTATTTGTATTTTTATTATTTTATATTGTTTAATTTTTAAATTAAAAGTTATTTATATTATTTGCTTTTATTTTAATTATTTTTTAATTTATTATTTTATTTTTAATTATACTTATTTTATATTTTTGCATTAACTGTTTAAATAATTTTTAATGTAAATTTATAATCAATGATTAACTTCTTTTTGATGCTTAAGTCGCATGATTGTTCAGTTTTATGAGATTTTTATTTGTAATACAAATCATAGAGATAACAAATACTTGATGAGAAGAATAATTAATAAATGAGAATGATTCTTTTTAAATTCACTCACATAATAGTATAGATAGAGTGATCTTGATCATATAGAAAAAAAGGTATAACTATATTTTTTATTTTTTTATCACAAAAAAATAGACAATATATTTATTTTTAATAATAGGGAATGCCTTATTAAACCAGTTTGTTTACCATTTTAGAGAGTTTTAATGGATTTTTAAAGAAAAGGGAAAAAATGAAATATTTTTGAAGTTATTGGGCTCATTTTTTGAAGAGATACAAATTTCACTTTGGTAATTGTCATACAAATAATTAAGATGAAAAAAGGTGACCGAAAATGAGTGTACAGATAATCATTGTAGCGTTAACTACGTAATAATCTCTAATGAGGTATTTTCTTTTGATGGAAAGTAACCATAGCTCCTTTTTTTCCTTTTTCGTTATCAGTATTTGTTTCACAACTAATGGCATTATTGTGGGTAATTAATTGTGGGAATATTAATGATGAAAAGATTCTACCCATCATCAAATAGCCCTATTTTGATAACAAAAATCAGCGATTATGTTAGTGATGTTTTAGGATTTAACATTTGAGACCGTATTTTTTTTCTAAAAGAATGGGAAAGTTAACAACAACCTGTCTGATATTAGGAAAATTGTCTGTATTTCATCGTTGATAAAATGACAAATAAAAAAAGAACCAAAGTGTGAGCTAGGTTCCTTTTTTAGTTACTGTAAATTGGAATTAAAGATGGATCGAAGCTGTGTAATGGCTATTTTTACATGGCAGTTGTGTCTAATAAGTATGCCTTGTAGTAATAATTTATTATTTTTGTACGGTTGCTTGAGAGGAGCGTTGATATAAAGGCCACTTAAATATGACGTTAAGTGACCTTTATATGAAGTTAATATAAACGTGAATTAGGCGCGAGTGATCTGGAAGTAGTTCACTAATTTGTTAAGATTGAGCGCCTGTTCATTGAGTGAACCCGCGGCAGCAACCGACTCTTCCACTAATCCTGTATTTTGTTGCGTTGTTGAATCAAGCTGGCTTACGGCATTGTTGATTTGTGAAATACCATCACTTTGCTCATTACTTGCTTGTCCAATTTCTCGTAATAATGCACTGATTTCTTCAACATCTGTGATCATTTTTTGGATCTGTAATTCGGCTTGTTCCACTAAATCCATCCCTTCTTGTGTTTGGGTTGATGAATTTTCAATCAGTGTACGTATATCATTTGCTGAATCAGCACTTTTTTGTGCTAGTAATCTGACTTCACTTGCGACAACGGCAAAACCTTTACCATGTTCGCCAGCTCTTGCCGCTTCAACCGCAGCATTAAGTGCAAGAATATTTGTTTGGAAAGCAATGGAATCAATCAAGTTAATAATGTCTGTCATTTGAGATGATGAATTATTGATTGCTCTCATTTTTTCCGTTAACTGAAGCATCATTTCACCATTATGATGGACGGCAATTTCTGTTTTTTCAGCAACATTAATCGCATCAAGAGTATGCTCTGCAGTATTTTTAACCGTTGACGTCATTTGCTCCATTGAGCTTGCCGTTTCTTCTACGGAAGTTGCCTGTTCTTCTGTTCTTGCTGCTAAATTTTGGCTACCTGCTGTGATCTGCTCAGCGGCAGATGAAATGTTTTCAGCACCGTTTTGTACATTTTGCACAACATCTAATAGATGTTTTTTCATTTCAGCAAGCGCTTGCAATAACATTCCTGCTTCATCATGATAATTAGTGTTTACTTCTTGTGTTAAATCACCATTAGCAATCGCTTTAGCAAAGTTCACAGCTTCATCTAACGGGCGAGTAATGCCTTTCGTAATAAACCACCCTAAAACACTACCCAAAATAATGCTAATAAGTGTTAATAATACTAAAAATACTCTCTTCTCAATAAAATCGCGTTCAACAGCTTCACCTGCCGCATTCATTTTTTGATTTTGTAACGCAATAAATTCCAAAAGTTTATCGCGATACATAAGTTGAATACCTGCTGTTTTGGTGATTAATTCATTAACAGCGGCGTGCCGATTATTTTCGTTAAATGCTTTTACTACAAAATTTTGAGAGGTGATATATTTCTGACGGATCTCATAAACTTCAGCGAGTATTTTTTTTGACTCATCATCGTGAGCCGTTTCTTCTAACTCTTTTAGTAATTGAGCAACTTTGGCGGTGATCTCAGCTTTTTTACTCTCTTGTTCAGAGGCTAAACTTCCTTGCTCATCTAGCATGGTGAGTTGCTGAAAGATAATAAATTCATTGAAATTATTAATTAGCAAATTGGCTTTTACTGTGGCTGGATAGATATCGTCAACGACATCATGAATATCTTGATTTGCACTATTCAATCCTATTAATGCAAAACTAGAACCTAACATAATTAACATTACCAATGTTGTAAATGCGATAGTTAACTTGGTACGAATTTTAACGTTTTTAAAGAACATGCTTAACCCTGGATAAATAATAATTAATAAGTATTAGTAACTTATTGAAGAAAAGACAGTATCGGTAAGCAGTGACAGAACTTTAGTCATTAAACGAAATAAAGGCAGATAAAAAGACTTGCATTGATTTTTAACACACTATTTTTAGTGTGAAAAAGAGATTTCCTCCCTTTTTTTATCTAAATGTGCTTAGTATTTAATTTTCATTCAATTTTATAAAATTGAGAGTTAATTAATAAGAGCTCAAGATATTCTTTATTTTTTGTTAACAATTGTTTGCCTTGTTTTTATGTATGTTAATTTGATCTTGAAGATTAAGAAGATATCGTCTCTGAAAAATTTTCGGCTATGATAAACTGAGTGAGCCGCACAGGTAAGTGTATGGCTAGTGTTAAATATATAACTCTCCATACTTCTTATACTTAACTGACTTAAAGGTAACGCTGTATGCGCAGTGTATTTATATTTTTGAGCGTATTTATTTTAGGGTTTAGTCATATGGCGTATTCAGATCAAACACTCGTTTTTATAAGACATGGTGAAAAACCTGATAATGAAAGTGGGCAACTGACCTGTAAAGGATTAAATAGAGCCCTCGCTTTACCTGATGTACTTATCAATCAATTTGGCAAACCTGACGCATTATTCGCGGCGGCGCCTAAACAAAGTAAGTTAGGTAATTCATTACGTTCACTTCAAACTATCTCTCCTATTGCTATTAAAATGTCATTACCTATCCATCTTCATTATCATGCTAAAGAGATAAAAGAGCTACGTGAAGCCCTGTTAAGCCAGCAATATGAAAACTCAGTTATTTTTATTGCATGGGAGCATGATAATTTAGTCAAAGTGGCACGAGATATCATAAAGAAAGAAGGGGGAGATCCTAAATTAATCCCTAAATGGAAGAGTAGTGATTTTGATAGTATTTATATCTTAAAAATAATCCGAGAGGGTGATAAAAAAAGTATCATCTTTGAACAAAGACAACAAGGGTTAAATGATGTGTCGGACGATTGTGGTAAGGCCTATTAAATTTATTATGTATAAACACAAATAGTATTAATTGTGATAAGGAGTAATTAAATGAGGATGGGTAGTTATAGTTAATAAAGGTCGTTAAATAACGACTTTTATCTTTTGCCTAGTATGTGAATTTTTTTGTAAAATCTCTACATATTGTTATTGATCAGTCGGTTTATAGTACACCGCAACTTTCGCTTTAAGTGACGATACAATTTTTTTCTTCCACGGCAACATTGATTTTCTATTCATCATAAATAAATGCCCTACAGCAAGGCTATCAACGAGCTTAATTTTATAAACGGTATGTTTGAGTGATTGATATTCTAGCCATGGTTCAGGCACAACAGCTATATATGGGCTGCTATTAATAGCGGGTATAACTTGTGCATATTCAGGACATTTAAATCCGATCGTTCTAAATAGTCCTCTTCTACGTAATTGCCTATCAAGTTCATTATCATCTTGAGACCAAGGTAAACAATAAACATGTTTATAAGAAACCAATTGTTCAAGACTAAAATCGTCAATATTTTTTAAAGATGATCTTAATGGCTCTCCATAAATAATAACGAGCCTACTTTTACCTATAGTTTCAAATTTTAAAGACGATACTGGGTTTTGATCTCCACCAACAGCAAAGACTAAGTCTACAGTGCCATCAAGTACTTCTTCTCGCCAAGAGCGACGTTGGTATGGAATACATTCCGCATAGACGTTCAACTCAAAAGAGAGTTCAGAGAGTGTTGGGGTAATAATGTTCATTAACGCAGGGGGACAAACCACTTTAAAACTTCTTGAACCATCAAAAGTATCGGTAAATAGATCATCATTTAAAGAAATAAAAAGAGGAACTAATTTTGCTTTTAGTGTTAAAGCAAATGGTGTTGGGACTTGAATATTATTTTCTCGTTTAAATAAAGGATCGCCCAGTGTTAAGCGTAGTCTACTTAGTGCATGACTTACCGCAGAAGGCGAAATACCCAGTTTATGAGCTGCTTCTTTAGTACTTCCAGTCAAAAGCAAGGCATAGAGCACTTTGAGAAGATTAAAATCAAATTGAGCAAGATTCATTTTGTCTCTTTATAAATGAGCAGAATTCAATTTACTTATACTATTATCTCAGCTTAACGACAAACAAATAATGGTATATATGAAAAAGTTAACATTAATTGCATTGCTTTGTATGCAAGGATTGGCTATGCCAACTACGGTTTATGCATCATTGCACCCAGAACAACCGTTATCAACAGTACCGCCGAAAAGTGTATTTACACAATGGGCCAAACCTATAACGTCTTTTAAAATAGCACCTCAAGTTTGGTATGTAGGAACAGAGAATTTAACTTCTATACTGATCACTACAGATAAAGGCCATGTTCTTATTGATGCAGGCTTAAATGAAAGTGCAGAACTAATCCAAAGTAATATTGAAAAATTAGGATTTAATATTAAGGATGTTAAATATATTCTGAATAGCCATGCGAGATTAGATCAAGCTGGTGGAATAACAAAATTAAAAGAAATAAGTGGTGCACAGGTTATCTCAAATAAAATAAATGCAGAACAACTAGCGTTAGGTGGAGCGAATGATTTTGCTTTAGGTGATGCATTATTGTTTCCGCCAGTGAAAGTAGATCTTATATTAAACGATAATGAATCATTTGAGCTTTCTGGTGTGATGTTTACAGCTTTACTAACGCCAGGGCATTTACCAGGTAGTACGTCATGGAAAGTAAAGTTAAATAACAATGACATACTTATTTATGCGGATAGTTTAGCGACACCAGGATATTATTTGGTTAATAACCTTAATTATCCAGAGATAGTTAATGATCTTCATTACAGTTATCAAGTATTAAATAATCAAAAGGTGGATATATTTATTGCGAGTAAAGGAGATCGATTCAATTTATTAGATAAAATTAAAGATTTAAATAATGGAAATGAAAAGGCATTTTATGATGCTAATGGCCTTAAACAATATGTTGAAAAATCAAGAATATCCTTAATAAACCAATTAAACAAATAACTTTTAATAAAGAATGGAATATATATGTCATTAAAATATTTACTCCCCATTTTTGGTGCTTTTGTTTGCTCAAATTCTTATGCAGATGAATTAAAAATAGGCGCAGGCATTGGCATGTCTTCGCCATACGAAGGATCGGATAAGTATATTTTAATTCCAGATGCTATGCTGCAATATACAACAGAAACAAATAGTTTTGGTTTATTTAGTCTGGGCACCAGTGGAGCAAAATGGCAATTTAATATTTTTGATAATATTCATATTGCTCTGCTTGGAACGTATATGCAGGGTCGTAAAGAAGAAATAGGCTTTTCTGGTAGTAAAAATAAAGATTTAAAAGGAATGGGAGATCTAAAAGGAGCCGCTGGTACAGGTGTTGAACTAAGTTATAATATTATTGGCCATTCTTTTTATATAAATTCGCTGACTGCTATTGGTCATAGAGATTATGGTGGTAAAAATATTGATAATGCCACTCGGTTCGAGTTTGGTATTAATTCGCATTTCGATATAAATAAAAATTGGTCTATTGATTCGAATATATCCACAAGATATGTAAACAAAAACTATAGTCAGGCTTATTTTGGTGTCACAGAAAAACAGGCACTTAATACTGATTATTCTATTTATACACCAAATTCTGGAATTAAAGATGCCGGTATTTTAATTGGAATAAATTATAAAATAAGTGAAGGTTTTTTTGTTAATTTAAAATCGGGTGGTTATTACTTGTTTGGTGATATGGCAGACAGCCCGATCACAAAACAGAAATACGGATTAGTAAATATAATTGGCCTATCATATATTTTTTAAAGATCATGAAAATAAATACTAAATGTTTTTTATTTATATCCATATTTATATTGAGTGGGTGTGTTGTTGGCCCAGGTTGGTATAAGGAAGGAGTAAGCTATGAAAACTCTCAAGATATATTGGCGAAGTGTAAATATGATATTGGTATCGCTAAAGTAAATATAAATGAAAAGCCAGAACTAATAGCTGAGTGTATGAAATCTCAAGGATATAGATATAAAAACTATTCACATACTTATTAAGTAAATGTTTTTAATAATAAAAGATGCTAATTTACAGCATCTTTTTTCTATTTATAAATAGTATTGCTTTAATGTTGTTTAATCATCTTTAATAATATTTTATTAAAAATAATTTATAACATGAAAACTATATACAATATCGAGAGAAAAAATATAGACTGAAATAAAGGATTGATTGTTATAAACTAATATTTATTAGAAAGTAAGTATGTATAGCATACGGCTTTTTAAGCACTAAATTAGTTTTAATATAAAACTAATAGATAAATGTTCTGCGAAAAATTTTTTAACTGGTATAAGGTTTATATGGACTATCAATTCAAATCATATAGTAAGAATAGCAAGAAAAAATCACTGCCTATTTACCTTATCTTTATTCCTTTTGTTCTCTGGATAGCTTACATGGGTTGGTCAATAAGTTTACACCGTAGAGTCGTGATGTTTGAATGGTTTCCCAAATGGACTATTTCTATTACTTTTGCTGTTTTTTTAGGAATGATTGGGGGGATTTGGAGTATTTTTCGTCGCCCAATAAAACATGCATTTAAAAATTTCCTCTCGACTGGGTTTGCTGGTTTTGTATTAATAGTACCTGCATTTGATGTGCTGACGTATTTATTATCAGCGAATACAATTCGCTATCAGACAGAATATAAAATTACATCGCCAGGCCCTAGAACCAACAGATTTGGTCGATGTGAACACGGTATATGGATAAAAGAAATCTATACTGAACGAGGGGCATTATTTTGTATTAGTGATCCAAAATCGAAAACTCAGAAAAATACAGGAACACTATGGGTCACAACAATGACTGGTCCTATTGGTTCATATATTGTTGATTATCAGTTCACACCATTCAATTCTTAATTATGGTTTTACATGTAATGATACTTTAAGGAGACTTATATTCTTGCCAAAGTGTCTAATTCCATCTTCAATAATTTCTTTATTTTTAGTGTGTGACCATTTTTATTGTGAAAATTGCCAATAAACACAGATTTATTGTTATATATCTAATAAATCACCAACGTAAATACCTAATTCCTCTGCATTAAGAATATAATATTAATTTTCCGATAATGGTGTCTTCATCAAATTCTTCATAGTTATAAATACCACCTTTAATTTCAAATAAATTGCTCTCTTCATAATCGGAAGTTATTGATGTAAATTGATAATCAATATGACTTATTTGTTCTTTCATAATAACAGTTACTTTTTATTTTAAATGTAAGTAAGCATTTGTTGTTAATAAATGGTAGACTTTTTATAAGATTAAAAATAGTTGTTTTTAATTGATTTAACTTTATGTTTTACATGGTATTTATACTTTTGGATAATGCAATGTATCAATTAATAAAACAAGAAATAGGATCTTGCTGGACACGTCAGGAATTGGATGAGATGTCTCATTCTATCGAATCATGCCTACTTATTTATAAAGTAAATGTGTCAGTGGTTGATTATTTCATGGGGTCATCATTTACTCTTTTTAGATTAAAAGTTGATGCTAAAATACGAGGAATGCATGTTAAATCATTGATAACTGAGTTATGTCGAGCCCTTAATGTTATTAATATTAAAGTAATTGATTTTTTACCAGGAACACCCTATATCGGATTACTGATAACGAATAAATATCGTCGATTAATTCCTTTTTCATCATGTTTTAATCAATGGTTAAAACAGAAAAATATTTCTCCATTATCGATTATGTTGGGTGAAAATATTATAGGGGAGCCTATCGGTATTGATTTGATCCCATGCCCACATTTATTAATTTCAGGTTCTATTGGTTCAGGAAAATCAACATTAATTCATTCTATTATTATGAGTATAATATATCGTCTATCTCCTAAAGAGATTAGACTGATTATATTTGATACAAGTGGAATAGAACTGACTCCTTATTTTAATCTTCCTCATTTAATGTTTCCAATAGTTGATGATATGTCTGAAGTTATCAGAGCATTAGATTGGATTATAGCTGAAATGAATAAACGCTATAAATTGTTTAGTGCTTTAGGTGTTAAAAGTATTGATAATTATAATGAAAAAATTATCCAAGCAGAAAAATTCAATAGATCAATTCCAGATCCTTTTTGGAAGCCCGCTAATATTAATGATGTTTCAATGCCTTTTCTGAAAGTTATGACTCCTATAATGGTTGTCATGGACGATTATATTCAATTTATATCTTATAATAATGAAATTGGTCATAAGTTAATTACCTTAAGTCAATCAGCAAATATAGTTGGAATACACCTTATTTTATCTACAAGAAATCTATTATCATCGAGCATAGATAATCAACTGAAAGTTAATATACCGACTCGTATCTCTCTTACTATGCCTTCTAAAAAGGAATCACGATCTATTTTAAATCAAAATGGTGCAGAAGAATTATTTGGAAATGGCGATATGCTTTATTTATCACCTTATCTTGAAAGGTTAGAGCGTATTCAAGGTGCATTTGTTACTGATGAAGATATATGGCAAGCAATAGGTTACACTTTAAAATGGGAAAGGGCTGAATATATTAATTTAAACTCTAAAACTGATTATTTATTAAAAAATAGCGATTTTGATGAGTTAGATATTTTATTTTATGAAGTTGTTGAGTTTATCGCAGAAACAAATAGAGTTTCTATATCAGGTATTCAAAGAAAATTTAGAATTGGATATAACAGAAGTGCAATGATTGTAGAGCAGCTAGAAATGCAAGGATTAATAAGTATTCCTGATCATAATGGAACTCGAACTGTTTTAATATAATTTTAGGGGTTATTAACGATTTGTAGCGTAGATATAAATATATAACCATGTTCCAGTGGCGATTTAAATCGCCACCAAATCTATCCATTAATGCAGTTTGGTTTAGTTCATATGTTAATGAATTCTGATTGAAGCAATACTTACTGTTAGTTGGGTTGTGGACTAATGAGACAGTGGCTATTCAGTCAATAATCAGTACTTCTTTTTCTTCAACTGTGGTGGATTTTGGACATTTAATCTTAAGCTGTTTGGCCACATCGTCTACAATTTCGGCGTATTTAATACCGTTACGACGGATCGTATTCGCTAATGTTCTACTACCAAAATACTGTAGTTCCCGAACAAGTAGATGTAGAGTTTCTTCATCTGATTTATTATAGTTTTTAGCGTTCAGTCACACACTTTTTACTTTATTTGACATTGAAAAATCATACTTACCAGTATTATTTATGTAATCAATCAGCAAATTGATGTCACTTTAGAGTTTAAAATAATGGTTCTCATTATTTTCACGGAAGGTTATGGTTAGTAAATAGGTAGCCAATCTGAACTATAAATAATTAATTTAGGGAAATAATTAAGGTTTCTATGGAATATCAATTCAAATCATACAGTAAAGGTAGTAAGAAAAAATCATTGCCTACTTACATTTTTATTATCCTTTACGGCTCTTGGTTAGTTTATCTATTTTTGTCGTTTTATTTAGGCGATAACATTGTATTATTTGAATGGTTTCCTAAATGGACGATTATTATTGTTTTTGCCATTTTTACAGGGATTATTGGAGGAATATGGCAGCCCTTCTTTCGCCCATCAAAGTATGTAATCATTGATTATTATTGGGGCGCCTTTCTTGGACTTATGTTTATTATTCCAACTTTCAATGTGCTTGTTTATTTATCATTAGACCAAACAATTCAATACCAAACAGAATATGACATCGTATCGCCAGGGCCTCCGCGCCTTAAATCCCCTCAATGTGAATATGGTATACGGATAAAAGAAATCTATACAGGAGAATGGGGTTTATGGTGCATTAGCGATCCAAAATCGCAAACAAAGGAAAATACGGGAACAGTGTGGGTTACAACAAAAACAGGACCTATTGGTGCATACATTGTTGATTATCAGTTTTCTCCTCCTAACTTTAAGCAATAAGTATTGGGCTATATAGGTTGATATAATGTTAGCTTTAGCCGCTCAAACCCACCTGATTTTTATACGATAATCTTACCTAAACTTATTTTGTATACATTATCGGCAGTTAGCGTAAAAATAACTGACACTAACTCTGCGCTTGCCGATAATAACTGATAAGAAAAGAGAATCTATCTACATGGCTAAATCACCCGCGAAAAAACCGACGAAAGGCTTTGAAGAAACCCTTTGGGATATCGCTAATCAACTGCGTGGCAGTATTCAAAGAACGACAGGCTAAGTACATAGCGTCAGGCATTAATAGAGTTCTTTGGTTACACAAATTGAGAAAAGGTAAAGAATTTTATTTTCGTGATATTTGTATATCCAACGATTTACCAATGTTCGGTATGCTACAAGACGAAAATAATAATTACTATCTGCCTCAATTCTCGGTTTCAGTAGATCAGTTCATTACTGGTGTTTTAAATAAAAAGTTAGCTTGGTACCCACAAAATAATGCAAAGCTACAAGCTAAGGTTATTTTGTATAAAGAGAAATATTGGTGCTGCGGAAAGAATACTAACAGCGTCCGAGGAATAGGGGGGGGATTATGGGATAGGTGCGAATGCGCCTTATTTTACTGATAATGATGTAAAAGATAACTCGAAAGGAACTAATTTCTTTTCTCAGGAGGCCGCTGTTGGTAGTAATTATTTCGGTGGGTATGGCTCTGGTCTTTCAATTAAATATGACAATAGCATATCATTTAAACTTTTTATTATGGGAGATGGCGCTGTAATTGCTGAGTGTTTAAATACTGGGAATCAACGCCGTAATGTTCTATGGGGAACAAGAAATACAACCATAGATAGCAACGGCTTCATCAAAAAAGCCTCTCCAATCATTGACATCAACCCTGATGGCACATTCACTACTAACGACGAATCAGAAGGCGCTACGGTTACTCGATTAGGGCAGGGTGAATATCTTATCGAAGGTGTATTGGGTTTTAACTCAGACGCAGAATGGGGCGGTGTTGATGGTGGTATTGAAATTCCACTTGATGTAAATAAACAACCCCTTATTTGGGTAGACTCCAAAGTTAACAAAGACGGCTCTATTCTTGTTAAAACGTATCACCGCACTCATCCTAACGCGCCTGAGTTTGCCCGTAATGATATTGACGGCTTCAACGATGGCGACCCAATTGATATCCCTGATGGTCGTTTTATTTCTGTACGTGTACAGATGCCAGAGCAATCAATCTATAACGTGAGAATGCGTGAGATGGAAGAGGCGCAGAAAGTGGAAGAGGAGCGTAGACAAAAAGAAGAGGAGATGAAAGCGCAATTCGGGTTAGGTGAAAATGATGTATTACTTTAATAATCAGAACACCAATAAGACACCAGAAATTGATAATTAATCAAATGCATTTAATTCAAGGAAGAATTAAATAATAATGATAATCATTCCTAATACAGCCGAAATAAGACGATTGTTTTACGACTACCATTGATTATACTGTATTTGTATACAGTGATCGTGTGCTGTTAAATATAAAAAGGAATTTATATGAGCGATAATGAAGATAGAGATATTCGGATTGAAATAACCGATGGCGTCAATAGTCATGATTACTATGATTATGACGAAGATGATAATTCAAATTACACAGATAATGACAATGAAGATCGAAATAGCGGTGGGAATCACTCGTCATGGTCTGACATTGATCTAAAAGAAACACCTGAAGCAATGGCTGTGATGTCTTATGCCGCCATTCCAATGACAGCATATCCAATTAATGGAGTTTTGGGTTTCACAATTAATTGGGGAGCCATCGATGCAGCCTTGGTTCAGGGAGTTAATGTTTTAAGTAAAGCATTGCCTTATGCTGGTGGGTTGACCGCTGGTGTTTTAGTCGGAGCTTTATATCCTAGCCAAACAATTATGTCAGAAGCTAGAGAACAGGCTTTGCTAGATCAATATCGAGGTGCTAATTTTCTTGATAAAACGAAGCCATATCAAATTGTTAGTTTACCGAGTAGCGCTGTTACCACTCTTCCTGCCAATCAGATTTCAAAGAGCAAAGTTGTTCCTGTTAGCGTGCTGGCAGAGCCTGTTGTTAGCTTAGATACTAAGAAACGGGAAGTAGCTATTACATAACAGACAATTTCAACTATGGTTTCTGTTGTTCAAGCTCAAAAAACTAAACAACGTGATGTTTATACAGCACAAATTATACCGGGAATGAAACCGGTACAAATTCAAGTTAATCAGACTAAATCTGATAATACAAAAAATACAAAAGCAAATACAAAACCGAAAGTCGATTATGTATTGCCTATTGCTTCAGCAATTAAAGGAGTGGAAACACACCATGCTGTAGTCTATTTTGATGATTCTCATGATCCTGTTTATGTGTCTATTTCGCAAAATCCCAAAGAAAATAAGAATGTAATTGAGACCACTCTAGCTGAATGGAGTTCTTTGTATCCACTTGAATTTGCTAAATACGAGTTAGAACAAGCAAATAATCAACTGGAGAAAGAAAAGCAATTAGTTGAAAAGTATCAAAAAATTATATATTCAGCGAAGCAAACTAAAGAATATCAAACGTTATTAGATCCAGTAAAATCACCTTATTATTATCAAAAAGCCTATATAGAAACACCCGATGAATTAACAATGATATTAAGCGAGCAGGGGGTTGAAGCGTTATCTGCTTATATCATGGTGGTAAATAATTGGTTTGGAGTAATTACTGATACAGATCAGGCAAATAAATTTAATCAAAGAGTATCAGCTCTGCATAGTGATGTTGAGTTTGTTCGTAATAAACTTATTAATATTCAGAGTCAGGTAGCTGAAGCTGAAACATTACTATTGATTGCGGTGGAAAATCGCAAAAAAGCAGAAGAAAAGAAAAAATCTGCTGAAGATAAGGTTAAAAAAGAAAATAAACGCTATCAACCAGGAAAGGCTACGGGTAAAGGGCAAAAAGTAGGTGATAAATGGCTTCATGATGCAAGCAAAGAATCCGGTGTGCCAATCCCTGACCGGATTGCGGATAAACTGCGGGATAAGAAATTTAATAACTTCGATGACTTCCGGAAGCAATTCTGGGAAGAAGTGTCAAAAGATCCCGAATTGTTAAAGCAATTTAGTAAAAGTAATCAAACATTGATAAAAAACGGTAATGCACCTTATCCGATCCCTGAAGAGCAAGTTGGAGGTAGGGAAACATTTGAGCTTCATCATGTTAAGCCTATTATTGAAGATGGTGGAGTTTATGATATGGATAATATCCATGTTATTACTCCTAAACGACACATTGACATTCATAGAGGACAATAATCATGGAACTGAAAAATAGTATCAGTGATTATACTGAAGCTGAGTTTTTGAAATTGTTACAGGGAATCTGTAATGTAACAACTTCTAATGAAGAAGAACATAAATCATGGGTTAGACATTTTGTTAAATTATCAGAGCATCCTCGTGGTAACGGTTTGATCTATTATCCTAAAGATGGTGAAGATGATTCACCAGCAGGGATTTTGAACACAGTTAAAAAATGGAGAGCTCAGAATGGTAAGCCAGGATTTAAAAAAGGTTAACTATTGCTCTTGTTAATTGATAGAAGCCTCTTAAATGTGGCTTTTATCTTTTTAATTAGTGACTTAGATGAATTGGTTATTTAATCAATCTTAACACACTCACCTTTAATAAAATCCTCTCCGTCATTTTCGTATTTCACAAGACGACATTTCCCACATAAACCATATCGAGTGACGACGCAACGAACACCAGGAGAACTGCTTGAGCCTTGGTGTTTGTTTTGTCGCCTCTCATAGCTAGATACCTTTTCTAACAAGCCATCTTTAACCATGCTATCTAATGTTCTACGAGTAGATTCAAGAATGCTTTTCTTGTTAAAAGAATCCATTCCCTTAAGCATATAAGCTACACCTGAAACATCAAAAGGTGGTGCGCCAATTTCACCCGTTACCCATTCAAGATTGTCGGGTTTAAATAATTCCATTATCTCTTTTTTACGTGCAGTCATTCTCATTTTTAATATTCCTTATCGTGGGTTATATCTATCCTACAATAAGGAGCCGGAGGGAGATATAAATAAAAGAGGCTGCCTTCCAGTATGTTGAGTAAGGGAGTTAGATGACATGCATATTATTTCAAAATTAATGAATTAATATTGTTCTAGAGTTCTTTTTAATGTAGGGATTGAAAGAAATAATTTATTACACTTTGTTACAAATAGAAAACCCCAAGGAATGACCCTCAGGGTTTTATTTTCAAATGCACGTGCATTTCGCGTGCACTTCATAGTCCTACTGTTGTCAGTGTGTAGTCCTATCGATTTCGCTAACTTCTTGTTTTTGAAACCGTTGTCCTATCACTGACCCACCAAATTTGGTGGAGCTGGCGGGAGTTGAACCCGCGTCCGAAATTTCTACGTCCTCGGTACTACATGCTTAGTCTATCTTTAATTTCACTTACCCACTGCGGACAGACGCGCCATGAATAAGCTAGCTTGATTAAGTTTAACGCTTTGACCCCAAGCTAGGTCTCCACGCGATCTCTTTTGGGTTTGACCTCTCTTGATCCCCGTCTTAAGAGCGGAAGCTAGGGAGAGAGGGCTCTAAGCAGGTTATTAAGCTGCTAGTGCTTCGTACTGATTGTCGTTTGCGACTATCTTTTTTGCGGCTTTTTACGAGGCCAACCGCCCCTCGGCATGCACCTTGGGTTTCGCAAATCCCGTCGAATCCAGAATCAGCCCCAAGTTGTTGAAAGCGAGTATATCAGAAAAATACTTGTAATTGCTAGTACTTAACGAAATTTAGCGGTTAGCATTTTTCATGATACGTGCTTTGTCTAATTTCCACTCACGATCTTTAATGGTATCGCGTTTATCATGATCTTTTTTACCTTTGGCTACGCCAATTTTAATTTTACACCATGCATTCTTCCAATAAAGAGAAAGAGCAACGACGGTGTATCCATCACGATTGATTTGACCGTAAAGTGAATCTAATTCGCGTTGTTTTAATAATAGTTTACGGGTACGAGTCGGGTCACAAACGACATGGCTTGATGCAACATTTAAAGGAGTAATGGTTGCACCAAAAAGATAAGCTTCGCCATCACGCATGATAACATAGCTATCACTGATGTTTGCTTTACCGGCACGCAGTGATTTAACTTCCCAGCCTTGTAACGACAGACCCGCTTCAATCTCATCTTCGATGAAATATTCATGGCGAGCACGTTTGTTTAACGCAATGGTCGCGGAACCAGGTTTGTGTGATTTTTTCTTTGTCATAATGTCCACATTATACTGTATGAGCAATAGAAAGAAATCATTTAACCGACTGTTTTCTTTTCAATTGCATAAAACTTAAGCTATATTCCATTAGATTTTTAATTAGTCACTGTTCAATGATATGATCCACACAGTGTTGTCGTACAGGAATAACTATGCCTCAGATTAGTCGATCTGCTCTCGTCCCTTTTAGCACAGAGCAAATGTTTAAACTGGTTAATGATGTTCTTACTTATCCTGATTTTCTACCAGGATGCGTTGGAAGTAAACTGATCAAAAGTACACCAGAAGAAATGATTGCATCAATAAATGTCTCAAAAGCGGGAATTAGTAAAACATTTACTACCCATAACTTTTTAAAGACTAATGAACGTGTTGATATGCGTCTTGTTGATGGCCCCTTTCGTAAATTGACTGGGGGATGGGTGTTTACCGCACTTGATGATAATGCGTGTAAGATAGAATTTCAGCTAGACTTTGAGTTCACTAATAAATTAATTGAGTTAGCTTTTGGCCGTATTTTTAAAGATTTAACGAACAATATGGTTCAAGCATTTACTCACAGAGCGAAAGAGATCTATCGTGACTAAAATATGGGTAGAGGTAACCTATGCGTTGCCTGATAAACAGTATCTTATCCCTGTAGAACTAACGCTAGGGGACACTGTTGAACAAGCCATTATTGCTTCAAATATCTTAACTATTTGTAATGATATTGATTTAACTAAGAATAAAGTTGGCATTTATAGTCGGCCAGCAAAGCTAAGTGATAATGTGAAAGACGGTGATAGAGTTGAAATTTATCGACCTTTAATTGCCGACCCTAAAGAAGTGCGTCGTAAGCGTGCTGAAAAAGCACGACAAAAAGCGGATTAACATCATGCTTTTGCCCAATATAGGGGCGCTACATACTGCATTGATAGGCGCTTGATTACAGACAGATACAATAAAAGATAACACTGCTATAAAGTAATTTCTCTTTATAAAAACACACCCCAACGTCAAATTTAACGTATGGGGTGCAATTCGCTTTTGCCAATCTTATATAAAACTAAGCTTTCTTAGCACTGTAATCACATTACGATTTAGTTGCAGGTGCTGAGAAATTAGGCATATTGCCTTGCTTGTCAATCTTAGTCAGTATGCCATTGCTATCAAAAGTTAGTGTCAGCGTTTCTTGACGTACTTCCTGGTGACCTGGCTCCTCACGGAAAACATAATACCAAGTTTGGCTTCCGAAAGGATCTTTAAGCATTGGCGTACCAAGGGCAAATTGAACTTGCTGCTGTGTCATTCCTTGCTGAACTTTTGCGACTTCGGCTGGTGTTAAATAATTTCCCTGATTGATATCTGGGTGATAAACCAGTCTCTCGAACATAGAGCAACCTGAAGTCATTACGACTAAAGATAAGGCGGCAACTTTTAACAGTTTAAAACGCATGGTTATTACATTCCTTTTAGGGTCATAGTGACGATGATAATCGACAACGCAGCAATTGAAAACCTTTCACGCTCTGCCTATGACCCTAAATATCAATAAAAGTTTGTTAATCGTTATGCAGCCAACAAATCTTTCGCATTTGCTAAGGTATTTTTGGTGACTTCACTTCCTGCTAATAAACGGGCGAGCTCTTGTAATCGTTCTTTTTTCGATAATAGTTTCATTGTGGTTTCTGTCTCTTCACCGTTGGTTTCTTTATTAACAAAATAGTGTTGATGTCCACAACCCGCGACTTGAGGTAAGTGAGTAACACACATTACTTGAGTTGATTCACCCAATTCTCGCAATAATTTACCTACAATAGCGGCTGTAGGGCCACTGATCCCCACATCTACTTCATCGAAAATTAGAGCTGGTGTATCCATTTTTTTCGCTGTGATCACTTGTATTGCTAGCGCAATGCGAGATAACTCACCACCAGAAGCCACTTTAGAAAGCGCTTGGTGAGGTTGTCCTGGATTAGTAGTGACATTAAATTCAACTTTTGTGGCGCCATCGATTTGCAGTGAACTGTCATCAAAGTAAGTATCAACAGTAAAATAACCATGAGGCATTGATAACTGATGCATACTGTTTGTGATAAGTTGGCTTAGTTCATTAGCATATTGTTGGCGAACTTGATGTAATTGTTTAGCAACATCTAACGCCATTAAATGATCTGCCTTTACTTGTTCGATTAACGTTTCACAATCATCATTTTGGCGAAGTAAGGCATTTTTCTCTTCAATTAATTGCTGATGAAGATCATATAATTCTTCAGGTGCTACGCGATGTTTACGTGACAAACTAATGTATTTAGACATGCGTTTTTCAACTTCAAATAAGCGATTAGGATCCATTTCTAAACGATCACTATAGTGGCGAAGTTCGTCACTCACTTCACTAATTTGGATTGAGGCTTCTTCTAGCATCTCTAACAATGAATTAAATTGACTCTCCATAGAGGTGAGCTCTGCAATTTCATGTTTAACGACATTGAGCATACTTAAAATATTTTGTTCTTCGTTGTCGCTTAAGAGTTGTAAGCTATTTTGGCTTAAGGTCAAAAATTGTCCGCAGTTAGATAGGCGTTTATATTCTTGATCTAATTCAGGATATTCACCTTGTACTGGTTGAAACTCGTTAAGCTCTTTTAAATGATAATCAACCAGTTGTTTCCTTGCTTCTCTTTCTAGGGAAAGTTGTTGAAACGAGGCCAATGTCTGACAACTTTGATGCCATGTTTGATAGGCTAATTTCATGCTTTTTAATAAAGCAGGCTCATGAGCATAAATATCAAGCAGTTGTTTTTGATAACGAGGTTCTAAAAGTTGCTGATGAGCATGTTGCCCATGAATTTGGATAAGTAAAGAACCTAGCTCTCTTAATTGTGAAAGGGGCACGGAAGTACCGTTGATAAAACCACGAGAACGCCCATCAGCGGAGATGGTTCTTCTTAATAGGCATTCGTTATGATCATCAAGATGATGTTCTTCAAGCCAACGTTGTGCTGATGGCGTGTCAGAGAGTGAGAATCGTGCGCATAAATCAGCTCTAGCTGCACCTGGGCGCACCATATTAGCATCACCACGGTTACCTAAGCATAAACCTAGTGCATCAATGGCAATAGATTTACCGGCACCAGTTTCACCCGTAATGGTCGTCATGCCGCCAGAAAAATCGATTTCAAGTTCACGGACTATGGCAAAATGACTAATAGTTAATTGAGTCAGCATAGTGCCTCTCCTGTGTATAAAAACATATCTGTAATTACATACAGTATAAACTGGTTTTTTATACAGTAAAGTAGTGAGGCACAAAAATTAGAACATTTTTTTTGACCAACCTAATTTTGAGCTGAGTGTATTAAAATAATTGTAATCAGTCGGATGAACCAAATTGAGTTTTTGACGGCTACGTTTAATGATAACTTCATCGCCTTCTTTAATAGGTAATACTAATTGGCTATCACAACTTACTTCGTAATCGATATTCGTTTGTGAGAATTTTAGACGAATTTGACTATCACTACTGATAACTAAAGGGCGTGCTGACAAGGTATGGGGAAACATAGGTACAAGCGCAATAGCATCAAGATTGGGCGTTAAAATAGGGCCGCCAGCAGACAATGAATAGGCGGTTGAACCTGTGGGGGTAGCTATAATTAAGCCGTCAGAACGCTGTGAAAAGGCAAAGCGATCATCAATATAAACCTCAAACTCAATCATATGAGCCACTTTACCAGGATGAAGCACGACTTCATTTATTGCTGTACCAATACGTGTTCTTTGACCTTCAGCGCAGACTCGAGCTTCAAGTAAGAACCGTTTTTCTTCACGATAGTGTCCTGCTAAGACATTAGTTAATTGTTGTAAGGCATTATCAGGATCAAGATCAGTAAGAAAACCTAAGTTACCACGGTTAACGCCAATTACTTTGATATTATAGCGAGATAACACTCGCGCAGCACCGAGCATGTTGCCATCACCTCCGACGACAATCACGAGATCAGCGACTTTACCCACTTGTGTTAAATCACCCGTTTGTGCATTTTCAAGTTTTAGCTCATGAGCGACTTGTGTATCAATAATAACATCATAGCCTTGAGCTTGTAGCCAATGATAAAGCATTTCATGTGTTGAAAGTGCCTCTGGATGGCGAGGATGGCCGACAATGCCAATACATTTAAAGTGTTTTTTTTCCGTTACGGTATTATCTGGCATTTTTTTACCCTCGTTTTGCGCCAATTCCTTGAAACCCGTTTATTGATCCCCATAATAAACTAAATATGAAGATGAATACCAAAACTACGCGGAGATGTTCATGAGTAGTAAAGAACAAAATGTACATGAAGAGCAAGTCTCAAAAGAAAAAGAAGGAATGGGATCGGTAATGGATGAATCTCAAGAACAGGTAATGACCGAAGAAGAACAAGCGGATTTTAATGCTCAAGCTGAATTAGTTGAGGCATTAGCGCGTATTGATTCTCTTGAAAAACAACTGGAGCAATCACAAAAAACAGAGCGTGAAGCTATGGCTCGTGCTTTGGCTGAAGTTGAAAATGTGCGTCGCCGTACCCAACAAGATATTGAGAAAGCTCATAAATTTGCACTTGAAAAATTTTCTAATGAATTATTGCCGGTACTTGATAATTTAGAGCGCGCTTTATCTGCTGCTGATCATGAAAATGAATCGCAAAAACCAATGATTGAAGGGTTAGAGTTAACACTGAAGTCATTCTTAGATGCCGTGCGTAAATTTGGCATTGAAGTCGTTGAAGAAAAAAATGTGGCATTCAACCCTGATGTTCACCAAGCGATGACATTGATTGATAGTCCTGAACATGAATCTAATCATGTTGTTGATGTTATGCAAAAAGGATATACCTTAAATGGTCGTTTATTACGTCCAGCTATGGTTATCGTTTCTAAATAGCATTAATAAAAGTATTCGTTATCACACGTTTTATTCAGTGTAGATAAAGTAAACCGCACAATACGAAGTTTATAAATCTTCAAGTTATTGTGCGGTTTTATATTTTTTAAAGGCAGGTCTTACTCAATCGCGTCAAGATACCAATTGATAGGTGTTCGGCCTTGTTGCTGTAAAATATCATTAGCCTGTTTAAAATGACCACAGCCTAAAAAGCCTCTATGTGCTGAAAGTGGTGATGGGTGAGGTGCTTTTAAGATAACGTGTTTATTTGTATCAATAAAACGACCTTTTTTCTGATCATGGGCTCCCCAAAGTAGGAAAATAACCCCTTCTCTACGTTGATTAATCTGCTCAATAACAGCATCTGTGAATATTTCCCAACCATAATTAGCGTGAGAATGTGCTTGGCCTTTCTCTACGGTCAATACGGTATTAAGCAATAAAACACCTTGTTTTGCCCAACTTTCTAAGTAGCCATGGTTAGGGCGCTTAAAATCAGAGTATTCTTTTTCAAGCTCTTTATACATATTAACTAGTGAAGGGGGGGCAGGTACACCTGGGCGTACAGAAAAAGAGAGTCCATGAGCTTGGTTTGGGCCATGATAAGGATCTTGTCCTAAAATAACGACATTCACATTTTCAAAAGGCGTAAAACGAAAAGCATTAAAAACGTCTTCTTGAGGGGGATAAATAATTTTTCCGGCTTCTCTTTGTTGTGCGACTTGAGACATAATTTGATGAAAGTAAGGCTTTTCTTTTTCAGCACCTATTACATCATGCCAAGTTAATGCGGTAGTCATAACATAAAATCCTTATTGATATCTTATAGTGCCTAAGCTTACAGATTTCATTGAATGAATGAAAATATAACGGTTTAAAAATTAGAATTAATTGAATATTCAAATTTTCTTTTAAAATTTACAAAAAAAATTGCAAATCAAGAAAGGGCGATTGTTGATTTAAAACAACACTTTGCACCTTGGTTGATAAAGTGCTTATGGATTTTATTGATATTAGTCAAAGAATGACGCCATTTATACTGGTATATAAGTAGACAGAAACATTGGTTAGACCAAATACCCAAGTTCTGATACGAGATTAGAATTTGATTTTGCGCCCATATTGGAGGTCGAAATGATTACTGGTATCCAAATTACTAAAGCTGATAACGACGATTTATTACACTCTTTCTGGTTATTAGATGATGAAAACGGCGAAGCTCGTTGCATCTGTGCTAAAAAAGGCTTTGAAGAAGGCCAAGTGATTAACCGTAAAGAGTTAGGCAATATCGAATACCGTGAAGTGCCTGTAGAATCTAAACCGGTTGTTCGTGTAGAGGGTGGTCAACACCTTAACGTTAACGTGTTAAGCCGTGAAACACTGGAAGATGCAGTTAACAACCCTGAGAAATATCCTCAATTAACTATTCGTGTTTCTGGTTATGCAGTGCGTTTTAACTCACTGACTCCAGAACAGCAACGTGATGTTATTACTCGTACTTTCACCGAAAGCCTGTAATTTTCACTAAAGTAATAAGTTAATGATAAAGCTCGATATGAAAATATCGGGCTTTTTTTATGCACAATAAGTGTTATTAAATAATAAAAAACCGTAGCGATATTAATTCGCTACGGTTCTAAATAAATGAAGAAATAATGCAGATTATTCGCTATCTGTCAGTGTTTCTTTTGCTGAATTTACTGGTGACGCACTTTTTGTCGCGCTATTGGTGGCCGTTTTACGACGCTTGCCAATATTTTTACGATCGCGAGCGCGTACTTTTTCTTTGACTGTTTTTTTCTCTTCGTCTTTTTTCGCTTTACGTTTAGCCAGTACTTTTTTAGATGGCTTAAAGGTTGCTTTTTGACTCGGTGCTTTAGTGGTTGGACGTAGTTCAGCGACGACACGGTATTTTATTGGCTCTTGAACATAACGGCCAATCTTGCCTAATAATGGGTGATCGTGTGCTTCAACCAATGAAATGGCGATACCTTTACGACCAGCACGTCCTGTACGACCAATACGGTGCAAATAAACATCAGCAGTGCGAGGTAAATCAAAGTTAAACACATGGGTGATGTCGTCCAAATCAAGACCACGAGAAGCAACATCTGTCGCGACCAATACATTCATTTGGCCTGATTCTAATCGTTTTATTGCATCATTACGTTGTGTTTGCGCCATCTCACCTTCAAGATAGCTACATTTAATACCTTGTTTTTCTAACGCAGAAACGAGCTCTCTTACTCGCTCTCTTTTACGCACAAAGACAATCGATTTTTTAACATCGTCTTGCTTTAGCAATGCGGCCAGTAATGCTGTTTTATGTTCAAGATTATCTGCATGATAATAGAACTGCTGAATTTTTTTACGTTCACGGCGTGAAGGGTCAGCATTCAGTTCAACGGGCTCATTGAGGATACGTTGTGCAAAATCAATGACGGCATTACCTTCAAGTGTTGCTGAGAATAGTAATGTCTGTTTGCGCCAGCGAGTTTCGCCCGCGATGGTTTCAATATCATTAGCAAAACCCATATCTAACATGCGGTCTGCTTCATCTAAAATCAGCATTTCTACCGCACGGCAGTCAAAGTTTTCTTCTTTGATGTACTGTAATAAACGACCTGTTGTTGCAACAACGATATCTTGGTTTTCGCTGAAGACTTCAGCGTGATTCATATAAGCAACACCGCCCGTGATAGTGGCGATATCTAAATGTGTGTGCGCACATAATTCTTTTGCCTGCTCGGCAACTTGCATAGCAAGTTCGCGTGTTGGTGTCAGGATAAGAATACGTGGCGGGCCTGATTTTTTACGTGGGTAATCAAGCAAGTGTTGAATTGCCGGAAGTAAAAAGGCCGCAGTTTTCCCTGTGCCTGTTGGCGCAGAGCCTAAAATATCACGTCCATCCATTGCTGCTGGAATAGCATCTGCTTGAATTGCAGTAGGACGTTGATATCCTTTTTCTTCTAATGCGGTCAATAAACTTTCATCAAGTTCAAGACTAGAAAATGTCGTGGCTGTCATTGTATACCTCTGTTTAGGGCGCGGATTTTGACATTATCCCCTGCTAAAAGCCAGCGGATTTACCGCTATCACATTATATATTACCGATAGACGAAGGTATTCGTTGTTTTTAGGCTTAATCTAAATAAGCGCGCATCGTATACAAATAGTTTAATGTTAAGATAGGGGTTGCAGAAGCGTTATCATACCATATATCTCTTTTTCAATGACATGAATGATAAGTAATAAAAAAGAGATAGTAAGACGAATCAATAGAGCCTATAGATGAATCAAAAGAAAGTGAAAAAAGCGGGATTAAGCAAAGGTGGTTTTACATTTAAACAATTTTTTGTTGCTCATGATAAGTGTGAAATGAAAGTAGGGACAGATGGCGTTTTACTCGGAGCCTGGGCACCTATCGAGAATGTAAAAAGAGCTCTTGATATCGGTACGGGGAGTGGATTAGTTGCTTTAATGTTGGCTCAACGGGCTAACCAAATTGAATGTATTGATGGCATTGAACTTGATGAAAATGCGGCATTACAAGCTACAGACAATGCCCAAGCATCACAATGGTGTTCATTAATTCATATTTATCATTGTGATATTCATCATTATGCAGAACAAACACAAGGTAAGTATGATTTAATTGTCAGTAATCCCCCTTATTTTGAGCCGGCAATTGCTTGTCGTAATGATGTTCGTGAACAAGCTCGTTATACTAAAACATTAACGCATGAGGGATTATTGGACAGTGCGCAATCACTTATTACAGATGATGGTTTATTTTGTGTTGTGTTGCCCTATGCTATTGGTGAACAATTTATTGAAATAGCAGAAAAAAAAGAGTGGAATATTGTCAAGCGAGTGAATATCAAAGATAGCGCAGACAAACCCTACCATCGAATATTGTTAGCATTTCAAAGACAAAGTGAAAGTTGCATTGGATGTAATATAGAAGAGCTTATTATTCGTCATAATGAAGGTCATTACACTGATAAGTTTCAATCTTGGGTAACTGACTTTTATTTATATTATTAAATCTATATTTAATAATGCCTTGTTTAAGATAATATATATTGTTGTAAGTAATCGTATATATCTAAATAATATCATTGTGTTATCGTTTCTTTATTGGCAAATTGCATATTGGCTGGTGATCACCATGATAATTTTTTTGTGATTCATCTCTTAAAATAATGATTGAATTGAACTTCATACTATTTTTACGCTCTAAGTCATGTAGCTCATAAAAAACGAGAAGGAATAACGAGAGTAAATATGACGGAGTCATTTAAAAATAGTGCGAAGCTTGACTTCGGGAGAGTCCATCTCTAATGAGCGAGCAGTTAACGGACCAAATGTTGGTTGAAAAGGTACAAAATGGTGACCAGAATGCGTTTAATTTGCTGGTTATCCGCTATCAACACAAGGTAGCAAGCCTGATTTCCCGTTATGTACCACAGGGTGATGTGCCAGATGTTTCGCAGGAAGCCTTTATTAAAGCTTACCGAGCCATAGGTTCTTTTCGTGGTGATAGTGCTTTTTATACATGGCTTTACCGCATTGCGGTGAATACCGCAAAAAATTATCTGGTGGCACAAGGGCGACGTCCGCCTTCAAATGATTTAGATGCGAGTGATGTCGAAAATTTTGAATCACCAAACGCATTAAAAGAAATTTCGAACCCTGAGAATTTAATGTTGTCTGAAGAGTTACGGAGAGTGGTTTTTCACACCATAGAGTCATTACCTGAAGATCTAAGGGTTGCTATAACACTTCGGGAACTTGACGGACTGAGCTATGAAGAGATAGCCGTCATTATGGATTGCCCTGTCGGAACAGTACGTTCACGTATTTTTAGGGCGCGAGAAGCTATTGATAATAAGGTTCAACCATTAATACAAGAGTTTTGATTGTGGGTGAACCATCATTGACTGAAGGGTACTTTTACATGCAAAAAGAAAAACTTTCTGCATTTATGGATGGCGAAGTTCTTGATAAAGAATTAATGGGAACAATTGCGCGTGATGACTCCATGAAAGAGACATGGCAACGTTACCATTTAATTCGTGACACAATGCGTGGTGATGTAGGTGAAGTAGTCCACTTTGATATCGCAAGTCGCGTTGCGCTCGCTTTAGAGAATGAGCCTGTCCGCATAAGTCCTGAACAACAACGAGAGCAGCAACCTGCGCCATCACAATGGCGTCAGCACTCTTTCTTACAAACGTTACGTCCTTGGGCAAGTCAGTTAACTCAAATCGGTGTCGCGGCTTGTGTTTCATTAGCTGTTATTGTTGGTGTTCAGCAATATAATGGAAAGAATGGTTCTGAAGATTTCCAAGTAGACACTCCTGTATTTAATACCCAACCTATTATGGGTTCAGGTGCGCCAGTGAGTTTAAATCTTCAAAACGATACTTTAGGCAAAGACCAGCAAACACGTTTACAAGAGCGCAATCAGCGCCTTGGCTTAATGTTGCAACAGTACGAGTTAGATCGTCGTATTTATAATGCACCACAAAATGAAGCACCTGCGAATGAGCAAGGTGTCACTCAACCAGTAGCTGCACAGCAATAATAACGACGTAAATGTATAAATAACGTGTGGGAATGAAACAGTCGTAATGAAAAAATCATGGTTATCCGCCTTATTATTGGTGGGCAGCCTGTCAATGTCGATACAAGCCTTGGCACAACCTCAAACGGGTAGTGTCGAGGCTTTGTTGCAAAAGATGGGTCATACAAGTCAAACTTCTACCTATGAATTATCTTTTATCAATATCAATTCTCAAGGTATTGTCCCTATTCGCTATCGTCATACTCTTATTGATGACAAACCCCTTGCACAACTAATGCAAATGGACAGTACACGTCGTGAAATTGTTCAACGTGGTAATGAAATTAGTTATTTTGAGCCAGGATTAGATGCCTTTAGCTTGAGAAATGATCATATTGTTGATTATATTCCAGCTATTATCTACCAAGATTTCAATGAGTTATCGGGATATTATAACTTTATCGATGCAGGTAGAACACATATCGGTGATATTCCAAGTCGCGTTGTGCGTGTGCTATCAAAAAATAATGACCGTTATGATTATGTCCTGTTTATTGATGAAGAAAGATATCTTCCTTTAAGAGTGGATCTTTTAGATAAAAATAATGACATTATTGAACAATTTAGGGTGATCACGGTGAATGAAGGCAATGAGGTTGAAACTAAATTGAATTCATTACGTACGGTTAATATGCCGCCAGTGTTACTTATTCCTAAATCTAAATCTTTAGTTTATAACTGGTCAGTCAGCGAGTTACCTGATGGTTTTAAAGAAGTAAAACGTAGTAATCATCAGATTTCTGAAACTGAATTTAGTCAGTCTATTTTATTTAGTGATGGCTTATTTGACTTCTCTATTTATGTTAATAAAAGTGGTCAGCAAACAAATTCGCCCGAACGCGATAAAATGTTAAGGTATGGTCGTAATACAATTTATACCTATGACAAAGAAGGCAATGAAATTACCTTTATTGGTCAATTACCATTTTCTACGGCACAGAAGATAGTCAACAGTGTTGTATTTACGAAAAAGTAAAAGGTATAAGTTATGGTTAAAGAGTGGGCAACAGTTATACATTGGCATGAAGGAAGAGCGTTATTGCGCTACGGTTCCTCTTCTGGCTGTGGTAGTTGCCAAGCTCGTGCCGCGTGTGGCTCTTATTTATTAAATAAAATAGGGCCCGAAACTGTTCATCAACTCGAACTTCCTGTTGCACAACCTTTAGTTGAAGGGCAAAAAGTGGAAGTAGGGATCCCTGAAAATAATTTACTCCTTTCGGCTATGTTGGTGTATTTAACGCCACTTATTGGTCTATTTATTGTTGCGGGTATTGCGAGCCTTTGGTTTTCCAGTGAATTTGCTATTTTTTGTAGTGGTATTGCTGGTGGCCTTCTTGGCTTTTTATTAGCAAAAAAAGTGGCAACATGGTGGAGTAAAGACGAAGGGTTTGAGCCTGTTATATTACAAATAGGTCTTCCTCCTCATGAACTTAAGGTTCAATTTCAAGAGTAGCTGACAGATAAAAAAGATGGGGCATTAGCCCCATTATTTTTGCTTGGTTAATTTTGTTATCGTTTTCATCTTAAATTAACACGTTTCGATATCTGGAAATTACCTCAAAAAAATCACAAATAAATGTAAGTCTTAGCATAAATGTTTGTGTTTGATGAACGTTTCTTTGAGTATAATGTCTCTAGTGTGTAGAATGCGTCATCAATAATAACTCCTGCAATATAGAGTTTTCGCTTTGTGTCCATGAATGACTCCAAAGCCAGATTTATAGAGCAAAGCAATAGAGAAAAATAATTTCAGAATGAAAAACATACGTAACTTTTCCATTATCGCACATATTGACCACGGTAAATCGACGTTATCAGATCGAATTATTCAAATTTGTGGTGGCTTATCAGATCGTGAAATGGCTGCGCAGGTTCTTGATTCTATGGATCTTGAGCGTGAACGTGGTATTACAATCAAAGCGCAAAGCGTAACCTTGAATTACACCGCAGATGACGGTGAAGTTTATCAGCTTAACTTTATCGATACCCCAGGACACGTTGACTTCTCTTATGAAGTATCTCGTTCACTTGCTGCTTGTGAAGGCGCCTTATTGGTCGTTGATGCAGGACAAGGGGTTGAAGCACAAACATTAGCAAACTGCTATACGGCGATGGACATGGATCTCACCGTCGTTCCAGTTTTAAATAAAATAGATTTACCTGCAGCTGAACCTGAGCGCGTTGCTGAAGAAATTGAAGACATTGTGGGAATTGATGCCACAGATGCAGTTCGTTGTTCTGCAAAAACAGGTATTGGTGTTAAAGAAGTTATCGAACGCCTTGTTAAAGAAATTCCAGCACCTGAAGGTGATCCCGATGCTCCATTACAAGCACTGATCATTGATTCATGGTTTGATAACTACCTAGGTGTTGTTTCACTGATCCGTGTTAAAAACGGTAAAGTGAGTAAAGGTGATAAAATTAAGGTGATGAGTACTGGTCAAGTTTATAACATTGACCGTATTGGTATTTTCACACCAAAACAAATTGATACAACACAATTAAATTGTGGCGAAGTAGGTTGGGTTGTTTGTGGTATTAAAGATATTTTAGGTGCGCCTGTTGGGGATACTTTAACAGCAGCCCAAAAACCAGCAGATAAACCATTACCGGGCTTTAAAAAAGTGAAGCCACAGGTTTATGCAGGTTTATTCCCAATTAGCTCTGATGACTATGAATCATTCCGTGATGCATTAGGTAAATTAAGCCTGAATGATGCTTCATTATTCTATGAGCCAGAAAGCTCAACCGCGTTAGGTTTTGGTTTCCGTTGTGGTTTCTTGGGTCTTCTTCATATGGAGATCATCCAAGAACGTTTAGAACGTGAATATGATCTTGACCTGATCACAACAGCTCCAACCGTAGTTTATGAAGTTGAAATGACGAGCGGTGATATTGTATTAGTGGATAGCCCGTCTAAATTACCGCCACTGAATAATATTGAAGAAATCAGAGAGCCTATTGCTGAATGTCATATGTTATTACCGCAAGAATACTTAGGTAATGTAATTACTTTATGTATCGAAAAACGCGGTGTTCAGACCAATATGGTCTATCATGGTAATCAGGTCTCATTGACTTACGAAATTCCGATGGCTGAAGTGGTCTTAGATTTCTTTGATCGATTAAAATCCACATCACGCGGTTATGCCTCTTTAGACTATAACTTTATCCGCTTCCAAGGCTCTAACATGGTGCGTGTTGATGTCTTAATAAATAGTGATCGTGTTGATGCATTAGCATTGATTACACATAACGATAATGCACCTTATCGTGGCCGTGAATTGGTGGAAAAAATGAAAGAATTTATTCCACGTCAACAGTTTGATATCGCTATTCAAGCGGCAATTGGTAACCATATTATTGCTCGTTCAACTGTTAAACAGTTACGTAAAAACGTATTAGCCAAATGTTATGGTGGTGACGTTAGCCGTAAG
Organism: Proteus sp. G2669; assembly: GCF_009915245.1. NCBI lineage: Bacteria > Pseudomonadati > Pseudomonadota > Gammaproteobacteria > Enterobacterales > Morganellaceae > Proteus > Proteus sp. G2669. The sequence continues at coordinate 239,936 of NZ_JAABLX010000050.1, read as the reverse complement.
AAAAAACTGTTACAAAAACAGAAAGATGGTAAAAAACGTATGAAGCAAATTGGTAACGTAGAGCTACCACAAGAAGCGTTTTTAGCCATCCTTCATGTTGGTAAAGATAAATAATTTAAGGAGAAAACATGGCTAACACGTTTGCCTTGATCCTAACGCTGGCAACGCTAATAACGGGAGTTTTTTGGGGAATTGAGCGCTTTAAGCTCAAGCCAGCCCGAAAAGCAAAACTAAAGCGTCTTCAAGAGATGACGCAAGGGACCGAGGATCAGCAAGAGTTAGCAAAATCAATTAATAAACCAAGCTGGGCTGAAACCTTAGGTTCTCTTTTTCCAGTATTGATTATTGTTTTGGTTCTGCGTTCATTTGTGTATGAGCCGTTTCAAATACCTTCTCGCTCCATGATGCCAACCTTATTGGTTGGCGATTTTATCTTGGTTGAAAAGTTTGCTTATGGATTAAAAGATCCAATAACACAAACAACGTTAATAAATACAGGAAAGCCAAAACGAGGTGATATTGCTGTCTTTAAATATCCTCGTGATCCTTCTACTGACTTTATTAAACGTGTTATTGGATTACCGGGCGATAAAATTGTTTATGATATGATGTCGAAAAAAATACATATCTACCCAAATTGTAATAAAGCGATTTGTAACGATGAGATTTCGGTGACATATGGTACCGCTTATCCAAGTGAATGGACGCTGTTGTTACAAAATGTACCGGGTGGTCAGCGTATAAATGGCATGAAATCAATTCCGATTGAAGATCCTATTTCAACAGCAACTCAACTACGTGAAGAAGAACGCGTAGAAACGATAGGAAAAGTCTCTCACCGTATTATGACAATACCTGGTGATATGACGATGCCTGAGTTTATCCAACCAGGATTACCCGTTGGTACTTGGATTGTTCCTGAAGATCATTATTTTATGATGGGGGATAATCGTGATGGAAGTTCTGACAGTCGTTTCTGGGGCTTTGTACCAGAGAAAAATTTAGTCGGTAAAGCGACAACAATCTGGATGAGCTTTGAAAAAGTAGAGAATGAATGGCCTACAGGTGTTCGTCTCAGTCGTATCGGTGGCATTAAGTAACTATTGACAAAATAGCTACAGCATTCCTTTCTATCTCAGTGTAGAATATGCCACTTCTTTAAATATGATTGGCTCCTGTTATTCACAGGAGCCAGTGCAAACGCAACAGTTCTGTTATCCAACCCGATAATTTCTCGTTGTCTTAAACAGATTTGTTGCGTGTGCTTCAAATTAAGTTATGGAACTTGATCGCACATGAATACTTTATTAGTAAACCAGTTACAAAAGAAACTGGGCTATACTTTTACGCAAAATGAATTATTACTACAGGCTTTAACGCATCGTAGTGCAAGCAGTAAACACAATGAACGTTTAGAATTTTTAGGTGATTCAATTTTAAGCTATGTTATTGCTAACGCGCTCTATCATCAATTCCCTCGTGTTGATGAAGGGGATATGAGCCGAATGAGAGCAACGCTTGTTCGTGGAAATACACTTGCTGAATTAGCGCGTGAATTTGAACTAGGTGAATGTCTGCGTTTAGGCCCTGGAGAATTAAAAAGTGGCGGTTTCCGCCGAGAATCAATTTTAGCGGATACGGTGGAAGCTTTAATTGGTGCTATTTTCCTTGATAGTGATATTCAAAATATCGAAAAAATTATTTTAAAATGGTATGAGAATCGTTTGGCTGAAATCAGCCCAGGCGATAAGCAAAAAGATCCTAAAACTCGTCTGCAAGAGTATCTGCAAGGGCGCCATCTACCACTACCATCTTATATTGTGGTACAGGTTCGTGGTGAAGCCCATGACCAAGAGTTTACGATCCATTGTCAGATAAGCGGTATCGATCAACCTGTCAAAGGGATGGGTACAAGCCGTCGAAAAGCTGAACAAGCCGCTGCTGAACAGGCATTAATACAACTGGAGCTTGAATGAGCGAAGAACAAACCTATTGCGGATTTATTGCGATAGTCGGTCGCCCAAATGTGGGAAAATCAACACTACTGAACCAATTATTGGGGCAGAAAGTATCTATTACATCACGTAAACCGCAAACAACGCGTCATCGTATCATGGGTATTGATACTGACGGTGCTTACCAAGCGATTTATGTTGATACACCGGGCTTGCATATTGAAGAAAAGCGAGCTATCAACAGACTAATGAATCGCGCAGCAAGTAGCTCGATTGGTGATGTTGAACTGGTGATTTTTGTTGTTGAAGGCACCAACTGGACGCCTGACGACGAAATGGTATTGAACAAATTAAAATCATTGCGTTGCCCTGTTTTATTAGCAATTAATAAAGTGGATAACGTCATTGATAAAACCAAGTTACTTCCACATATTGGCTTTTTAAGCCAACAAATGGATTTTCTTGATGTTGTGCCAATCAGTGCAGAAAAAGACATGAATATCGATACAATTGCAAAAATTGTTCGTAAATGTCTGCCTGAAGCTATTCATCATTTCCCAGAAGATTATATTACTGATCGCTCTCAACGTTTTATGGCGTCAGAAATTATTCGTGAGAAATTGATGCGTTTCTTAGGTGAAGAATTACCTTATTCTGTCACTGTCGAAATTGAGCAATTTGTGACTAATGAACGCGGTGGTTACGATATCCACGGATTAATTCTGGTTGAGCGTGAAGGCCAGAAAAAAATGGTTATTGGTAATAAAGGCGTAAAAATCAAGAAAATTGGCACCGAAGCCCGTATGGATATGGAAGACCTATTTGAAAACAAAGTTCACTTAGAACTTTGGGTGAAGGTTAAAGCAGGTTGGGCTGATGATGAACGTGCCTTACGTAGCCTTGGCTATGTGGACGATTTAAAGTAGGTAACTGAAGTGGATGGCTGGCAACGTGCATTCGTTATCCATGCTCGACCTTACAGTGAAACGAGTTTATTACTCGATTTTTTCACTGAAAATGAAGGGCGAGTACGCATATTGTCAAAAGGTGCGCGAGGCCGTCGTTCTCCCTTAAAAGGGGCACTTCAACCTTTTACTCCTCTGCTCATTCGTTGGAGTGGGCGAGGAGAAGTTAAAACTCTTCGTGATGCTGAACCTATCTCTTTAGCTTTACCGCTGACAGGCTCTGTTCTTTATAGTGGCCTGTATCTTAACGAACTCTTATCTCGTGTTTTGGAAAATGGCACTTCTTACAGTGTGCTTTTTTTTGAATATCTTTCTTGCTTACAAATTCTTGCAGCTAGCGACACTACACCAGAAGCAGCCTTAAGACGCTTTGAACTGGCGCTATTAACCCAACTTGGTTATGGACTGGATTTTTTGCATTGTGCAGGAAGTGGAGAGCCTGTTTCAGATTCGATGACTTATCGTTATCGAGAAGAAAAAGGTTTTATTGCGAGTTTAGTGGTTGATCATAATAGTTTTACTGGATTTGAATTAAAATCCTTAGCCAGTCGCGAATTTCCTACTGTTGAAACATTAAAAGCGGCAAAAAGGTTTACTAGAATGGCATTAAAGCCTTATTTAGGTGGAAAACCATTAAAAAGTAGAGAACTTTTTAGACAATTTGCCATTAAAAAAGCCCCAAAGAAAAGAGCATTGATGGTAGAACAGTAATATTGTCTTTTTCTTCTCTATGGAATGTGTAAACTAAGGTAATGCAACGTTATTTTTCAGGAGAAGAGCATGTCTGATATTCTACTTGGCGTTAATATTGACCATATCGCCACCCTTCGTAATGCCCGTGGCACAACGTATCCCGATCCTGTTCAAGCGGCTTTTGTTGCAGAACAAGCGGGCGCTGATGGTATCACTATTCATTTACGTGAAGATAGACGTCATATCACTGATCGTGACTTAATGCTGATAAGCCAAACAGTTCAGACAAGATTAAATCTGGAAATGGCTGTCACTGAAGAAATGATCGAGATCGCGTGCCAAACACAACCTGATTTTTGTTGTTTAGTGCCTGAAAAACGCCAAGAAGTAACAACAGAAGGTGGTTTAGATGTTGTTGCTAATGAAGAAAAGATAGCTGATGCCATTAAACGCTTATCTTTGGCGGGTATTAAAGTTTCTCTGTTTATTGACCCTGACCATGAACAAATTAACGCGGCGGATCGTGTTGGCGCACCTTTTATTGAGATCCACACTGGCGCTTATGCTGACGCTGAAGATGAAATGGCTCAAGAAAAAGAATTTGTACGTATTCGTGATGCAGTGACTTATGCCGCCTCTAAAGGCTTAAAAGTAAATGCAGGGCATGGTTTGCATTATCACAACGTACAACGTATTGCTGCCTTACCTGAATTGTATGAACTGAATATAGGTCATGCCATTATTGGTAGAGCCGTATTTAGTGGTTTAGCGCCAGCAGTTGAAGAAATGAAACGTTTAATGCGAGAAGCGCGCCGCTAATGGCTATTGTTGGTTTAGGTATGGATATTGTTGAAATATCGCGTATCGAAGAAATTATAGGGCGTTCTGGTGAACGCCTTGCTCGTCGCATTCTCACTAATGCAGAATGGGAAATTTACCAATCCCATAAACAGCCAATACGTTTTTTAGCTAAGCGGTTTGCAGTAAAAGAGGCCGCTGCAAAAGCATTAGGAACAGGTATTCGTTTAGGATTGGCTTTTAATCATTTTGAAGTACGTAATGATGAGTTAGGTAAACCCACATTGCATTTTTTAGCGGTTGCAAAAGAAATGGCAGAGAAAGCGGGGATAAACTCTATTCACGTGACACTTGCTGATGAACAGCGCTATGCTTGTGCGACAGTTATTTTAGAAAAATAGCTCTCTTAGATTTATCACCCACAAAATCATGGATATAAGGTTTAGATCTTATCTGCGTGGTGGATCAACACGAATTTTTCCCATAACTCATCTTGAGATTCAGTATGAGTAGGATCAATGATGATCGTGTTAGTAATCGGACAAACCGATTGGCAAGTTGGTTTATCGTAATGTCCTACACATTCAGTGCAAAGATCAGGATTAATTTCATAAATATCATCCCCCATTGAAATAGCATCATTTGGACACTCTGGTTCACACATATCGCAGTTGATGCATTTCTTCGTAATTAGTAAAGCCATATCAGTCACTTAATATATAAATTATTAAATTTCAGTAACTTATATCTTGCACTTATATGTTACCATCTATCAGTTTTGTGTCGCTATATCCGATAAAGTAGTGTTTTATCATTCAAATAGGAATATTACCCCAATCTTTTTGCTTAATAGGCACTATAAGTATAGGGGGGAGTAAGGTTACCATTTATAGTGAGTTTCCTAAAGTAGCATCGCTCAAATGCTTTATTAGAATGTATAAATAAAAGATTAAATATTTGCTAATGAAGAGAAATGAAAGCCAGTTGCACTAATAACATTACGTAATGTTTTTAATGTTGGGTTTCCTGTTGGTGATAATGTTCGATAAAGCGTTTCTCGAGATACTCCTGCTTTTTTGGCAATTTTTGCCATACCGCCCCGAGCTTCTACGACATGGCGTAATGCCATAAGAAAAGCTTCTTGCCCACCATCTTCATCAATATCAAGAAAAGCTTGGTGTAAATATACTTTTGCAAAACTAGGATCTTCACGCAAAAGCTCAATCATTGCGTCATTGTGTAAACGAGATTTTGGCATAATCTACCTCTTTAAATAATCTTCAGACATAGGATGGCTTTATTGATGTCAGCATCCTGAGTTCGTTTATCTCCTGCTAGAAGTAGCAATATAATTTCGCCATTGATTAAACTATAGTAGACGCGATAATCCACATCTTGATCAATTCGTAGCTCCCAAATGCTTTCACGACAAGGTTTATGATCGCCAAAACATTCACTTGCCATTCTATTTACTCGCGATGCAATTTGGGCTTTAGCAACAGGATCACGTATCTTTCTGAAATAGTCGGCATATAAGTCTTTGCCATCTATTGTTAGATAATGTTTGATAGTTTTTATTGGCAAAATGTAGCTTATAAGCTACTAAAATATATCAGTAATATATATTTAAAGCAAAACTATCTAAATAGAAAAATGAAAACAAATAACAAAAAATAGTATTTTTTGTGGTATCCCGCACACCTAACACTCTGTTATTGATGTTAAATAATGCAATAAATAAGGGGTGTATTATGCCAACACTGTTTAATATGTGGACATTTGCGCTTTTGTCCTTGGGTTTGGTATTAACACCAGGCCCTAATATGATTTACCTGATTTCACGCTCAATCTCTCAAGGGAAAAAAGCTGGATTTATTTCATTAATCGGTGTGGCTGTTGGCTATATTTTTTATATGTTATTAGCTGCATTTGGTATTACGGCTATTTTTATGGCGGTACCTTATGCTTACGATACATTAAAAATTTGTGGTGCTATTTATCTGTTTTATATTGCTTGGCAGTCGATTAAACCTGGTGGACGCTCTATCTTTCATCCGAAAAAACTCCTTTCAGGTAATACGACAAAGCTTTTTGTAATGGGATTTGTCACTAATCTTCTCAATCCTAAAATCGCATTGATGTACCTTTCACTTCTACCTCAATTTATAACTATTGGGAATGGTAGTGTATTAAATCAGTCATTAGTCCTTGGTAGTATCCAAATTATTATTAGTATTACAGTGAATGCCTTGATTGTTATTGCTGCGGGATCAATCGCTGGATTCTTTATGCAAAGACCACGCTGGGCATTAATTCAACGTTGGTTTATGGCGACAATCTTAGGGGCTTTAGCTATAAAATTAGCCACAGAAGCGCGCGTAAACTAAAGTTTTATCTTGCTATCTTTGTCATAAACAATTCAAGACAATCTCTTTAGTTATCAATAGAAAACAGGGTACAATATCCCGCTATATGATAATGAAGAGATATCCTTGTGAATAAAGTTAAAGATGATATTTATTGGATGCATAAAGCGATTGAGCAAGCGCAAAAAGCACAAGAAATCGGTGAAATACCGGTGGGCGCTGTATTAGTCGTTGATAATAAAATCATTGCTAAAGGATGGAATCATTCAATTATTGATAACGATCCCACGGCACACGCAGAGATTATGGCGTTACGCAAAGGGGGAAAGCATTTACAAAATTATCGTCTCCTTGATGCTACTCTCTATATTACTCTCGAGCCTTGTGTGATGTGTGCTGGAGCGATTGTACATAGCCGTGTAAAACGCGTGGTTTATGGTGCATCCGATCTAAAAACAGGTGCTGCTGGCTCATTTATTGATATCTTACAGCATCCGGGAATGAACCATAAAGTTGAGATAACGTCAGGTGTATTAGGTGAAGAGTGTTCACAGCTTTTAAGCCAATTTTTTAAGATGAGAAGGGCTGAAAAGAAACAACTTAAAAAGCAAAAGAATAGCCCTGTTTTAGTCAATACAGAACAAGCTACAAAAGAATAAATATCTGTTTACTGATAATTAAGGGTATAGGTTGCTTGTGCTTGAAAAGGGCCTGTTAGCAATGTTTGATTTTTCAGTGCAGAGGGTGATGCCTCAACATACGTCATAAAATTAAACTGAATACGTTTATTATTAAGAAGTCGAGTTGTGCTCGGCTTTTTTAATTGAATAACATTGCGTTGCACATCAGTAAATACAATCCCGATACTTTTAGGATCTTCAGATCCTGTACCAACAACGGCAAGATGATTCGACATAGTTGGATGCTCTTTCCCATCAAGTGTAATTGTGACACTTTTATAAATATCTTGGCTGCAATTTTCTAAACTAATACTAAAAGCAACGGGTTCACTTTTTTGAAAGGTATAGAGATCTTTGGCGGATATCTGCTTAAAATCGATTACCTTATTTTCATCACCAGCAACTATGGTACAACCATGTGCAACCACAACGCCTTTAAACTCCATATCACCACCAATCAGCTCTGTCGCAGCAAAGGTAGAAGGTGATAGTAACAATAAAAGAAAAATAGCAGATTTTATTATTGGATTTTCCATTACATAAACTCCGCAACTAATGTGGCATGTGCTGAAAACTCACCTTCTGTGATTTTGCTCCCTGCCTTTGCAATCGGAGCAGCAGTGACTTCCCAATTACCTTTAAAATTATTCAGCTTCCCGACAGAAAAATATTTATTAGGTGGCACAATCGTTCCTGATTTATCTCTTAAAACAATACCTAAATTCGTTCTATCTACAGGTCCTGTTGTACCAAGATAATTAGGATTAAAGCTGGCAACACCTGAGCTTCCTGTTTGAATTTTAAACATAATTCGACTGTTAGGGTTAGTAAAACTACCACCTTCACATTTTATTGGAATATTGCGTGTGATTTTATAGTTTTGGCCATTTAAATAGTCAGAAGTATTACCAACATTGCCAAAATCAAAGGTAATTGGAGAGCCATTATTAAATATGCATCTATCTTCAGTGGTTAAGATCCCTGAACTAATCACTAATTTTGAAATTGGTTCAGGGCCATACTCTTGATATAAGCCATTACCTACACGGGCATACATTTGCGCTACAGCTTGCCCTGTTAATGAAACCCCATTAATAATCGGTTTTTTCAGACGAAATACTAATACACCGCTACTTCCGGATGACATGTTGGGTTTTGGTGATTCAGGAACGCGACAACCTTGTTGCCCATTTCGATTGTTCGGCTTTTCAATAAAAGGAACTGTAGGAAGTGTTTCTGGGCCCCAAATAGAAAACTTGATCTGAACATCGACGTATTCATTAAGTTCATAGTAATTATTGCCTAAATAGCGTAGGTCAGAATTCGCCATATAATAAGTGCGAGAATTCGGAACTAAGGGATCTTTAGGACAATAAACCGTTGCTAAATATCTATCAGGTAAAGAAAAATTTACTGTGGCAGTTTCACCGGGTCTGTTATTAGGAAATGTTGCGTTATTTAACTCAACTCTAAAAATATTAGGTCCTCCGACAGTGCGAACTTCACCATGAATATAAGCAGATGCCACAATCGGAGTACATAATATTGCGCCAGTAAAAAATAATTTTAGCGTATTGAAATAAAAATTTGCTGTTGTTGGTTTCATTTTATTCCTACCGGCGTCAAGTTGATTAATATTTTGGTTGTTGTTCTTTCGGTGCCACTTTGCAGCTGTTTTGTTGGCAAACAAATTTCAATTCAGGATGTCCACCATAATCATTTACATACATCATATAAAATTGATTGACGCCATTGGTTTTAACTGGAATTTCCAGTGATGATTTAGGTGCAACCATTAAACCAGGGAATGTGGTTAACTTATCGCTATCTTCACCATTTAATTTATTCGAAAGACCAATAATAGTGATGTAGTAAGGTGTTGGATTTTCTGCGATAAATTGATTATTTTGTTTCTTAAATACCAACTGATCTTGCCAAACCATGCCCGGTTTTTCAGGAATAATAGCCGTAGGTCGATAGAATAATTTGATTCGTGACTGCATTGCCATTTGCAACACATTCGCTTGTTTTGGTGCTGGTGGAATTTCACGAACGTTTAAATAAAACAATGATTCTCTATCTTGTGGCAAAAGCCCAATCTCTGCAGTTTTAGTTATTCTTACAACCCCTTTTTGGTCACCATCAAGACGTTGTAAAGGAGGAAGCGCCACTAAAGGAGAGGCAATTTTTTGCCCATGTTCATTTTCAACCCATGATTGAGCCAAAAATGGAATATCAGGGCTAGTATTTTTTAAATTTACGCTGGCTGAATTTTCACTACCAGTTAACACGATCCGTGTTCTATCTAATGACACACCAGCTTGTGTTGTATTCACCATGCTTAATGCAAGTAGTGAACCGCAAAAAAGTGTTTTAAGTGTGTTGAATGAGTTCATACATTTATCTCTAGTAATTCATTTTGTTCATTAAAATCACTGACATAATAACAATTCACGTTTTAGTGGATCGTTAATGGTTGCCGGGATCGTAATCGTACATTGGGTTTTACCACCCCAGATCACGTTTAATGATTCATTGAGGTTAACACCCGCAATATAAACTAGGCCTTCTTCCATCACCATTCCCATATTTTCACCATCTTTATTAGTGACGTCAGCACCAAACGGCGGATATTTTTGATCAGCTGTTTGTAAGATAGCCATTAGACGTTCACCTTGACGCACTGGGAATGTGTAGTAACCAATAGCCCCTTCAGTTAATGTTGTGGAGGTGATGGCTTTATGTGTTTCAATATTTGAATCCATTTTATCAACATCAATACGCGCATCAACGTTGTTATAGCTGGTTAAGTCAGTAATTACCCCAATACCAAATAGATTTGTTGTCGTACTTTGGTTATTAAACGGCACACCTGGGACGCCATCTGTATCAACCATCATTCGAGCTGTACTGGATGTCATGCTGCTACTATGTAATGCAGCTCCATGACGAGTAGCTGTAAATCCGCCTTTTACTGTCGCACCTACAGCAACATAATTATCTTGTTGATAGCTTGCATTAGCGTTAATTTCAGCATATTGCGAACGGTGTTGATAATAACCATCAGTATTGGCTTTATGGTCTGAACTTAACCCCGCACGGACACGCCACAAATTATTATAATTGCTATTATCAGAATAAGAGGCCATTTGGTTCACTTTTCCGTTACTGTCTTGCAGGCTATAACCTATATTTTTGCCACTACCTAATGGAACTGAAATATTGAAAGAAATACTGTCATCAGTATTTCCTTTATGCTGAGTACGGAATGCAGACAAGTTAGTGTTAATCTGCTCTATACCCATAATCGAAAAGTTACGGCTTACCGTTACACCATATTGTTCTTGTGTATTTTTATCCCAATAATTTTGATGACGATAAGAAAGATAAAGTGTTGTTGATTTTTCAGTATCATCAGCCCAGAAAGTTTTGTTACCAGTAATGGTATACATCTCTTTTTCATAACCATTGTTATTGATAGCGTTGTAACGCTCATCAATATATTGAGAAAAAGAACGGAATGTTTTCTCTGAAAAACGATAGCCTGCAAAAGTAATTGTACTATGGTATTCATCGAATGTTTTCGCATAGTTCAGTTTGAATGACATTCCGTTGATATTTTCATTATCATAGGTTTGGCTATAAGATTGAGTTACATCACCAGAAAGCGTACCTAGGCGCCCCATATCGTGACCTAAACCTAATGACCACGCATTGTAATCTTTAGCTGTTAATAAAACACCACCATACAGTGACCATGTGTTATTCATTCCCCATGAAAAATCACCTTGATAAAAAATAGGGCCTTGCATTTTATGGTTGTTGAGTGATGGCTGACCGATTGATGTGTTATAACGCACTGAACCAGGGCGTGTCATATACGGTAAATTAGCTGTTTGCACTTGAAATTCGTTTACTTTGCCGTTTTGTTCTTCCACTCGAACATCTAATTGACCTTGTACCGTATCTTGTAAATGTTTAATAACAAAAGGGCCAGCAGGAACAGTGGTTTCATAAATTAAGCGACCATTTTGAGTGACGGTAACTTTAGCATTAGTATTTGCAATACCATGAATTTCTGGTGCATAACCTTGCAAAGATGGTGGCAACATTCTTTCATCACTTTGGATATTGGCACCAGTAAAACGAAAACTATCAAAAACTTGGGAATTTAAATACGTTTCACCTAACGTTAATTTAGCTGCTTGAGTGGGCAGTGGTTTGTAGGCGTAGATCTGATTCCAATCAAAGCTATTGTTTGATGAGTATTCAGATGAATAATTTCCTTGGTATTCAGCGCGTAAACGCCATTCACCAAAGTTAATACCCGCTTGCCCATAGCCTGTCAGCGAGTTGTTATTGTTACCTTTATTAGGACGTGTTGATGTTCCTGTTAAGGTATAGTCAAGTAACACCCCTGATACACCTGGGTCCCATAATTCGGGAGGAGTCCAGTCTGCATCTTCGTATTTCATTAATGAACGAGGAATAACAATATCAAGAATACCGCCATCATTTTTGATGGAGATACCAGGTAATTGATTGATATTGAAGCAATCAGGGGAAATTTCTTCGATAAATTTTTGATTTTCTTCGTTAATGGTTAATTTTTTTAGAAGAGAAGGGTCAATACAAGCAACAGAATAATTAGGTTTTACTTCAACATAATTAATGTTTTGGCGAGGGAAATCACGTCCATTTATACGGATATCCAAATAGTACATACCAGGAATAATGTAATTAGAAGTTGCAAAGCGAGACAGATCGACATTATCTCTATCTTCAGCATCTAACATGTGAATGTTAAATTCCACAGAATCATCTTGCTCGGCTTGAGCGAAAAACGCTAAGCACAATAGCAAAATGGCACAAATGTTTTTCCATATTGTGCTGTGAAAATAAGAAATTAACATGAATAAACGCCTAATTATTAATTAAATAGAAACTAATTAATTAAATAATGAATATTTATTTAATTACTTTTTATTTTTATTTTTTATTAAATTGAAGTGTTTTATCAAATTTAACGCAGAGGAAATCCTCTGCGTTAATGCAGTAATTAATTTATTATTTAATTAATTTAAATAAATAAAACGATTACTGATAATCAACTTGGAAGTTGATAACGGCTTGGAATTCACCCGGAGTTACAGCTGCGTCTGCTGATTCAGCTTGAACGTAAGCAACGAATGGAATTTTTGAAACACCATTAACTAATTGTACTGGCGTTGTTGCTGTATTCCATTTAACTGATTTGCTACCAGCATCCATTAAACCGATACCCGCACCAGAAGCTGAGCCAGAAACGAAAGATGCTAAATCTTTGTTTGTTGCATTAACAACGCTTGGTGTATAGCTAACAGTTGCTGTTTTTGCTACGGTAGTATCACAGTCTTGTAATTCGATATCTTTTTTAACGTTACCCGCTTTTTGCATATTTGCTAATGCAGATGTTGGGATTTCGCTGAAATCAACAATAACTGGACTTGAAGAAGCTGCTAATCCACAAGCTGAATTAACAATTTCACCTTTTAATTGAATTTCGCCTTTAGTTGCGCCAACTTTTGGTGTAGAAGTTTCAGCAGTTGCAACAGAATTAATACCAAATACTAAAGCAGCAGCTAAAGCAATTTTACTCAGTTTCATTATAGATAATCCCTTGAAGATCGTGCGTATTATTATTTATGAAAAAATAATATTAATGTCGGAATATAAAAATTGATTTGCATTATATTTCGAGTTGTTTCGAATAATGACTGGTTTATATGATATCAACAAAGGCATTCTATTTGATATAACGTTTTGTCAGTTTCCGCAAATTTCAGATTTAATCTGGCCTATTCCACATTAATAGAATTTTATATAGATTTATTCTTTTTATTACTCAATTTATGGGTAAAAAAGTTTATCAGGCAGATAAATTTAATAGACAATATAATTAACATTGTTTTAACTTTATAGAAATTGATATTATTAACATTACTTTAAGAAAATTAATAAAATCAATTATAGATTATCATAATGCATACAATTCAAAGGGTTATATGTTAATAACATAGATATTAGGTTAATTTTTATCGAAAAAAAAGTTTTCCAAAAAGAATAATCATAAAATGAACAATAACTAATGAGATAATTCCTACGTATTTAAGTTAATTTTTTCTTATATTTCACCTATTCTGATAGTCAAAAAAAGACTTGTTGGGCTGTTTTTGATACATTTTACTCATCGAGTGAGTGATTTAACTAATGAGTGTTACCATTCATTAACACGATTTTTTTCCAACTTTGGTTAAATAAAGGTAGGGGAAAATGTAACAATTTTTAATATTAAGAAAATATTAAGGAGATATTGAGAGGGAAAATCTGCTATGGGATATCAGGAATGGCAGGGTAAATGTGTTAAGCCTAGAATAAGCCTCTATAAAAGAGGCTGAACGGTATGTAGTACATCATTAATAACGAGATGATTCTTGCGTTAATGTTAATGATGATGTCTCTTGATCCGCACCTTCAGTGCTTTCTTTGTCTTTAGATAGGATCTTGTTTTTACTCTCTTTAGCTTGGAGATAGCCTACAAGGCTCAGTTGATATCGACGAATATTCTCAACGTAGCGATAAGCTTCATGTCCTCTTGCGTAGCCATAAGGGAGGTCAACATAATATTTTTTCTGACTAAGTAGCGGTAATCTTGATTTCACATCTAACCAACTGTCAGGATCTGCGCCTTGTTGTTCGGTCAGCCTTCTGGCGTCAAGCATATGACCAAAGCCCATGTTGTAGGCGGCTAATGCAAACCAAATTTTCTCATCTTCAGGGATAGACTCAGGTAAACGAGAAAGAAGATGTTTAAGATATTGAGCACCACCACGAATACTTTCTTCAGGATCAAGCCTATCAGTGACTCCCATACTTGATGCTGTAGGGCGTGTTAGCATCATAAGCCCCCTAACGCCTGTTGGTGACGTTGCATGAGGATCCCAATGTGATTCTTGCCATGCCATTGCTGCTAATAATCGCCAATCAAAGGTATCCGCATATTTCTCAAAAAGAGGTTGATAGTTTGGCAAAATGGAATCAATTGCAGTAATAAAAGAGATAGTGTCGAAGTAATCAAATGAACCTACATGACCAAAATACTTTTCTTCTAATCGTGCTAATACATCTTCTTGAGATAATTGGTTAAAGTAATCTAGCATAGCGGCATACAAACTATTATCTTCACTATCAGGTAAATACCATGTCAGAGGACGACTTTCAGTGACTTCAAATCCTACGGCAACATTAGGGTGAATACGTTGTTGTACCGCAACACTGATTGAGTCGGCTAAAACATAGGTAATTTTACCTTCTGATAGCGCTTCAAGTAGTTGAGAGGTTGTTTGATTGTCTGATTCTTCCCACTCAAGCTCAGGGTATTGCGTTTCTTTTAGTGTACGCAATAAGCTTGCATGGGCTGATCCTGCTGTGACGACAAGGCGTCCATCTAAAGCATCAAAGCTACGTGGCCTTAATGTTCCTTTACGGTAAATTAATTGCTGAGACACTGAAAAGTAAGCAGGTCCACTACGTGTCGTATCTAATCTCTCTTTGTTGTAAAGTAATCCAGCTGCGATAAAGTCTGCTTTATTGTTCTCCAGATCATCAAACATTTGGTTGATATTTGTCCGCATATTAACGACAAGCTTCACGCCCAGATAATCAGCAAAGCGTTTCACTAATTCATAATCGAAACCTACGGGGTCCTTTTTATCGTTCATCGTTATCAATGGTGACGGCATCGTACTAATTCTTAACTCACCACGAGATAAAATCTTATTTATCTGCGCTTTTTGCCTATCGGGCCAAGTAATATTCAACGCAATAATTGCCGCTGAAAAGAGCGCTATGATAACGATAACGAAATAGTTTATCCTTATATTATTCAATAGGTTATTTCTCGTTAACGTTGTTTGTTGTTGTGTGTAAAGTCGTTATCTTAACATGGATAAATTTCCAGTAATCGAGCATTTTGCTTAACATATTGGTAATACGCAACTTGATTACACCAATTAATCATTAAAACACACTAAGTTAAATGCCGTTATTTTGTTCACGCAAACGGTTTCGTCTGAGCGGTTATTCTATTATACTAGGCGCGTTTCCCCTGAATGATTGATCAGGCTAGCTGCTAAAAGAGAGAACTCAATACTATGGAAATCCTGCGTGGCTCCCCCGCTTTATCCGCGTTTCGTATTAATAAATTACTCACTCAATGTCAGGAAAATGACCTTCCTGTACAAGGTATATATGCGGAATTTGTTCATTTCGCAAAAGTGGAAGGGCAGTTATCTGAAGATGACCAGATTAAATTAAGCCAATTATTACATTACGGGCCTTCATTAACAGAGCATGAGCCTGTTGGGGAAATGCGAGTGGTGACACCTCGCCCTGGAACGATTTCACCTTGGTCTTCTAAAGCAACAGATATTGCACATAACTGTGGTTTATCCAAGGTGGTCAGAATTGAACGTGGTATCGCTTACTTTATTGAAGGCGATACGATGACAGAAACTCAATGGCAACAGCTTTATGGTTTGATTCATGACCGAATGATGGAAACCATTTTCTTAAATTATCAAGATGTGAATGCACTGTTTGCAGAGCAAACGCCAGCACCATTAAAAACGATAGATGTGCTTGCTAAAGGTAAAGATGCGCTTGTTAAAGCAAACATTGAAATGGGATTAGCACTTGCTGATGATGAAGTTGATTATTTAGTCGATGCTTTTAATCGTTTAGCGCGTAATCCAACTGATGTTGAGCTTTATATGTTTGCACAAGCCAACTCTGAACATTGTCGCCATAAAATATTTAATGCAGATTGGATTATTGATGGCAAAGCGCAAGATAAATCATTATTTAAAATGATTAAAAATACGTTTGAGCAAACTCCTGATTATGTCATGTCGGCATATAAAGATAATGCGGCGGTTATGGAAGGGTCGGTTGCTGGACGTTTTTATCCAGATGCTGAAAAAGGGCATTACCATTATCATCAAGAACCCGTACATATCTTGATGAAAGTAGAAACACACAACCACCCAACAGCGATTTCACCTTGGCCGGGAGCTGCAACAGGCTCTGGTGGTGAAATTCGAGATGAAGGTGCAACGGGGCGTGGTGCTAAGCCTAAAGCGGGTTTAGTAGGATTTTCAGTATCTAACCTGCGTATTCCAGGATTTGAACAGCCTTGGGAAGAAGATTTTGGCAAACCAGAGCGTATTGTTAATGCATTAGACATCATGACAGAAGGTCCACTGGGTGGTGCCGCATTTAATAACGAGTTCGGTCGTCCTGCATTACTAGGCTATTTCAGAACTTATGAAGAACAAGTTAATAGCCATAATGGTGTTGAAATTCGCGGTTATCATAAACCAATTATGCTAGCTGGTGGCATTGGTAATATTCGTGAAGACCATGTTCAAAAAGGGGAGATCACTGTTGGCGCTAAGTTGATCGTATTAGGTGGCCCATCTATGAACATCGGTCTGGGCGGCGGTGCGGCTTCTTCTATGACTTCAGGGCAATCTGATGCGGACTTAGATTTTGCTTCTGTTCAACGTGACAATCCAGAAATGGAGCGACGTTGCCAAGAAGTTATCGATCGTTGCTGGCAGTTGGGTGATGATAACCCTATCTTATTTATTCATGATGTAGGGGCTGGTGGTCTTTCTAATGCGATGCCTGAATTAGTCAATGATGGTGGTCGTGGTGGTCGTTTTGAACTGCGTGATGTTTTAAATGATGAGCCGGGGATGAGCCCACTTGAAATCTGGTGTAATGAATCTCAAGAACGTTATGTGTTGGCAGTATCACCAGAAAAAATGCCTCTGTTTGATGCGTTATGCCAACGTGAAAGAGCACCTTATGCTGTAATTGGTGAAGCAACGCAAGAGCGTGACTTAGTATTAAACGATACACACTTTGATAATAAACCCATTGATATGCCATTGGACATATTATTAGGTAAAGCGCCTAAAATGTTACGTGATGTGAAATCACAAAAAACAGAAGGTGAGTATCTAGATCGTAAAGATATTGATTTAAAAGATGCTGTTTATCGAGTGCTTCATTTACCTACCGTGGCAGAAAAAACCTTCTTAATTACCATTGGTGACCGCACTGTAACAGGCATGGTTGCTCGTGATCAAATGGTTGGTCCTTGGCAAATACCTGTTGCTAACTGTGCTGTTACCACAGCAACATTAGATAGCTATTATGGTGAGGCAATGTCGATTGGTGAACGGGCGCCAATCGCACTATTAGATTTTGCCGCATCTGCACGTATGTCTGTCGGCGAAGCGTTAACAAATATGGCTGGCTGTGATGTAGAAGCACTTAATCGCATTAAGCTTTCGGCTAATTGGATGTCGGCAGCGGGGCATCCTGGTGAAGATGCAGGTTTGTATGATGCAGTGAAAGCTATTGGTGAGGAGTTATGCCCAGAGTTAGGTATCACTATTCCTGTTGGTAAAGACTCTATGTCAATGAAAACACGTTGGCAGGATAAAGATGGAAAAAACAAAGAAGTTACCTCTCCGCTTTCTTTAGTTATTACTGCATTCTCTCGCGTTGAAGATGTACGTAAAACGGTAACGCCTGAATTATCTACACAATCAGGTAACCGTTTATATCTGATTGATCTGGGTAATGGACATAACGCATTAGGTGCGACAGCTTTAGCACAAGTTTATCGCCAGTTAGGTCAAAAAGCCGCAGACCTTCGTAATGTAGAACAGCTAAAACAATTCTTTAATGTGATGCAACAATTGGTCAATGAAGGCAAATTGTTGGCTTATCATGATCGCTCTGATGGCGGTTTATTTGTCACTCTTGCAGAAATGGCGTTTGCTGGTCACTGTGGGTTAAATGTTGATATTAGTGCTTATGATGAAGATATCTTAGCGGGACTCTTTAATGAGGAGCTAGGTGGCGTGATCCAAATTAGTGCTCAACATCAAGATGCAGTTGAATCATTATTTACCCAATGCGGTTTAGCCGATTGCTTACACTATTTAGGTCAAGCAACACAAGATGATGCCGTTGTAATTCAAAGTCGTGAAACTGAAGTTTATAATGAAAAACGCAGTACGCTACGTCTTTGGTGGGCTGAAACAACATGGCAAATGCAACGTTTACGCGATAACCCTGAGTGTGCTGATGAAGAACATCAGGCAAAACAGGACATCAATGATCCGGGGTTAAATGTACATTTAACCTTTGATCCAAGCGAAGATATTGCAGCTCCTTATATTGCAACAGGAAGTCGCCCTCGTATTGCTGTACTAAGAGAGCAAGGCGTTAACTCTCATGTTGAAATGGCGGCAGCTTTTGACCGAGCTGGTTTTGATGCCATTGACGTTCATATGAGTGATCTACATTCGTCACGACGTTCATTAAGTGATTTTGATGTGCTGGTGGCGTGCGGAGGATTCTCTTACGGTGACGTATTAGGTGCAGGTGAAGGTTGGGCTAAATCTATTCTATTTAATTCTCGTTTACGTGATGAATTTACTCAATTCTTTGAACGCCAAGATACCTTATCGCTTGGTGTCTGTAATGGTTGTCAAATGATGTCAACATTATCTGAACTTATTCCGGGGGCGAATTTATGGCCTCGTTTTGTTCGCAACCGTTCTGAGCGTTTTGAAGCTCGCTTTAGTTTGGTCAAAGTGACAGAAAGCCCATCATTATTGCTACAAGGCATGGTGGGTTCACAAATGCCTATCGCTGTTTCTCATGGGGAAGGTTTTACGGAATTTCGTCATGCTGAACAATTAGCACAATTAGAGGCACAAAATTTAGTGGGATTACGTTTTGTTGATAATTATGGTCAACCAACAGAACAATACCCATTAAATCCTAATGGTTCAGTAAAAGGGATCACGGCTGTCACAACAAAGGACGGACGTTCAACTATTATGATGCCTCATCCTGAGCGTGTATTTAGAACGGTCAGTAACTCTTGGCATCCTGATAACTGGGGTGAAGATAGCCCTTGGATGCGACTATTCCGTAATGCAAGGAAGCAGTTTGATTAATTAGTAGTAAATTATCTTAGTAGTAAATACATAAAGCCTCTACTTAGTGAGAGGCTTTATTGTATTGATAATAAAGGCATTATTTTTTATTGTGTAAAAACAACGACACTTAGTCATTAGCTTGTCTCTTTTTGGCGACACTTAATTCATTGAAATATAAGCATTTATAAAATATGGGGTAACTCTGTCTGGATATGGAGACAGCTTGGTTACTTTATAACTAGATAAAAGAGAGACGTAATTAAAATATCATAGAGGTGTTTTTATTTCTTGTTTGCTTTCAATTACTTAATGTTATTCTTGAAAAGTTGGCACGCGTTGTGCATTATATAAATCAGTTGCTCATTCAACTTTTTATGTCGGTCCACAATATGGGTGGGAACATACCACATAAGCCAGGAATGACGCCAGAGTAAGGTGCCTACCGTCCAACATCATGATACTCGTCTTCGGACCTTATCAAACACAGGGCGACACGTGGAGTGAGGCACCACCTTCATCCTCTTTTAGAGAGAAAAGAGATGAAATTTTGACGGGCGGAATATCTCAGTAAGATATTCCGCTCTCCCACTTCTAGAGCCTGTCATATTTTCTCGCTTGTGTTTGTTATCCTCACCTGATTTTCTAATGTCGGACTTTTTTCTTGTTATCAAGTCATGTAGCATCGCATTACTCTAATAGGTGTTGAGATGATTTCATTGAAAAAGTGGCGTATTTTTCCTCGTTCTTTAAGACAGCTCGTGATAATGGCATTTTGGATGGTGCTATTACCTTTACTTGTCCTTGCTTATCAAGCTTATCAAAGTCTCGATCAATTAAGTAATCAAGCAGCAATTACTAATAAAAATGCATTAGCTGATACTGAACGCAGTGAAGTTATGCGAAATTTAGCTATTGAGATGGAAGGAAACTATCGTCGTTATTGTGTTTTACGTGATAAGACTGATGATGATATGTACCAACAACGCTATCAGCAATACACCAAACTCTTCTCAACATTACAACAAACCATAATTCCACTTTCTTCATCTAAAGAAGCCGACGTGCTTAATTCTTCACTTGAAAAGCTAAAGTCTATTCAGTGTGAAAGCAGTGAACCTACGAAAGATATGCAACAAGCTCTTGAGCAGTTCTCTTATGCCAATAATCGTATAGTAATGCTAACAAAAGAGATTATCTTTAGCCGTGGCGAACAGTTACAAATGGCAATTGCTGAGAAAGGACGTTATTTCGGCTGGCAAAGTCTTATTGTGTTCGTATTCAGTTTGATCCTCATCGCACTATTTACACGAATGATCATCGGCCCTGTTAAGGGAATTGAAAAGATGATCAATCGATTGGGAGAAGGGCGAACGCTTAGTAACAATTTGGATTCTTTTCAAGGGCCTAGAGAGCTTCGATCGTTAGCTCAACGTATTATTTGGTTAAGTGAACGATTAGCATGGCTTGAATCACAACGTCATGAGTTTTTACGTCATATTTCTCATGAGTTAAAAACGCCACTTGCTAGTATGCGAGAAGGTACAGAATTATTAGCTGATGAAGTTGCGGGTCCTTTAACGCTCGATCAAAAAGAAGTGGTTTCTATTCTTGATAATAGTAGTAAACAGTTACAGTTATTGATTGAACAACTACTTGATTATAATCGTAAACTTTCTGAGGTTCCTCAGCAAATTGAAGAGGTCGATTTAACTCATTTAGTGAATGATGTGGTATTAGCACACAGCTTACCTGCTAGAGCAAAAGAGATTAAAACGATAATTTCACTTAATCTGACAAAATGTCGAGCAGAAGCGACATTATTATCACGAGTTATCGACAATCTCTATTCGAATGCGGTGCACTATGGTGCTGAATCAGGTAATATCTGGATCTCTAGTTATCAAGTTGAACAGAAGATAGTGATTGATATAGCCAATAAAGGAACGCCTATCCCTGAATCTGAACAAAAAATGATTTTTGAGCCCTTTTTTCAAGGTTCTTTACTACGCAAAGGTGCTGTAAAAGGAAGTGGTTTAGGTTTAAGCATTGCTCATGACTGTATCAAAAGAATGGAAGGTGAATTAAGTGTTGTTCCTTCTGACTATGCCGATGTCTGTTTTCGTATTGAATTACCGCTACTTTCTGAGAATAAATAATGCAAATCAGGTCACTAATACAAGCATCTCCTCATCATGAGTATAAAAAAATAAATAAACAGATGCTTGGTATTGAACCGTTATCTATGGCTCCTGCATCAACTAGAAAGATCGCATTAAATTGGAAACAGTGTGTCTTGTTTATTATGCTTCCACTGGTTCTTTCGGGCTGTACACCAAAGTCGCTCACTGCGTCGTTAGAACCCGAGCCTGATGTACCCGTTGTTAAACAAAGAACAATTGATTACCGCTGGGCTGAATGTAAAACATTAAGCGCTTTTTATGATGAAGGCATTAATAATGCACTTTATTGGTTACGCACAATTGAATGTACGAATCGCATTATGACTACAGAAGCACAACGCCAAGCAAATAGTGTTGTCGTTACAGGTTGGGATGATGCATTTTATAAAAGCATTTTATTAGAGCGTGCTGGTATGACGATTGCTGATCGTCGAACACAATTAGTGTTACTAGAAAGCTATAAGCTACAATTTCCAAGTTCTATGCGTGTTTTATTATCAACATGGATTGAAAATCAAACACTCATTCTCTCTTTAGCAGAAGAAAAAAATCGTTATCGTCGTTTAACTACAGAAACAGATAATAGAATAGATACCCTAAGAAAAGAGAATAATGCATTACAGCATGAACTGAATATCACACTGAAGAAGCTTGAAAGCCTTACCCAAATTGAAAGGCAGTTATCGAATAGAAAACAAAGTGGCTCTGTTGATTCGTTATCACAAAATGAAGACTTAACGGAGAGTGTAGCAACCACATCCCCTGAAACAGAAAAAACAGTTGTTGAAAAGCCAGTCGTTGAAAAACCGACTGAAAAGTCTACTTCTACACATACACAATCGATAACAGAAAAAACAAAGGGTGAGGAAAAAACACCTTCTGCAACAGCGGTTAAACCCGAACCTTCAAAACCAGAATCTGCAAAACCTGAAGTGGTTAAACCTGAGCCTGTTAAAACTGAAATAGAAAAACAGGATGCTAAACCGACTGAAGCAGGATCTAAATAAGGAGAATGTGCATGGCTGGCCATAAATCAGCAAATCTTTTACTTGTCGATGACGATCCTGGGTTATTAAAGTTACTTGGTATGCGGTTAACAAGTGAAGGTTTTCATATCTTCACCGCTGAAAGTGGGCAAGAAGCACTAAAACTTCTCTTAAAAGAAAAAATAGACCTTGTTATTAGCGATCTGCGCATGGATGAAATGGATGGTATGGCATTGTTTGCTGAAATACAGCGCCAGCAACCCGGAATGCCAGTCATTATTCTAACTGCTCATGGCTCTATTCCTGATGCCGTTGCAGCAACACAACAAGGTGTATTTAGCTTTTTAACTAAACCCGTTGATCGAGATGCACTTTATAAGGCAATTGATGAAGCGCTGGAATTAGTGACCACGGTTTCAGATGAAGAGTGGTCAAAAGATATCGTGACGCGTAGCCCACAAATGCTACGTTTATTAGAGCAAGCAAAGTTAGTCGCACAATCTGATGTCAGTGTACTTATTAATGGCCAAAGTGGTACAGGTAAAGAAGTTCTTGCTCAAGCTATTCATCGTGCAAGTCCTAGAGCCAAAAAGCCTTTTATAGCCATTAACTGTGGCGCCTTACCAGAACAACTTTTAGAATCTGAACTATTCGGTCATGCGAAAGGTGCTTTTACAGGAGCTGTAAGTAGTCGTGAAGGTCTATTTCAGGCGGCTGAAGGCGGTACACTGTTTTTAGATGAAATTGGCGATATGCCAATGGCATTACAAGTTAAATTATTACGTGTTTTGCAAGAGCGAAAAGTTCGCCCATTAGGAAGCAACCGTGATATTGATATTGATGTCCGTATCCTTTCTGCCACACATCGTGATTTACCTAAAGCGATGGAGCGTAATGAATTCCGTGAAGATTTGTTCTATCGTTTAAATGTGGTGAATCTACGAATTCCTACATTAAGTGAGAGAGCTGAAGACATTCCTGTGCTTGCAAATCACCTATTACGCGAATCAGCTAAACGCCATAAGCCTTTTGTCCGAAGTTTTTCCACTGATGCGATGAAATGCTTGATGACAGCAAGTTGGCCCGGAAATGTGCGTCAATTAGTTAACGTGATTGAACAATGCGTCGCTTTAACGACAGCTCCAGTTATTAGTGAAGCTTTAGTGACACAAGCCTTACAGGGTGAAAATACCGCGTTACCCACATTTGCTGAAGCAAGAGGGCATTTTGAAATGACTTATTTGAGAAAGTTACTGCAAATGACGAAAGGCAACGTGACTCAAGCGGCACGCATGGCAGGACGCAATCGAACTGAGTTTTACAAATTGTTATCCCGTCATGAGCTAGATGCGAATGATTTTAAAGAATAACCTTTTCAGATAACGAATATATTTTTAAACTAGCTTTCTTTTAATGCGAAAGATAGCGGAGAGACTAATTTTTATGAGTCGTAAATTAAAACTCGCAATGGCTCAACTCAATTGGGTTGTTGGCGATATAGAAGGTAACTGTGAACGCATGTTATCTACCGTTAAAGCGCAAGAAGAGGCCGATTTGGTCATGTTTTCTGAGCTGGCGTTATGCGGTTACTCTCCTGAAGATCTGCTATTTCGTCCTGATTTCCAGCAACGCTGTGAAACACAACTTACGCGTTTAGAACAAGCAAGTAAAAAAACAGCAATTGTTGTTGGACATCCTTGGTGGCAAAACGGCAAAATTTATAACGCACTCTCATTTTTCTATAAAGGTGAGTTACAAGCACGTTATTTCAAACAACAATTACCTAATTACGGTGTGTTTGACGAAAAACGATATTTCCAACAAGGAAATGAACGTTGTGTTGTGCCATTTAAAGGTTACCACTTAGGTTTGTTAATTTGTGAGGATATCTGGATTAATGAGCCTATCGATGCATTAAAACAAGCAGGGGCAGATCTTGTTTTATCTATTAACGCCTCGCCATATAACCGTGAAAAACCCCATGTCCGTACACAGTTAATTAAAGAGCATTGTCAAAGAACGCATCTTCCAGTGATCTATCTTAATCAAATTGGCGGTCAAGATGAGCTGGTCTTTGATGGTTGTTCTAAAGTATTTGATGAAAGAGGCACGATCACTCATCGTTTAGCTGCATTTGATGAGCAAACCGCAGTTGTAGAGCTTGATGAATTAACGATTATCCCAATGGTAGATCCCGCACCAGAACTTTCACCTTTAGCGCAAGTGTATCAAGCATTAGTGCTTGCAACGCGTGATTATGTCACTAAAAACGGTTTTAAAGGGGCAATTCTCGGATTATCTGGAGGGATTGATTCTGGATTAACGGTTGCTATTGCTGCTGATGCATTAGGAAAAGAGAGTGTTCAAGCGGTTATGATGCCTTTTCGTTATACTTCTGAAATGAGTATTCATGATGCCAAAGAACAAGCAGATTTATTAGGTATCGAATTCGATACGGTATCTATTGAACCCATGTTTGATGCCTTTATGGCACAGTTAGCACCTATGTTTAAAGATACTGCCGCTGATACTACAGAAGAAAATCTACAGGCTCGCTGTCGCGCGGTGATCTTGATGGCGATGTCAAATAAACGCCGTCGTTTAGTGCTCACCACAAGCAATAAAAGTGAATCCGCTGTGGGATACTCCACATTGTATGGTGATATGGCGGGGGGCTTTGATGTGTTAAAAGATGTCCCTAAAACATTAGTTTTTGAACTATCTAAATATCGTAATACACTTTCACCGGCTATTCCTCAACGTGTGATTGATAGACCACCATCAGCAGAGTTAGCGCCGGGGCAAACTGACCAAGATAATTTACCACCTTATGACATTCTTGATGCTATTCTTGAAGGTTATGTTGAACAGGATAAATCTGTTTCTGATTTAGTTGCCGCTGGATTTGATGAAGCAACGGTCCGTAAAGTGATAAAATTAGTCGATATTAATGAATACAAGCGACGTCAAGCCCCTGTCGGGCCACGTATTACAAGTCGTAATTTTGGTAAAGATCGCAGATACCCAATAACAAGCGGTTTTGGTCGCCACAACTGGTAATAGCAGGATAATACGATGAAAAAAATTGAAGCGATAATTAAGCCGTTTAAGTTAGATGATGTAAGAGAAGCGCTTGGTGAAGTGGGTATCACTGGAATGACCGTAACTGAAGTGAAAGGTTTTGGTCGTCAAAAAGGGCATACTGAACTTTACCGTGGTGCGGAATACATGGTCGATTTTTTACCTAAAGTAAAAATTGAAATTGTTGTTGCTGACGAAATTGTTGAAACCTGTGTAGATACAATTATGACAACAGCACAAACAGGTAAAATTGGTGACGGTAAGATTTTTGTTTTTGATGTGAATCGTGTTATTCGTATTCGTACTGGAGAGCAAGACGAAGAAGCTATTTAATTATTGTTCAAACTTAAGCTAACTAGTTACATTATTTATTTTTATTAAAGCCTGATATTTTTTAATCAAAATATCGGGTTTTTTCATTTTCTTGCGCATAATTAATTTTTTTATGTTTTACCTAAAATGCTATTTATATCTTATGCAAGTCTATTGATGATTATTAACAATTTATTTTACTATTTTTTATAAATTCTAAGGCACAAAATGTTATTCAATAACTTTTAAGTAAAGCTATTATCATCGACATTAAAAATCATTAAGGTATGGGCAAAATAATGTTTAATTATTTATTAAAGCGTCTTGCTTTATTTTTATGTGCAGCAGTGTTAATCGCTATCACTACGGGATTTATATTTCTTGATATTTTTGTTTTTGATAATGGTATTTCAGAAACGTCAGTAACTGAATTAGGCCAAGAAACTATTGTCGCAATGATTTGCTTATTCTTTTTTGTTAAAGCCTATCAAGACAGTGAACAACGGGGAGCGTTCACTCTAATTATGGGCTTTTTCTTGTGTATTTTAATTCGTGAGTTAGATGGTGTTTTTGATCAGATTGCACACGGCTCTTGGGTTTGGTTTGCTCTAACGGTGACGTTTATTAGTATTGCTATTGCGATCAGAGAAGGTAAGAGAACATTAAAAGGCTTAATTCACTTTATTACTCATCCAAGCCATGGAATGTTAGTTGCAGGCCTATTATGTATTTTGTTGTTCTCTCGTCTATTTGGTATGGGAATATTATGGTCTAAATTATTAGGTGAGGATTATAACCGCACTGTTAAAAACATGGTGGAAGAGGGATCTGAATTATTTGGTTATACACTCTGTCTAATTAGTGTTATTTGGTACGGTTTTTCTGCTAAAGATCATGTTATTCCTGCTACGATTGAAAATAAATATCAACCATAAAAATAGTATGATCTAAATAACAAAAGCGCTGATAAATATGATGCTATCAGCGCTTTTTCATTATTCTATTTTAAAGCTTTGTTTTAATGGTTTGATTATTTATTGATTATAAATCTTGCATAATAACAGCATGAGGGCCAAAACATTCATAATGAAATTTTTCACGATTAATACCTAATTCAATAAGTTGTTTTGCAACAGACTGCATAAAAGGTAATGGTCCGCAAAAATAGAAATGCATATCAGGAATGCTTATCCAATCCTCAACTTGTTTTAATGTCATTAGACCTTCAAATTGATATTCTTGATTTTGTACATCTTCAGGTCGTGGTGTGCGATACCAAACTGCTTGTTGATAATGTGGAAGTTTACTACCGACTTGATGAACTTCACTTTTAAAGGCATGAACACCTCCATGTTCAGCAGCATGTAACCAATTAACATTGGCTTGATGAGCAGAAAGTGTGTGTAACATTGATAACATGGGGGTTAAACCCACACCCGCTGAAATTAATGTAACAGGTGTTGTTGGTGATACCTCTAAATAAAAATCCCCCCCTGGTGCGGCGACTTGTACAGTATCCCCTTCTTGAATATGGTCATGAAGAAAATTCGATAAAATACCTTTCTCTTCGCGTTTGACTGCGATGCGGTATGTTTTATTATTTGAAGATTGAGTTAATGAATATTGACGTATTTCTTGGTTTTCAAGACGTTCATCACGGATATAAAGACTTAAATATTGCCCAGCTTGATAAGGTGTAATATCAAGGCCGTCTTCAGGCGCTAATTCAAAGCTGGTAATAACATCACTTTGTTTTACTTTATGTGTGACTTTAAAAGCTCGTAATCCTCTCCAACCACCGCTTGTTTGTTCTTTTTGTTGATAAATTTGCTCTTCACGATTAATAAAAACATCTGCTAACACTTGATAAGCGGCGCCCCAAGCGTCTAACACTTCTTGTCCGGGATTAAACATTTCATCAATTGTAGCCAATAAATTCTCACCTACGATGGGATAATGCTCAGGAAGAATATTTAAACTGACGTGTTTTTGTGCGATTTTTTCAACTGCCGGTAAAATTGTAGGTAAATTTTCAATATTAATTGCATAAGCGCATATCGCATTAAATAAGGCTTCACGTTGAGCGCCACTACTTTGGTGACTCATGGTGAAGATATCTTTTAATTCAGGATGACGAGAGAACATTCGATCATAAAAATGTGCGGTTAATGCAGGGCCTGTTTTAGCAATAAGAGGAATTGTTGATTTAATTGTCGCGATAGTTTGTGCATCTAACATAATTGCTCCTGAAAAATTTTCAGTTTATTGTGAATTTTTATAAATTGCATTTTATATGCAACTTATCGCTTTTTGATTATTTTGTAAATAACTGTTTTTATTTTTTAACAAAAAATCTCAAATCTTAGAGAATGATGCGGGGTGTTTGCATAATAAGGCGAGATGTGCCTCAAAAAGAGGAATAAGCACAGGATAAAATGAGGTTGTTAAAAAGTAATAAGGTGCTGTTATAATTGAATGGCAAACGATTGCGTGTTTTTTCATTAGGGGCTATCTCAATGAAGAAAAAGAGTTTACACTGTATGCCATTCTTTCTCCCGTATGGGAGTTTGTCTTTAGTGAAGTTAGCTGAGTCAGGAGATCTGAATGTTAAAACGTGAAATGAATATTGCTGATTACGATCCAGAATTATGGAATGCAATGGAAGGTGAAGTGACTCGTCAAGAAGAGCACATCGAACTTATTGCTTCTGAAAACTATACCAGTCCTCGTGTTATGCAGGCGCAAGGATCTCAGCTGACAAATAAATATGCTGAAGGCTATCCGGGTAAACGTTACTACGGTGGTTGTGAGTATGTGGATGTTGTAGAGCAACTGGCAATTGATCGTGCAAAAGCATTATTTGGTGCTGACTATGCTAACGTACAGCCTCACTCAGGTTCACAAGCGAATGCGGCTGTTTATATGGCATTGTTAAAACCGGGTGATACTGTTTTAGGTATGAACTTAGCACAAGGCGGTCACTTGACTCATGGTTCACCAGTTAACTTCTCTGGTAAACTATATAATATCGTACCTTATGGTATTGATGAATCAGGTAAAATTGATTACGAAGATATCGCTATTCAAGCTAAAAAACATCAACCAAAAATGATTATTGGTGGTTTCTCTGCCTATTCTGGTTTGGTTGATTGGGCAAAAATGCGTGAAATCGCAGATAGCATTGGTGCCTACCTGTTTGTTGATATGGCGCACGTTGCAGGTATGATTGCTGCGGGTGTTTATCCTAACCCAGTTCCTCATGCACATGTTGTTACAACAACAACGCATAAAACATTAGCTGGCCCACGTGGTGGCCTTATCCTTGCTAAAGGCGGAGATGAAGAGTTCTACAAAAAACTGAACTCAGCAGTGTTCCCTGGCTCTCAAGGTGGCCCTTTAATGCACGTTATCGCGGGTAAAGCGGTTGCATTAAAAGAAGCTATGGAACCTGAATTTAAAGTTTATCAGCAACAAGTTGCTAAAAACGCGAAAGCAATGGTAGACGTTTTCTTAGAACGCGGTTATAAAGTAGTGTCTGGCGGAACTGAAAACCACCTGTTTTTATTAGACTTAGTTGATAAAGATATTACAGGTAAAGATGCAGATGCAGCGCTCGGTCGTGCAAATATCACTGTTAACAAAAACAGTGTACCAAATGATCCACGTAGCCCATTTGTCACTTCTGGTGTTCGTATCGGTTCTCCTGCAATTACACGTCGTGGTTTTAAAGAAGCGGAAGCTCGTGAATTAGCCGGTTGGATGTGTGATGTCCTTGATAATATCAATGATGAAGCGAACATTGAAAAAGTGAAACAAAAAGTCTTGGATATCTGCGCTAAATTTCCAGTTTACGCATAAGTTTGTAACGATATAATAAAACCCGTTGTACAAGCCCGCTTCGAGAACTTGTTCTTGGCGGGTTTTTTTGCATCTTAAAAATGGGGGATTGGATGGTTATTCCATCAACACTGTGGCTTGCCTTAGATTATTTTACGTATTTTTTCTCATACGGTATCTTTTTACCTTTTTGGTCAATATGGCTAAAAGGAGAGGGTGTCGATCCTGCGATGATAGGTCTGTTATTAGGTGTAGGTTTAACTGCACGTTTTGTCGGTAGCCTTATCTTAACGCCTGCAGTAAAAGATCCATCAAAACTTATCACAGCATTACGACTATTCGCCTTTCTCTCATTACTCTTTACTGTTGCATTTATGATGGGCAGCCATTGGGCATGGCTATTCTTTGTGATGACTGGATTTAACGTATTCTTTTCACCTATGGTGCCTTTAGGGGATTCCTTGGCTGGAACTTGGCAAAAACAGTTCCCCTTTGATTATGGAAAAATCCGTGTTTGGGGCTCTATTGCTTTTATTATTAGTTCATCATTGTTGGGGATTTTAATTGATGCTTTTGGGCATCCCATCATTCTTTATGGGTTGATTGCCAGTACCCTCGCATTATTTCTTACATCGATGCTTCGTCCTAAAGTCATGCCTCAAGGAAAGGTCAAAAAAGCAAAACAGAGTAATGTGTCTTTTATGAAACTCATTTCTGATGGGCCTGTTTGGCGCTTTTTGTTATGTGTTTCTCTACTACAAGGCGCACATGCAGCCTATTATGGTTTTAGCGCGCTTTATTGGGAAAAGGCTGGGTATGACACTGCAACAATTGGCTATCTTTGGTCATTAGGTGTGGTTTCTGAAGTTATCGTTTTTATGCTCAGTCACCGTTTATTCCGCCGGTGGAGTGCAAGAGATCTACTGCTACTTTCTGCTTTTGCAGGGCTTTTACGTTGGGGATTAATGGGAAGTTTTACCGCATTACCCGCACTTATTGTCGTTCAAATCTTACATAGTGGTACGTTCACAGTATGTCATTTAGCTGCAATGCGTTTTATTAGCGCCCGCCAAGAACACGAAATTATTCGTCTGCAAGCAGTGTATTCCGCTTTAGCAATGGGAGGAAGTATAGCCATTATGACGATTATATCGGGCTGGCTATATGAAAAACTCCCAAATCAAGAATCGTTGATCTTTTGGTTAATGGCAGCATTAACGATCCCAGCGATGTTTATCAGACCCAAAGTACAACCTCAAAATACCTAATTCTTTTATTTCATAAAAATTAAGATCTGTAATGTTTCTGATATTGCAGATCTTTTTTTTCTCCTTTTAAAAGCGCATTTTTTGATCAAAAGAATAATTGACCATTTCAAATATTAGGTTTAAATTTAATTCATTCAAATGAATTAATGCAGAGAGAGTATTATTATGAACAATAAATCGGTGATCCCAGCGAGTTTTTCTTTACAAGAAAGAGACAGACGCTGGCAATTAGCTAGAGATATTATGAAAGATAATCAGTTAGAGACATTGATTATCTATGGTGATAGAGAATCCGCAGCACCTGCACCATTTTGTATTGATCACTATTTTACAAATGATCGACTAGGCTCAGTTGTTATTTTTCATGAAGATAAAAAACCCTTAATTGTCACTTTTGCTCCAATGATGATCGCTGATCATATGCAGGCAAAATTACGCGGTGATTTGCAATGGATAGATGAAGATAATCTTGTTGTAGGAAAAACAGGGCGTAATATTGCTCAATTTCTGAAAGAAATGGGTGTACAGCAAAATGCACATATTGGTGTTATTGGTTTAGAGCCTTATCCTCCATTCTATTTTGATGGTGCAATGCCATTTAATACTCTAAACGGTATTAAAGATGCATTCCCTCATGCGAAATTTAGCTGTGTGTATCGTGATTTCTTTAAGCGCGCATCGGTTAAAAGTGAAGAAGAACTGACACATGTAAGATATGCAGCCGCTATTGGTGAAGCAATGAGTGAAGCAATGCGAGTCACCACTAGACCTGGAGCGACAGAAGCCGATCTTGCGGCCGCCATTACTGCAACTTGCTTATCAAGAGGTGGATTTACGGCTGAAATTCTAATGGGATCAGGTTCTGAATATATCGGTTGGGGGCCCCCAGCTTGGCAATATCGTTCACAAGCACCTCGTGAAATTCAAATTGGTGATATTGTGTTATCAGAAATTTTTGCTTTATATGGAATGTATGAAACACAACATCAGGCTGCTGTTGCCGTAGGTAAAATTCACGAAAACTTAGAAAAAGCCGCTTTGGTTGCTCGTGAATGCTATGAAATAGGTGTTGAACATTTAAAGGCGGGGATTACTTTTGGTGAAGTGGTTGATTTAATGGAAAAACCATTATTAAAATCAGGAGGATGGCATGTGCATCCACTTATCCATAGTATCAATCCATACGGACCTATTGGGTTTGGTACTGCTCCAGGTATCGAATCATTGCCATTAGCGAGTCGCTATAAACAAATTGAACGATTACCAAATCCGGGACGAGAGCTTGTATTACAAGAAGGCATGACGTTTGCGTTTGAGCCTAACTGTGGCTTCGGTCATCACTTATGTAACTTAGGTGGTACGGTTGTTGTTGGTAAAAGTAAAGGGATTGAGTTAAATTCAAACTCAACACAATTAATGCGTGCTGATCTATAAGCCAAATATAAAATAGTTAACAAATAATGAAAAACACCAGTAAAACCGCGATAAGTACAGAACAGACTCAAGAAAAGTTAATACAAGAAGGGATTAAACTTTTTGCGCTACATGGAATTAGCGGGTTGAGAACGCGACAACTTGCGCAGGATGCTGGTGTTAATCAGTCAGCAATTCCTTATCATTTTGGTGGGAAACTTGGCGTGTATACTGCTGTTATTCAATATATTGCGACAGAATTAGCCTCAGAAATTCATTTTGACCAATTTGATAATAAACTTCAGCGTATATTAAAAGAAGATAAACTTAATTATGAATTATTTGCTGAGTTAATTCCTTTATTGATGACGGGATTAGCGCGAGCGTTATTAGCACCAGAGCGCCATTATTATAGTCAATTGATTTTACGGGAACAGTTAGAACCAACTGAAAATTATGAATTAATTTATCATAATCTCATAGAACCTTTTCATATAAGACTTTCCCATCTTATTGAATTAATAGATAAAGATTGCGATAAATTAACCACTACTATTCGTGCTCATGCGATGATTGGGCAAATACTAGGATTTGTGATAGCCCGAAAAGCATTTTTATTACGTATTGATAAGCAAGAAATAACATCGCAATTACTGGACAAGATAGCGCTAGAAATCAGCAAATTATCAGTAAATGCATTATTAATATAATAAGAAATGGATAGGTGAGAAAAAAGGCCATTACATTTCAGTGATGGCCTTTTTCGTTATATTTTTATCGTTATTTGTACTGACAAATTAACGTTTTAACGCATCTGTGAGTTCGCTACGAATTTCAGCTAATAATGCTCTAACAACACGAGGGTTACCAGCAACAATGTTACCTGTTTGGAGATAGCCATGATTACCAGTAAAGTCAGAAACGATAGCACCTGCTTCACGAGCAATTAACTCACCACCTAAGAAATCCCAAGGTTTTAAGCCAATTTCAAAGAAGCCATCAACACGGCCAGCGGCAACATAAGCTAAATCTAATGCAGCTGAACCTGTACGACGGAAATCAGCACAAGGAACAAACAGTTTACTTAACATGTTCATATAAGCGGCTGAATGTTGTTTGCTTTTGAATGGGAAACCAGTTGCAAGAACAGCACCATCTAAATCACGGGCATTAGAGCCACGCAGACGATAACCATTTAATTGAGCGCCTTGACCACGAACGGCTGAGAATAATTCGTTACGCATAGGATCATAAACAACAGCCACTTCAGTACGGCCTTTAATGCGTACAGCAATAGAAACAGAGAAGTGTGGAAGACGTTTAATGAAGTTAGTCGTGCCATCAAGTGGATCAATAACCCATTGTATGTCGTGATCTTCACCGAGTAACTCGCCACTTTCTTCCGTAATAATGGTGTGTTTTGGATAAGATTTACGGATGATTTCAATGATTGCTTGTTCTGCGTCACGGTCAACGTTAGTGACAAAATCATTGGTACCTTTCTGATTAGTTTCTACAGATTCAGGATTTTCGTAATTTTTGGCGATTAAATTACCAGCCTTACGTGCGGCACGTATGGCAATATTCAGCATCGGATGCATGGTTATCTTCCACAAGATGTTAAAGAACGGGGATAAAAAACGTGCGAGAGTATAACAGGCATTCGTGTTTCTGGCTACATTTGTGATAAAATAGATGGATCACAAAGCAATTAACAAGAAATCAATGTTAGAAAATATTCGCATCATCCTTGTAGAGACCTCACATACAGGCAATATGGGCTCTACAGCTCGAGCTATGAAAACCATGGGATTGACCAACCTTTATTTTGTTAATCCGAAAGAAAAACCAGATTCACACTCTATTGCCCTATCAGCAGGTGCAAGTGATGTTATTGGCAATGCACGTATTGTTAATAGTATCGATGAAGCGATTGAAGGTTGTGGTTTAGTGATTGGAACAAGTGCTCGCAGTCGTACGCTTTCTTGGCCCATGCTTGCTCCCCGTGAATGTGGTGAGCGTTGTGTTATGGAAGCTAAAAATAAGCCAGTTGCGGTTATTTTTGGTCGTGAACGCACAGGTTTAACCAATGAAGAATTACAAAAATGTGACTTTCATCTATATGTTCCGACTAATCCAGAATATGGTTCTTTAAATTTAGCGATGGCAGTTCAGCTTGTTTGTTATGAAATTCGTATGGCAGCACTTGCCCAAGAAGAAAAACAAGAGGAAAATAACCCATCAGAGATTGATTATCCACCAGCAGATGATATTGAACGTTTTTATGTTCACTTAGAACAGGTGCTTAACGAGTCTGGCTTTATTCGCCCTAAACATCCAGGACAGGTCATGAGCCGTTTACGTCGTCTATTTACGCGTGCACGCCCAGAAACACAAGAGCTCCATATCTTACGTGGTATTCTAACGTCAGTTGAGAAATGGGCTAAGAAATAGAGGGCAAAGTTGATTAACTTAAGTCAATTTTGGGCTGAGTATAATACTTGACTAAAACACTCGGATAAATAGTTGACTAAATTACTCGGGAATGACACAATTTGATTATTGTTCACCACGGAGTATTTGTTATGAGACTGACATCAAAAGGGCGTTACGCAGTTACTGCAATGCTTGATGTTGCATTGCATTCACAGCAAGGCCCTGTTCCCCTCGCCGATATTTCAGAGCGTCAAGGGATTTCCCTTTCTTATCTTGAGCAGCTTTTCTCGCGTTTGCGTAAAAATGAATTAGTTGCAAGTGTTCGTGGTCCTGGCGGCGGCTATTTATTAGGCCGTGATGCTGGGCAAATTTTTGTTGCTCAAGTTATTTCTGCGGTTGATGAATCTGTCGATGCTACCCGCTGTCAGGGTAACAAAGAAGGTTGTCAAGGTGGCGATCGTTGCTTGACTCATACTTTGTGGCGTGATTTAAGTGATCGTATAACCAGTTTCCTAAGCAGTATCAGCCTTGAAGAGTTAGTGAATAACGAAGAGGTTATGGATGTCGCCGATCGTCAAGACAATGAAAAACGCCATGCTATTAATGGTCGTTTACAAGAAACCATTGTTAATATGCGAGTTTAACGGCGATCTCTAGGTAGGCAAAAACAAAATTATTAAAGAAGATCCGTCGTCTTTGGAGTTAGTGAGCAATGAAATTACCCATTTATCTAGATTATTCAGCAACCACTCCTGTTGATCCACGAGTTGCTGAAAAAATGATGCAATGCCTAACTATTGATGGCATTTTTGGTAACCCAGCCTCTCGTTCACATCGTTTTGGTTGGCAAGCAGAAGAAGCTATTGATATTGCACGTAATCAGATTGCTGATTTAATCGGTGCTGATCCTCGTGAAATTGTATTCACATCAGGTGCAACTGAAGCTGATAACCTCGCACTAAAAGGTGTTGCTAACTTTTACCAGAAAAAAGGTAAGCACATCATCACTTCAAAAACCGAACATAAAGCGATTTTAGATACTTGTCGCCAACTTGAGCGTGAAGGTTTTGAAGTCACTTATTTAGCACCAAAAAGTGATGGTCTGATTGACCTGAAAGAACTTGAAGAAGCAATGCGTGAAGACACTATTTTAGTTTCTATCATGCATGTAAATAACGAAATTGGTGTTGTACAAGATATTGCTGCTATCGGTGAACTATGCCGTAGCAAAGGGATTATTTACCACGTAGATGCAACGCAAAGCGTTGGTAAGTTACCTATTGATCTTTCTAAGTTAAAAGTTGATTTACTTTCTCTTTCTGCGCATAAAGTTTACGGTCCTATGGGGATCGGTGCACTTTATGTTCGCCGTAAACCACGCATTCGTTTAGAAGCACAAATGCATGGCGGTGGACATGAACGTGGTATGCGTTCAGGTACATTAGCCGTTCACCAAATTGTAGGTATGGGCGAAGCTTACCGTATTTTGAAAGAAGAAATGGCTGATGAAACTAAACGCTTAAACGAATTACGTTTACGTTTATGGAATGGCATTAAAGATATTGAAGAAGTTTATATCAACGGTTCTTTAGAACACACTGCGCCAAATATTCTTAATGTAAGTTTCAACTATGTTGAAGGCGAATCATTAATGATGGCACTGAAAGATCTTGCTGTTTCTTCAGGCTCTGCCTGTACTTCAGCAAGTTTAGAACCTTCTTATGTACTGCGTGCTTTAGGGTTAACTGATGAACTTGCACACAGTTCTATTCGCTTCTCTCTGGGTCGTTTCACAACAGAAGAAGAAATAGATTATGCAATTAAACAAATCCACAGTGCTATTGGTCGCCTACGTGATCTTTCGCCTCTTTGGGATATGCATAAACAAGGTGTTGATATCAACAGTATCGAATGGTCTCACCATTAATCAGACGTTTTCAGGAGTTAAATCATGGCTTATAGCGATAAAGTAATTGATCATTATGAAAACCCTCGTAACGTGGGCTCATTTGATAACAACGACCCTTCTGTAGGAAGTGGTATGGTAGGCGCACCTGCTTGTGGTGACGTCATGAAATTGCAAATCAAAGTTGATGATAACGGCGTAATTGAAGATGCGCGTTTTAAAACTTATGGTTGTGGTTCAGCGATTGCATCAAGTTCACTGGTTACAGAATGGATGAAAGGCAAAACATTAGATGAAGCCGAATCCATCAAGAACACTGCAATTGCAGAAGAATTAGAATTACCACCAGTGAAAATTCACTGTTCAATTCTTGCAGAAGATGCAATAAAAGCAGCGATTGCAGACTATAAAAGCAAACGCCAAGGCAAGTAATTGTCTTTTATAATAAAAAAATAAAATATTGGCGGATGCTGAAACTTTTTTTCAGTATCCGCTTTCGTTCTTTATGAGTGAGGTGTGCCATGTCAATTTCCCTTACAGAATCCGCCGCTAATCGTGTTCGCTCTTTCCTGTCTAATCGCGGTAAAGGTGAAGGTTTGCGTTTAGGCGTAAGAACATCTGGTTGTTCTGGAATGGCTTATGTTCTTGAATTTGCTGATGTCATCAATGACGAAGATACTGTTTTTGAAGACAAAGGTGTGAAAGTTATCATTGATGGTAAAAGCATGGTCTATTTAGATGGAACTGAGCTTGATTTCGTCAAAGAAGGATTAAACGAAGGCTTCAAATTTAACAACCCCAATGTATCCAATGAGTGTGGTTGTGGTGAAAGCTTCACCGTGTAATTTGTGTTAAAACACGGTATTAACGTTAATTAATCCAAGAGTAGATGTATGGACTATTTCACACTATTAGGCATGCCTAATCGTTTTGATATTGATAAACAGCAGCTTGCTACACGTTATCAAGATATGCAACGTCAGTATCACCCAGATCGCTTTGCTGGTAAATCTGATAAAGAACAGGTTCAAGCTATCTCGTTTGCCTCGACTATCAATCAGGCTTATCAAACCTTAAAAAATCCACTCTCTAGAGCTGAATACATGCTCTCATTACACGGTATCGACATTGCCAATGAGCAACAAACAATGCACGATACTGCATTTTTAATGGAGCAACTCTCATTACGTGAAGAGCTGGATAACATTGAGCACAGTGCTGATGCCGAAAGTTTGTTAGCTGATTTTTCTGCGCGTTTAGAGAAAATGTACACTTTACGCCATGATGAAATGGTTAAAATGCTAGATAACCAAACTTGGGATATTGCTGCGGATAATGTGAGAAAATTACGTTTTCTTGCAAAATTAAAAGAGCAAGTAGAGCAACTTGAAGAACGCTTGTTTGATGGTTTTTAAGGGAAATTGTTATGTCATTATTACAAATTAGTGAACCAGGTCAAACACCTGCACCACATCAGCGTAGACTTGCCGCAGGTATTGATTTAGGAACGACACACTCATTAGTTGCCACTGTACGTAGTGAGCAAGCCGAAGCGCTTTCAGACAACGAAGGTCGCTATTTATTGCCATCTGTTGTGCAGTATCAAGTTGATAATATCAACGTTGGTTGGAATGCTAAAAAAGACGCAGAAAAAGATCCTGCTAACACGATAAGTTCAATTAAAAGAATGGTGGGTCGCTCACTAAGTGATGTGACAAGCCGTTATCCAAATCTTCCTTATCACTTTCATGAAAATGACAATGGTTTACCGTTAATTAAAACAGCAGCGGGTATTGTCGATCCTATTCAAGTCTCTTCTGACATCTTAAAAACATTGGCAGAACGTGCAACGCAATCATTAGGTGGTGAACTTGATGGTGTTGTGGTCACTGTTCCTGCTTATTTTGACGATGCTCAACGCCAAGGTACAAAAGAAGCGGCTCGCCGTGCAGGGTTGCATGTTTTACGTTTATTAAACGAACCAACAGCCGCTGCTATTGCTTATGGTTTAGATTCAGGAAAAGAAGGCACCATTGTTGTTTATGACTTGGGCGGTGGTACCTTTGATATTTCCGTTTTACGTTTAACCAAGGGTGTTTTTGAAGTCTTGGCAACCGGCGGTGATACCGCTTTAGGTGGCGATGATTTTGATATGATGTTGGCGGATTGGATAAGAGAGCGCGCAGGTTTTGGCCATCAAAAAGATGCGATATTACAACGCCAACTGCTGGATGTAGCATCAGAAACTAAAATTGCATTAAGTGATAATGATGTTGTTGATATCAATATTAATGGTTGGAAAGGTGAAATTACTCGTGCTGAGTTTGAATCATTAATTCAATCGTTGGTGAAGCGTACATTGTTGTCTGTTCGTCGTGCTTTAAAAGATGCAGATGTTGACATTGATGAAGTTTTAGAAGTGGTTATGGTTGGAGGTTCAACACGAGTTCCATTAGTTCGTCAAATGGTTGGCGACTATTTTAAACGTGAACCACTAACCTCTATCGATCCTGACAAAGTTGTCGCTATTGGCGCTTCAATTCAGGCTGATATTTTAGTGGGTAATAAACCTGATAGTGAAATGCTATTGCTAGATGTTATTCCACTTTCTCTTGGTCTTGAAACGATGGGCGGATTAGTTGAGAAAGTGATCCCTCGTAATACCACGATCCCTGTTGCGAGAGCGCAAGAATTTACGACATTCAAAGATGGTCAAACGGCAATGAGCGTTCATGTTGTTCAAGGTGAGCGTGAATTGGTTAGTGATTGTCGTTCTCTAGCACGTTTTACATTACGTGGTATTCCGCCGATGGCTGCAGGTGGTGCTCATATTCGTGTGACATTCCAAGTTGATGCTGATGGTTTACTTAGTGTCAGTGCGATGGAAAAATCAACGGGTGTTGAAGCTTCAGTACAAGTCAAACCCTCTTATGGTCTTAGTGATACTGAAATCGCTAAGATGATCCAATCTTCGATGGAAAATGCCCAAGAAGATTTACAAGCTCGTCGCCTAGCCGAGCAAAAAGTCGAAGCAGCACGTGTGTTAGAAAGTTTAACCGCGGCATTAGAAGAAGATGCTCATCTGCTAAATGAAGATGAGAAAACCGCTATCGACAAAGTTGTAGATACCTTAATAGAGAGCGTTGAAGGAACAGATCCTGTTGCCATTGAAAACGCGATTAAACTACTGGATAAGCAAACTCAGGATTTTGCAGCGCGTCGAATGGATTCATCTATTCGTCAAGC
Source organism: Proteus sp. G2669 (assembly GCF_009915245.1). Taxonomy (NCBI): domain Bacteria; kingdom Pseudomonadati; phylum Pseudomonadota; class Gammaproteobacteria; order Enterobacterales; family Morganellaceae; genus Proteus; species Proteus sp. G2669. Next base: position 199,749 of record NZ_JAABLX010000050.1, on the reverse strand, counting down.
GTTGGCAGGTCATTCTGTGGACGAGATATAACTATGCCTAAAATTGTATTTTTACCCCATAGCACACTGTGCCCTGAAGGTGCTGTTGTTGACGCAACAGAAGGTGAGTCTATTCTAGATGTTGCATTACGCAATGGTATTGAGATTGAACATGCTTGTGAAATGTCTTGTGCATGTACAACTTGTCACTGTGTAGTGCGTGAAGGTTTTGATTCACTGGAAGAGAGCTCTGAGCTTGAAGACGATATGTTAGATAAAGCATGGGGTTTAGAGCCTGAAAGTCGCTTAAGTTGCCAAGCTAAAGTGACTGACGAAGATTTAGTCGTTGAGATCCCTAAATATTCGATTAACCATGCAAGAGAGCACTAATTTTAGGAGCCAAGTATGAAATGGAGTGATACTCGTGAAATAGGGGAAGCGTTATTTGATCTTTACCCTGACACTGATCCTAAAACTGTGCGCTTTACAGATATGCATCAATGGATCTGTAATTTAGACGGTTTTGATGATGATCCACAAAAATCTAATGAAAAAATTCTTGAAGCCATTTTGCTTGTTTGGCTTGATGAATTTGAATAATTGATTGCATTATAAATTGAAAAGACTGGCTAATTGCTGGTCTTTTTGCATTATGGCGTCTGCATTGAATAGATTAATCACGTTATAAATAACTCTAAAGAGGGATGCCTTGGGTTTTTGTTATGAGAGATATTCCGAAGAAGACAATGCAAGAGCCTAATATAAATTGATGATGATAGTGGTCTCTGGATTTTTGCAGTAAATTGATCACGCTAAAAGGTAAATATCTGGTAGTCTGAATAGGTTAACTGTCACCAGTAATAATAAGTGAGATAATAAATGAATAAACAAATTATGCCTATCATGCTGTCTAATGAACCTGCAGCAGCATGTTGGGGTGATAAAGCACTAATTAGCACTAGCGAAACAGGCATGACAATCCATTTAACGGAAGAAAACCGTTTAGGCGCGATTCAGCGTGGTGGACGTAAAGTTGATAGCCAAGGTATTCGTAATGTTGCTCTTGTTGGTGAAGGCTGGGATATAGAGCGTAGCTGGGCTTTTTGGTTAGGTTTTAGAGCACCTAAAGGCGCTCGTTCTATCGAATGGCCACAATTAAGCGAAGCGGATAAACACGAATTAGAATCACGTATTCGTATCGTTGATTGGGTTAGAGACACAATTAATACGCCGGCTGAAGAATTAGGCCCAGAGCAACTGGCACAGCGTACTGTTGATCTTTTCTGTGGTCTTGGCAAAGAAGACATCAGCTATAAGATCACTAAAGGCGCCGATCTGCGCGATCAAAACTATGCCGGAATTTATACTGTAGGTCGCGGTTCTTCTCGTGATCCTGTCTATTTAGCATTAGATTTTAATCCGACTCAAGATAGCAATGCTCCTGTATTTGCATGTCTAGTAGGTAAAGGTATCACCTTCGATTCAGGCGGTTATAGCATCAAACCCTCATCATCTATGAATTCAATGAAAGCAGACATGGGTGGTGCAGCAACGTTAGCGGGTGCTTTAGCATTAGCAATTACTCGTGGTTTAAATAAACGTGTGAAACTACTGCTATGTATCGCAGATAACATGGTTAGCGGTAATGCCTTTAAGCTGGGTGATATCATTCGTTACCGTAATGGTAAATCAGTCGAAATCATGAATACAGATGCGGAAGGCCGTTTAGTGCTAGCTGATGGCTTAATTGATGCAAGTAATATTGCTCCAGAACTGATCATTGATGCTGCAACATTAACAGGCGCAGCTAAAGTTGCTGTGGGTAATGACTATCATTCAGTATTAAGTTTCGATGATAAATTAGCGGCTGAATTACTGACAAGTGCTGAACAAGAAAATGAGTTGTTCTGGCGTTTACCATTAGCTGATTTTCACCGTAGCCAATTGCCTTCAAGCTTTGCTGATCTGAATAATATTGCAGCGCCTTCGCATACTGCGGGAGCAAGTACAGCCGCGGCTTTCTTATCGCATTTTGTCACTAACTATAAAAAAGGTTGGGTACATATCGACTGTTCAGCAACTTACAGAAAATCGTCTGTAGAACAATGGGCTGCCGGTGCGACAGGTTATGGCGTGCGTTCTATCGCAAATCTGTTATTAGCAAAAGCAAAATAATAAACGTTATTGGATTTGGAGTTTGTAATGGGTGTATCTGAACAATTTGAGACACAAGAAATTGTTTCTGTTGAAGGTTCTTCGTTGAAGTTAAGTGTTTTAGAACCACAACCTGAAAAATTAACAACCGCACTTAGCGAATTTTTTGGTGAACATAAACCAATCCGCCGTGCCTTTATTGTTAATGCTCAGGAGCAAGATAATGAAGAGGAATTTTATCTTATTGGTTTAGAGATAACTGGCGAAGAAGATGTGATTGCGCAGATACTCCCACAAGCGGCTGAATCAGCTTTTGAATATTTAGAAGAAGGGCAATCCTTAGATTTTTGTTTTGTGAATAAAGAGGAAAAAGGTGTGAGCCATTTTATGATCCATCACGTATCACCTTTTTATCAACGCAAACTTGGGGGATTTTTAAGAAAAGGCATCCCGATAGTGAATTTGGATAGTTAATTTTGCCCTTTAAATTTAGGCGATATCTCATCAGATATCGCTTTTTTTTATCCTATAATAGAAAGTTGACTAATTTAGCAAATTGTTTGCATTTTTATGTAACGCATTGTTTTATCAGATCTTTATTTTTAATGTAAAAATAGGGCGACTTTTGCCTGTAAAGAACTTCATTATTTTCGATAAAATATAGTCAATATTGTTATTTTTTATCTTATTAGAACAAAGAAAAATCTATATTATCTCTGCCCGGCCTGCATAAAACATCGCATTATTCAGGGGTTGAATTTAAAGGAAATGGATATGAATCAAAACCAATTTAGACAATATACAGAAAAGAGAGGCTATCGTTGGTGCTCACTTGCTGTGGTATTGGCGTCTGCGTTGGCACTGAGTGGGTGTGATGACAAAGCTGATGAAAGCTCGTCATCAACAGACAAAGCGCAAAACGTACAAACAACTGAGCAAAAAAATACAGCTCAAAATGCACCAGATACTGCCACTCAAACTAGCGAAAAATCAGCAGTTACAACAAAAACGAATAATGAAACTGCATTAAAAAGCAAAGAAGTTCGTGATGAATTGGCTATGCGTTTTGCAGGAAAAGATGTCACTGTATTAGATGCATCAGAACTGCAACGTGATGGTGCAAGTACTATGGTGGTGACTTTCTCTGTACCACTTGATCCAGACCAAAAGTTTGATAACGTTATTCATCTTGTTGATACCAAAAAAGGAAAACTGGAAGGAGCGTGGGAGTTATCAGACAACTTGATGGAGTTGCGTTTTCGTCATTTACCACCATCAACAGAATTGAATTTGACCATTGATGAAAAAATCAAAGGTATTAATGAGCGTACATTAACAACGCCTTTTAGCCAGAAATTAACCACAGAAGAAATTTTCCCTTCAGTTGGATTTACCAGTAAAGGATCGTTATTACCATTTGATGCTGCTGAAGGCTTACCTATTATTGCCTTAAATGTAGATCAAGTGGATGTTAACTTTTTCCGTGTAAAGGACGAGCAATTGGCTCAATTCTTAACGCAATGGGAAAGTCGTTCCAACATTAACTATTGGGAATCTGATGAATTTTTATCTCAAGCTGATTTGGTTTATACCGGTCGTTTTGAGTTAAATACAGAAAAAAATACCCGTGAAAACGTATTATTACCGTTAAAATCAATAGATGCCCTGAAAAAAGAAGGCGCCTATATTGCTGTAATGCAACAAGCCGGTAAATACTCTTATACGGTGCCGGCTACGGTATTCACTTTTAGTGATATCGGATTGTCGATGCACAGCTACCTTGATTCGTTAGATGTTTTCACCCAATCACTTAAAAATGGTTCTGCGTTAAATAAAGTAGAAATCCGCTTATTAGATGAAAAAGGTGGTTTAATCTCCAAAGCACAAACAGATAGCCAAGGACATGCCACACTTGAGAAAAGTGATAAAGCGCGTTTATTAATGGCTATTCGTGATGGTCAAACTAGTATGATTGATTTGCGTAAACCTGCGCTTGATCTTTCTGAGTTTGATATCGGTGGCCCTCAAGGTTATAGCAAACAGTTTTTTGCTTTTGGCCCTCGTGATCTTTATCGTCCAGGTGAAACTTTAATTGTTAATGCATTACTGCGTGATGGCGACGGTAATCCAATTAAAGAGCAGCCCGTTAAAGTGGATTTACTCAAAACAGATGGCCAAGTGTCACGTAGTTTTGTATGGCAACCTGAAAATGGACTTTACCAGTTAAAATTAGCTATTCCTGCTGATGAAAATACTGGTACACGTACCTTACGTTTTGATGTAGGCGATGGTACTCCTCGGTTCTATGAATTTCAGGTCGAAGATTTTATGCCAGAACGTATGGCATTAGTTATTACGGGTAAAAAAGGCATTTTACTTAGTGGCAATGATGCTTATTTTGATCTTGAAGGGCGTTATCTCTATGGCGCGCCAGCGGCCGATAATCGCTTACAAGGGCAAGTATTCTTAAAAGCCTCTCGTGAAGCGGTCAGTAAATTACCTGGCTATGAATTTGGTGCCGTAAAAGATGAAAACTTCAGTCGCTTATTGGATGAGTTTGAACTTAATTTAGACTCTGATGGACAAGGTGAATTAAGTGTTGATAGTGATCGCTATGCTGAACTGAAATCACCAATTAATATTATTTTACAAGCAAGCTTGCTCGAAGCAGGTGGCCGTCCGGTTACTCGCCGTTATCAACAAGCTGTTTGGCCAGCCACTCATCTTGCTGGCATTCGTCCAGTCTTCCCTAAAAAAGAAGTTTATGACTACCGTACAGACAAATATAAATCAGGTTACAGCGTTGATGAAAATTCAATGGCTGAATTTGAAATTGTCTATACAGACCAAGACGGTAAAAAGCTACCTGCTAACGATCTCAAAGTGAAGTTTATCTATGAACGTCATGATTATTACTGGCGTTGGTCTAGTTCGAATGGCTGGGAATCTGGCTATAACGAAAAAGATCTGCAAATGGATGAGCAAACAATCAAGATTGCGAAAGATGGCACAGCAAAAGTGGCCTTCCCGGTTGAATGGGGTTCATATCGTATTGAAGTGGTCGATCCTAAAACAGAATTAGTTAGTAGTTTACGGTTCTGGGCGGGTTATTCTTGGATGGATAACACTGGTGGAACAGGTGCAGTAAGACCTGACCAAGTTAAACTTAAACTGGATAAAGACGGTTATTTACCGGGCGAGAAAGTGAAGTTAAATATTGTTGCTCCTCATCCGGGTAAAGGCTATGTCTTATTAGAATCAAGTAATGGGCCTTTATGGTGGCAAGAAATTGATGTGCCAGAAAAAGGACTCGATGTTGAAGTGCCGATTAATAAAGAGTGGGCAAGACACGATCTCTATCTGACATCTGTTGTTGTAAGACCTGGTGATACGTCAAAACAAGCGACTGTAAAACGTGCTGTTGGTATTTTACATTTACCATTACAGGATAAAAATCGCCGTATTGATATTTCACTTGATGCACCTGAAAAAATTCGTCCAAATCAAGATTTAAAAATCCGCATTAAAGCGAATCCAGTTGCAGGTCAGCCATTACCTGAAAATATTAATGTATTGGTTTCTGCGGTAGATACGGGCGTATTAAATATTACAGAGTATAAAACACCTGATCCTTACGATGCTTTCTTTGGTCGTAAACGTTACAGCATCGATCAATATGATGTTTATGGACAATTAATTGAAGGGCAGGGTCGTTTAGCGAACTTACGCTTTGGTGGTGATGGTGGTGAAGCTGCCGCGCTATCTCGTGGTGGTAAAAAACCATTAACTGATGTGCAAATCATTGCTCAACAAACAGCACCTGTAAAATTAAATGCCCAAGGTGAGGGTGAAGTTTCTTTACCTATTCCTGAATTTAATGGCGAAGTTCGTTTAATGGCGCAAGCTTGGACAGCTGATAAATTCGGTAGTCAAGAAGGTAAAGTGGTTATTGCAGCACCTTTAGTGACTCAACTTTCATTACCTCGATTTATGGCGGGTGGTGATAATGCGCTGTTATCTTTAGATTTAACCAATCTAACGGATGATGCACAATCTATTACGTTAAATTACACCGCTTCTGGTCTGGTAGGATTAGGTGGTGCAGAAAGTAAAACAGTATCGCTGACGAAAGGTGAACGTACCCAAGTTCAGATCCCAGTAAAAGCAAAACATGGCTTTGGTCAAGGCGAATTCTCACTGTCTATTTATGGTATTAAAGTACCCGGTGAAGAAATTAAGCCTTACCACAACACATGGAATATAGGCGTTCGTCCTGCTTATCCGGCAGAAACACTTCATTATGCAAGTACGTTACAAGATGGTGAGACGTGGCGCTTGCCAACAGACGTTTTAAATCGTTTTAATAACTCAACGCTTGAAGGTGAATTATTACTGACAAGTCGTCCTCCATTACAAATTTCACGTTATGTAAGAGAGTTGTTTGCTTACCCTTATGGTTGCTTAGAACAAACCGTCAGTGGGCTTTATCCTTCTTTATATTCAACAGAAAAAGAGTTGAAGCAATTAGGAATTAAAACGCAAACTGATGCGGATAGAAAATTGGCAATTGAAAAAGGTATTGCGCACCTGCTGACAATGCAAAAAGCAGAGGGCGGATTCTCTTTATGGAGCCAAGATGGGCGTGAAGAGTATTGGTTAACAGCCTATGCTACTGACTTCTTATTCCGCGCTTCACAACAAGGTTATGCTGTTCCGGCGGAACCATTAAAACGTGCTAATGATCGCTTATTACGCTATTTACAAGATAAAAGCTTAGTTAACTATGAATATGCGGTTAACCAAGATGCTGCCCGTTTCTCTGCCAGAGCATATGCAGCTCTTGTATTAGCGAATCAGCAAAAAGCACCTTTAGGTGAATTACGTCGTCTTTACCTTGAACGAAATGATGCCGGTAGTGGTTTGGCGTTAGTTCAGTTAGGTATTGCGTTGAAACTGATGGGTGATAACAGCCGTGCAGAAGGTTTAATTGCAGAAGGTGTGACAACAACTCGTAAATATAATTATGGGTTAGGTGATTACGGTAGTGTTATTCGTGACCAAGCGTTAATTATTGCTTTATTAAGTGAAAATAATCTTGAAACACAATCTCGTGATGCAAGTATGATTACGTTATCAGATAACTTAATGAGTCGTGAATGGTTCTCAACACAAGAAAGCAACTCTTTATATCTTGCGGGTCGCTTCTTTATTAATATGTCTGAGCAACCTTGGGAAGTCGCTGTAAATCGTCAAGTCCCTGCAATCAGTAGCGATCGCGCGGTGAATGAAACATTAACATCAACGCAATTACAAGAAGGGTTGGAATTAAACAACCGTGGTGGTGCTGCGATTTATTCTCGCATGAATATCGTAGGCTATCCAAAAGTAGCTCCAGCACCTTATAGTAATGTGTTAAATGTTCATCGTAGTTACTACGATTTAAAAGGAAATCGCGTTCATCCAAATCGTTTACAAAGTGGTGAAATGCTGGTCGTGAAACTAGAGGTTTCAGCAGATAGAGATGTACCTGATGCTTTGGTTGTTGATTTATTACCAGCAGGTCTTGAAATCGAAAACCAAAACTTAGCATCAAGCAGTGCAAGCTTGAGTGATAGTGCTGCCGACTTACAGGAGTTTATCGACGATATGGGGCAAGCGAATATTAAGCACCTTGAATATCGTGATGATCGCTTTGTTGCCGCAGTTTCTGTAGATAGATATCGTCCGACAACATTACTCTATTTAGCAAGAGCAGTTACACCGGGTAGCTATCAAGTACCACCTCCACAAGTTGAATCAATGTATGTGCCTTATTGGCGAGCAATAGGTTCAACAGAAACCAAGATTGATATTGTTCCTTAAATCTTGTAGCCCTTTCTTCGGAAAGGGCTTTTTCCTTTGAGTGATTGAATGAAACTAGGATATAAACGGCTTATTGCTGTTATCATTATTTTTCTGTTTGTGACCCCCATTTTAGTCTGGATGGCAGACAAAATTTGGCCTCTCCCTGATCCTGAACCTCAAATAGCAACTATTGTCACGGCACAAGATGGTACACCTCTTTGGCGTTTTGCTGATAAAGAGGGGGTGTGGCGTTATCATGTCAAACTTGCAGATGTTTCTCCTGAATATTTAGATGCTCTTATCACCTATGAAGACCGTTGGTTTTATCAACACCCAGGTGTTAACCCAATGGCAATATTACGAGCCGCATGGCAAGACTTGAGCTCAGGAAGGATTGTCTCAGGGGGAAGTACATTATCAATGCAAGTGGCTAGACTGATTGATCCACATTCTCGAACTTTGAGTGGAAAAATCAAACAGCTTTGGCGTACCTTGCAATTAGAATGGTATTACTCAAAAGACGAAATTTTGGAGATTTACCTCAATAGAGCACCTTTTGGCGGTACTTTAGAAGGTATTGGTGCGGCAAGTTGGGCTTATTTAGGTAAATCGCCCGCTGATTTGTCTGCAGGTGAAGCAACATTAATGGCGGTATTACCGCAAGCACCAAGTCGTTTGCGACCTGATAGATACCCTGAACGAGCTCAAGCTGCTCGCGATAAAGTGCTAGATAGGCTGGCAGAATATCAGATATGGTCACAAGAAAAAGTTGATGAAATAAAAGAAGAACAGGTTTTATTAGCACCAAGACAGACGCCACAATTGGCACCATTGCTTGCTCGTCGTATGTATAACGAAAAGCGAGAGCCTGTTATTACAACAACGATTGATATTAATATTCAACGACAACTTGAAGATATTGCCAATCAATGGAAGTATCAATTAGCCGATAAAACATCCTTGGCCATCTTAGTGGTTGATCATACGGATATGAGTGTGAAAGGGTATGTTGGCTCTGCGGATTTTAATGATAATTCGCGCTTTGGTCATGTTGATATGATCAGCGCATGGCGCTCGCCAGGTTCAACATTAAAACCTTTTATTTATGCACTTGCATTAGATGAAGGGCTTATTCATGCGGAATCACTCTTACAAGATGTACCTCGTCGATTTGATAATTATCGCCCCGGTAATTTTGACTCTGGTTTCAATGGTGCAGTCAGTGCCAGCGAAGCCTTAAGTCGTTCTTTGAATCTACCAGCAGTACAACTTATTGAGGTGTATGGTGCCAAGAAATTTGCAGCAAAATTGCGGCATAATCATCTTGAAATGCGCTTTCCTTATGGTTCAGAACCTAATTTAGCTCTGATTTTAGGGGGAACAGCAACACGTATGGATGAACTTGTTTCCGCCTTTAGTGCGTTGGCAAGGCAAGGAAAAACAGCACCTTTACGTTTTAAACCAGAGCAGATAATCGAAAATCGGGTATTAATGTCACCGGGTTCTGCGTGGATCACAAGGCGTATTTTGGCTGGAGAAGCCAGACCTCGTCCAGATAGTACTATTTCCCCCGTTGTTCCTTTGGCTTGGAAAACTGGTACCAGTTATGGCTATCGTGATGCATGGTCTATTGGAGTAAATGCACGTTATACCATTGGAGTCTGGGTGGGGAGGCCAGATGGCACTCCGGTTGTAGGACAATTTGGTTTTGCAACAGCGGTACCTATTATGAATCAAGTCAATAACTTACTCACAGGCTATTTCTATCAAAATAAACAGCGTCCACCGACAGATCTACGTCCTAGTAGTGTAACGGCGGCAACCATTTGTTGGCCAACAGGTAAGGCACTACCAAAAGAAGATAGCAATTGTAGAGTCAGTCGTCGAAGTTGGATCTTAGATAACACCATTCCACCAACTTTATTAAATGATAACCAAGAAGGTATTTTGGGGATCAACGAAAAAATTTGGTTAGATAATGAAGGTAAACGCACAGGGCCTAATTGCCCTAATGCAGAGTTAAAAGATATCGCCTTATGGCCGATAGCATTAGAAGCATGGTTGCCTGAAAAAGAGCATAGAGCAAAACGACTACCACTGATTTCTGAAACTTGTCCACCAATTAAAGAGGACATTATTCCCTTGTTTATTTCGGGTATTCGTGCGGGTGATTTACTAAGACCATTACCTGGTGAAACTAATCTTGAAATAACCGTTTCTACGCAAGGTGGAAGTGGTATGCAATGGTGGTTTTTAAATGGTGAACAAATAGGGAAGACTGAAAATGGTGAAACGTTCTCTTATTTACTAGAGAAACAAGGTAAATACCAATTATCGGTGCTTGATTTAAGTGGTCAAACGGATATGGTTAATTTTATATTCCGTTAAACTGAAACGATGAGATAAACGAGTGATTTTTAACTAAAATACGCTTTTTAATAAAGATAAAAGGATGATTAATAGCGTTTCATTACGGTTCTTTTTTATTATCATTTTTCAGTTTGAGCATGGGAAACGTTAAAAATGTGATTAGATCGATAATTTATAACTTTTTTGCCACAGTTTTTTAAAAAAAAAGGCTATTCAATCTGTGCAATTCATTTTTATCCTCCTATAATCGAGCCCTTATTTTTTGCAGGGAATGCGGTTTTTGATTCGTTTTTCCATGATTTGCGATAAAAGAGATAACAAAAGTTATCATTAATAAAATAATTTAGAGGTAAGACATGGCTATTCAGCGCACATTTTCTATTATCAAACCAAACGCAGTGAAAAAAAATGTTATCGGTGCTATCTACCACCGTTTTGAAAGTGCAGGTTTTAGCATCATTGGCGCTAAAATGTTGCATTTAACTCGCGAACAAGCTGAAGGCTTTTATGAAGAGCACAAAGGCCGTCCATTCTTTGATGGCTTAGTTGAATTTATGACTTCTGGCCCAATTATGGTTCAAGTGTTAGAAGGTGAAAATGCGATCCAACGTCACCGTGATCTGATGGGCGCAACTAATCCAGACAATGCATTAGCAGGCACATTACGTGCTGATTACGCTGACAGCTTTACTGAAAATGCGGTACATGGCTCAGATTCAGAAGCTTCTGCTGCTCGTGAAATCGCCTACTTCTTCACTGAAAACGAAGTTTGCGCGCGCTAATTTATTAGCATCTCTACGCGAAAAACAGTACAATGCGACGCCCTGTTTGATTATTAACAGGGCGTTTTTATTTATTGTTTAATTATACAAATATATAAGTATCCCATTAGCATCCATGCTAATGCAGGCCGCATAGTGTAACAACGAGGCAATGTCATGACCCAATCTACCACCCCAGCGCCAAGCGCTTCTGTCGCTGTTTCTAAAGAAAATACTGTGAATCAAAAAACTAAAATTAATCTGTTGGATTTAAATCGTAAACAGATGCGAGAGCTTTTTGTCTCTATGGGCGAAAAACCTTTCCGTGCTGACCAAATTATGAAGTGGATGTATCACTACTGTTATGACGATTTTGATCAAATGACAGATATCAACAAGGTGTTACGCAATAAATTAAAAGAAATTGCTGAAATTAAAGCACCTGAAGTTTCTGAAGAACAACGTTCAACTGATGGCACGATTAAATGGGCAATTAAAGTTGGCGATCAACAAGTCGAAACTGTGTATATCCCAGAAGATGATCGTGCAACGTTATGTGTTTCCTCCCAAGTCGGTTGCGCTTTAGAGTGTAAATTCTGCTCAACTGCACAGCAAGGTTTTAACCGTAACCTAAAAGTGTCTGAAATCATTGGGCAAGTGTGGCGTGCTGCTAAAATTATTGGTTCATTAAAAGAGACAGGGCGTCGTCCTATTACTAACGTTGTTATGATGGGAATGGGCGAGCCATTACTGAATTTAAATAATGTTATTCCAGCTCTTGAAATCATGATGGATGATTTTGGTTTTGGTTTATCTAAACGTCGTGTCACTGTATCTACATCAGGTGTTGTACCTGCATTAGATAAATTAGGTGATGCTGTTGATGTAGCGTTAGCTATTTCATTACATGCGCCAACCGATGATATTCGTGATGAAATCGTACCAATTAACAAGAAATATAATATTGAAATGTTTCTTGAAGGTGTTCGCCGTTATATTGCTAAATCAAATGCGAACCAGGGACGTGTTACTATTGAATATGTCATGCTTGATCATATTAATGATAGCACAGAACAAGCTCACCAATTAGCTGAGCTTTTAAAAGATACACCATGTAAAATTAACTTAATTCCATGGAACCCGTTCCCAGGCGCGCCATATGGACGTAGCTCTAATAGCCGTATTGATCGTTTCTCTAAAGTATTAATGGAGTATGGTTTCACAACGATTGTACGCAAAACGCGTGGTGATGATATTGATGCAGCGTGTGGACAATTAGCGGGTGATGTTATTGACCGCACAAAACGTACGCTGAAAAAACGCCAACAAGGTGAACTAATTTCAGTAAAAGCAGTCTGATACAGTTGGATATCTCTTTCTTTGTGAAGTGTATTACATAATTGCAAAGTAGAGAGAACAAGGATGAATATATTTAAGGAATATGACGATGATAAGGATATCATCAGTAATTATAACTATTGGCTTGATGTTATTGACACTAGGTTGTCAATCATCAGCCAATCAAGAACGTGTTGCAGTATTGACACGTTTACAATTAGGTGATGCTTACTTAGCTGAAAGGCAATACCAAGCCGCACAATATCATTTCCAAAAAGTGTTATCGGTGATGCCAAATCACCCTGAAGCTAATTTAGGAATGGCATTAACATCGCAGTTACTAGGGAATTCTATTCAAGCGTTAGATTATTACAAATTAGCGATGAAGTCGAAGCCAGTAAATGTTAATGTATTAAGGCTTTATGGTAATTTCCTTTGTGAACAAAAACTATTAAACAATAATAGTGTGTTAATTGAGGATATACCGCCAGATTATTTGGTCTGTCAGCAAAGTTTTCATAAAATATCAAAAAATTCGCGGTGATACGCTAAAGTACTTTGTGCTTTTGCGAGTTCATCAATGTTAAACATCCAATAGCCACAGTGCCTAGATTGCTAATGAATACTGAAAACAAAACCGAAGAAGTGAAATTAACAGCAGGTCAACTTTTACGTCAGGCACGAGAAAAAGTAGGGCTAACACAACAAACTGTTGCTGATCGACTTTGTTTGAAGTTATCAACAGTTCGCGAAATTGAAACAGATTCCGTTTCTTCTGATATTGCACCAACCTTCTTACGCGGATATATGCGTTCTTACGCCAAATTAGTTGGCGTTCCTGAAAAAGACATCCTTGGTTTTATCGACCAACAAGCGCCGGTGAAACAAATTAGGATGACAACCACACAAAATTATTCATTAGGTAAGCGTCACAAAAAACGTGAGGGTTGGCTGATGAAAATCACATGGGTGATTGTCATTGTAATGGTCGCACTCGTTGGTGTTTGGTGGTGGCAAGGTCATCAGGCGGATCAACAAGAATTAGTCTCTATGGCATCACAAGACATAGGGCAAAATAGTACACAAGAAAACACCAATACGGTAGATTCTCCATTAGCAACCTTAGATAATACGTCAACATCTGAAGGTGATAATTTACAAGTACCTGCATCGCCATTAGTCGATACTCAGGGGAGTAATGTTGCTACGTCACCAACAATTGAAACGACAACACCTGCACCTACAGAAGTTAGAACAGTTCCATTACCGGTATCGCCGTTAACAACATCAACAACTTCTCGTGCAAATTCAACACAAGAATCAACATCATCACAAGCGCCTGAGATAGCAAACCAATTAGTGTTAATGTTTGATGGTGAGTGTTGGTTAGAAATTCGTAATGCTCAAAATAAAATCTTATTTAATGGTATTAAGAAAGCGGGTGATCGTTTGGAATTTGATGGTGAGCAACCTTATAAACTAAAAATAGGCGCACCTTCTGTTACTCGCTTACAGTTTAATGGTGAATCAATTGATTTAAGTCGTTTTACTGGAAAAATAGCAAAAATAACAGTACCGAGCGCTTAATCTGACTACACATTTGAGCAAGCATGGAAGCATGGGAGAATTAATCAATGCATAAAGAATCACCTATTATTCGTCGCAAATCGACCCGAATTAATGTAGGTAATGTTCCTGTTGGCGATGGCGCACCTATCGCTGTACAGTCGATGACGAATACACGAACAACAGACGTAGAAGCGACTGTTCGCCAGATAAAATCTCTGGAACGTGTTGGGGTGGATATTGTTCGTGTTTCTGTACCTACAATGGATGCTGCTGAAGCATTCAAATTAATTAAGCAACAGGTTAATGTGCCTTTAGTAGCTGATATTCATTTTGACTATCGTATTGCATTAAAAGTCGCTGAATATGGCGTTGATTGCTTGCGTATCAACCCAGGTAATATTGGTAGTGAAGAGCGTATTCGTCAAGTTGTTGACTGTGCTCGCCATTATAATATTCCTATTCGTATTGGTGTAAACGGAGGCTCACTTGAAAAAGACATTCAAGAGAAATACGGAGAGCCTACACCTGAAGCGTTAGTTGAATCAGCAATGCGTCATGTCGATATTCTCGATCGACTGAACTTTGAACAATTTAAAGTTAGTGTAAAAGCCTCTGATGTTTTCCTTGCCGTAGATTCTTATCGCTTATTAGCGAAAAAAATTGATCAACCTTTACATCTTGGGATCACTGAAGCCGGTGGAGCAAGAGCAGGATCAGTTAAATCGGCTATTGGTTTAGGGATCTTATTATCAGAAGGTATTGGCGACACATTAAGAATTTCATTAGCGGCTGATCCTGTTGAAGAGGTTAAAGTCGGTTTTGATATTCTAAAATCATTACGTATTCGTTCTCGTGGTATTAACTTTATTGCGTGTCCGACATGTTCCCGTCAAGAATTTGATGTTATTGGAACAGTTAATGAATTAGAACAACGTCTAGAAGATATTATCACTCCAATGGATGTCTCTATTATCGGTTGTGTTGTTAATGGCCCTGGTGAAGCTGAGGTATCAACTTTAGGCGTTACTGGTGCTAAAACACGCAGTGGTTTTTATGAAGATGGCGTAAGACAAAAAGAACGTCTTGATAATGGTAATATGATTGATTTATTAGAAGCGAAGATCCGCGCTAAAGCGTCAATGCTTGATGACAGCATGCGTATAAATATAAATCAATTGGATAAATAACACTCAAAAAACTGGCTCATTAATCAATGAGCCAGTTTTACTATTGATTTCACGTTGAATACTGATTGATTTCGCTTCTATAATCAGCCTAACAATCAACTAATAACTATTAGAGAAGAAAAGTGGCACAAAAAATCCAAGCCATTCGTGGTATGAACGACTATCTACCTGCTGACACTCGTGTATGGCAGAAAATCGAAAATACGCTAAAACAAATTTTAGCGGGTTATGGTTTTAGTGAAATCAGAACACCTATCGTAGAGCATACCCCTCTATTTCAGCGAGCAATTGGTGAAGTCACTGATGTTGTTGAAAAAGAAATGTATACTTTTACCGATCGTGGTGAAGATGCGCAAAGCCTGACGTTACGCCCAGAAAATACTGCGGGCTGTGTACGTGCAGGTATCGAACATGGTTTGCTTTATAACCAAGAACAACGTTTATGGTATTTAGGGCCAATGTTCCGCTATGAGCGCCCTCAAAAAGGTCGTTATCGTCAATTCCACCAGTTAGGTGCAGAAGTCTTTGGTCTACAAGGCCCAGATATTGATGCGGAATTAATTATGTTAACTGCGCGCTGGTGGAAAGCGTTAGGTATTGCAGAACATGTAACATTAGAACTTAACTCGATTGGTTCATTAGAAGCGCGTGCTAAATACCGTGAAGCGTTAGTTGCTTTCTTAGAGCAGCATGTAGATAAGCTAGATGAAGACTGCAAACGTCGTATGTATTCTAACCCATTACGCGTTTTAGACTCAAAAAATCCAGAAATTCAGACTTTATTGAATGATGCGCCTGAACTTTTCGATTATCTTGATGACGAATCAAGAGCGCACTTTGATGGTCTTTGTGCATTACTAGATGCTGTGGGTATTACCTACCGCGTTAATCAGCGCTTAGTGCGAGGTTTAGATTATTATAACCGTACTGTTTTTGAGTGGGTTACCAGCGCATTAGGATCACAAGGCACAGTTTGTGCCGGTGGGCGTTACGATGGTCTAGTGAAGCAACTTGGCGGACATCCAACACCAGCGGTGGGTTTTGCAATGGGTATGGAGCGCATGATTTTATTAGTTCAAGCGGTTAACCCTGAATTTGTTGCAGACACTAATGTGGCTGATGTTTACCTTGCTTCTTTTGGTGAGAAGAGCCAAAGCGCAGCATTAATGCTTGCTGAAGAAATTCGTGACCAATTACCAACCTTACGTCTAATGACGAATCACGGTAACGGTAACTTTAAAAAGCAATTAGGACGTGCCGATAAACAAGGCGCTAAAATTGCATTGATTTTAGGCGAAGATGAAATTAATGCTGGCACCGTTGCAGTGAAAGATTTGCGTTCAGGAGAACAAACAATCGTTGCTCGTAATGAGCTAGCTCAGCAATTGACTCTGTTATTAGGTTAAGGAGAGACTTGTGGAAGTTTATAGCACCGAAAACGAACAAGTTGATGCAATTAAACAGTTTATAAAAAATTACGGTTTAACCATTGTTTTAGCTGCAGTTATTGGTTTTGGTGGTGTGTTTGGTTGGAAATATTGGCAATCACATCAAACAAATCGCCTGCAAGAAAGTGCAGGGGCTTTTGCAACAGTGAGTGAAGCACTCGCTAAACCGACCCCTGAAAATATTGCGTTAGCCGAAAAATTTGTTACAGATACAAATGATATTTATGGCGCATTAGCGTCATTAGAACTTGCACAGATTGCTATTGATGCTAATGACTTAGTTAATGGTGAGCGTCATCTGACAACCGCTGTTGCAAAAGTAAAAAATGATGCATTTGCAGATATGCTTAATCTTCGTTTAGCTCGCGTACAATTAGCATTAGATAAAACTGATACAGCTTTGATTTCGTTAGAGCAAGTGAAAGGCAAAGCATGGAATGGAATGAAAAATTATATCCGTGGTGATGTATTAGCGAAAAAAGGCGATAATGCAGGTGCAGCAACGGCTTATCGTAGCGCATTAACAGATGAAAATGCGGGTGCTATTCGCTCACTGGTTGAACTTAAACTCAATAATTTATCCAATTAAAGGGATCTTCAGACATGCAACTGCGTAAAACTCTCCTGGTTGGTCTACTAGCATCTGCTTTATTGGCAGGGTGTTCTAGTGAACAGGATAATGTGACAATGTCTCCATTACCTGAGGTGCAGAGCCAATTTACACCTAGAGCTGTTTGGGACAAATCAGTTGGAAATGGTATTGGTAAATACTATTCTCACTTGTCACCAACATGGGATGGCCCAGTTGTCTATGTCGCTGATCGCCATGGTTTAGTTAAAGCGTTAGATTTGGAAACAGGTAAAGAGCTTTGGTCACAAGATCTCTCTATTAAAACCGGTTTTCTTTCATCTAATGAATCCGCATTACTTTCTGGTGGGCTGACTGTTTCAGGTACTCGTATTTTTGTGGGAACTGAAAAAGCCAAAGTCTATGCGCTAAATACTGATAATGGTTCTATTGATTGGGAAACCGATGTTGCAGGGGAAGCCATTTCAAAACCTGTTGTTAGTGATGGATTAGTGCTTATTCATACCAGCAATGGCTTATTGCAAGGATTGGATTTATTAACTGGCGAAATATCATGGACAGTTAATTTAGATACCCCATCATTATCTCTTCGTGGTGAATCTGCGCCAGCTGTCGCTTATGGTGCTGCAATTATTGGTGCAGATAATGGCCGTGTCAGTGCAGTTATCCTTTCTCAAGGACAGCTGATTTGGCAACAAAATATTTCACAAATTAAAGGCTCAACAGAAATTAGCCGATTAAATGATGTGGATATGACACCTATTATTGATGAAAATACAGTATATGCAATGGCATATAACGGTAGCTTAGTTAGCCTTGATATGCGTTCTGGACAAATTCTTTGGAAACGCGATTTAGGTTCAGTCAATGATATGGTGCTATTAGGTGATAATCTTTACCTTGTTGACCAAAATGACCGAGTTTTATCTGTTCGTAAATCTGATGGTGTGACATTATGGACACAAGAAGATTTATTGCATCGTAATTTAACCGCACCTGCTATTTTTGATGGCTATTTAGTGGTTGGTGATGCAGAAGGTTATCTCCATTGGATTGATACTTCGACAGGTAAATTCATTGCACAAAACGAAGTGAATAGCTCTGGTTTATTAAGTCGTCCTCAAGCGGTAAATGATAAACTGATGATCCAAGCTCGTGACGGTAAGCTTTATCTTTATAGTCGGTAATTAATTACTGACAAATCTATTTATTTTACGGCTCCTTTAAAGGAGCCGTTTCGTCTTTTTAGTAATTACATGTAAAATACAATCAGAATTATGATTGTATTTTTATGAGGCATCAAAAAATGATACCCGTTATTGCCTTAGTAGGGCGCCCTAACGTGGGTAAATCCACGTTATTTAATCGACTAACACGCACCAGAGACGCATTAGTTGCCGATTTTCCAGGCCTCACTCGTGACCGTAAATACGGTCGTGCAGAGTTAGAGGGCGAAGAGTTTATTATTATTGATACTGGTGGTATTGATGGTGCTGAAGAGGGTGTTGAAACCCATATGGCATCACAATCATTACAGGCAATTCAAGAAGCCGACGTTGTACTCTTTTTAGTGGATGCACGTGCCGGTTTAATGCCAGCAGACCAAGGCATTGCCAAACATCTTCGTGGTGTTGAGAAAAAAACATATCTAGTTGCGAATAAAACAGACGGTATTGATACTGATACAGCATTAGCTGATTTCTATTCTTTAGGTTTAGGTGAAATTTTCCCAATTGCGGCTTCTCATGGTCGTGGTGTGGCTCAATTAATTGAACAAGCATTATTACCGATTACAGGAAAAGTGGTTGAAGAAGAAAAAGAGCTGACTGAAGAAGAAGAGAATGCAGCATATTGGGCTGCATTAGAAGCTGAGCAAGAAGCACAAGCATTAGAAGAGGAAGAAGATGACTTCGATCCTTCTACATTACCTGTAAAATTGGCGATTGTTGGTCGCCCTAATGTAGGTAAATCGACGCTGACAAATCGTATGCTTGGTGAAGATCGTGTTGTTGTTTACGATATGCCCGGTACAACCCGCGACAGTATCTACATTCCTATGGAACGAGATGATAAAGAATATATCATCATCGATACAGCAGGCGTTCGTAAGCGCGGCAAAGTGAAAGAAACTGTAGAAAAATTCTCTGTTATCAAAACGCTGCAAGCGATTGAAGATTCTAATGTTGCATTGTTAGTTATTGATGCGCGTGAAGGTATCTCAGACCAAGATCTTTCATTACTAGGTTATATCTTGAATGCGGGTCGTTCATTAGTGATTGCTGTTAATAAATGGGATGGCATGACACAAGACGATCGTGAACAAGTAAAAGCCATGCTTGATCTTAAACTGGGCTTTGTTGACTTTGCGCGAGTTCACTTTATTTCTGCATTACATGGTAGTGGTGTAGGTAATCTTTTTGAATCTATTCAAGAAGCTTATGTCTGTGCAACGCGTCGCGTAGGTACATCAATGCTCACTCGTATCATGAAGATGGCTGAAGATGATCACCAGCCACCAATTGTTCGTGGACGCCGTGTAAAAATGAAATATGCACACGCTGGTGGTTATAATCCACCTGTTGTAGTTATTCATGGTAATCAGGTAACTGATTTACCAGATAGCTATAAGCGTTATTTGATGAACTATTTCCGTCGTACTCTGCAAGTTATGGGGACGCCAATCCGTATTCAATTTAAAGAGGGTGAAAACCCTTATGCGGATAAGAAAAATAAATTAACACAATCTCAGTTGCGTAAACGTAAGCGTTTAATGTCACATTTGAAGAAATCAAAATAAGTTAATTTAGTACCAAAATAAAAACTGAGTTCAATTTATAATGAACTCAGTTTTTTTTATCTCTAAGCATTATTTTTGGCTGCTTTCTTTCTATTATTGACGTGCTAACATCGCTAAGATAATTTAGTCTCTATTATTTATAAAAATATTTATCACTGCCAGCTATAAAACTGGTGTTCCTTTCTTATTTTTGAGAAATATCTATGCTTAGAGTTATTCTTCTTTTTATTCTTTTGGGATATCAACATGTTGCTTTTAGTAGCAATGGTTCGGATGATTTTTCTATTGGACTCGTTTCTAATAAAGAAGATGGACTTTTTTTATACACCGATAAAGCGATACTTACAGGGCAATCTGTTTATACTTGCTTTAATGATCTTACAGATAAAAACAACGATCGTTGCTTATCATTAAAAGGTGAAGATTTTACCATTTCAGACAAGCACAATGTGGTTTATGATCCTGTTGACGATAAAATAACTTATACATTTATTTATAATAAAAAAACGATGCAACTTGCACATTTTATGGATGAGTTGTCAGTATCTGTTATTTACCCTAATAACCCTAAGCAAGAAAATGCAGTTAAAATCACAGGTGTTTTAAAGCAAGTTGAAATTACCTTTAATGAAAACAAAGTGAATATAACGAATTGCTATAGCTCTGAGGGAATACATATTTATAATAAAGATAATCTGAAAAAATATCACTTATATTATTATTTAGGCTTTGATGTTATTTCAGATTGCCCTGATGAGTTATTTGAAGAATAAAAAAAGCATCATTTAAACAAGGTGTTACTCCTTATTTGATATTGATTTCATTAATTTTTTTAATTTAATTATCATATAATGATATGTTTTTCATAAAAACTTAATTTAATTTTTCAAATAATAATTTAAAATGTAATTGATTCCTATTCGTCTTAATGAGCTATTATTTTGAAAAAAACAATTATCATTGCATCAATTTTTATGCTTTCTGCTTGTGCAACACCTGAAAAATGGGAAGCAAACACCAGCACACCATCTCCTTTAGATATCGCTAAAAATATGTGTATGCAAGAAGCCAATGCACGATATCCTGCGAGATATGTGGCTTCAAGTCAGCCTTCTTTTGCTCCAATGAAAATAAATGGTAAAGATATTTCAACTTCAGGGGCAGGGACATCTTTTCCTTCAGATGCGAATGAATGGCAGCGTAGGGATTATTTTAATACCTGTATGAGAGGAGAAGGCTGGGAAAATAAAAATAAAGTTACAGGATTACTGGCCTTTTTGTTTAATTGACTTTTAGTTAGTTAAACAAAACAAGTTAAAAATGAATTAAACACCCTGAATTTATAATAAATTCAGGGTTGTTTTTTTCAGCATTAAGTAATGTGATATCAATGGTAAGCATGCTACCTATCGCATCAATATAACGTTTAAGTATTGATAGTTTAAGGTCATTATCAGCACGTTATATTTTGGCGGTCGCGTGTGGCTGTACCTTTAATGATTTATTTTCTTTATACCCACTCTTTTTGGATCAAAAAGTCACTGTATAGCTTTGCTTCTGGAGTATCTGGCTCAGGCGAATAATCATATTCAAAACGGACCAAAGGTGGCATAGACATCAAAATAGACTCTGTTCTTCCACCACTTTGCAAGCCAAATAAAGTTCCTCTATCCCACACTAAATTAAACTCAACATAGCGACCACGGCGATAGAGTTGGAATTGGCGCTCACGCTCTCCCCAAGGCATTGATTTGCGTTTTTCAACTATAGGTAAGTAAGCATCAATATAACCAAGGCCGACACATTGAACAAACTCGAAACAATGGTCAAAATCTGGTGTATTTAAATCATCAAAGAAAAGCCCACCGACACCACGGGGTTCGTTGCGGTGTTTAATATAAAAGTAATCATCACACCATTTTTTATAACGTGGATAATAATCTTCACTAAAAGGGGTACAAACAGATTTAGCAACCTTATGCCAATGAATAACGTCTTCTTCAAATCCATAATAAGGTGTTAAATCAAAACCACCGCCAAACCACCAAATGGGATCTTCACCTTCTTTTTCAGCAATAAAAAAACGCACATTAGCATGAGAGGTAGGAATATAAGGATTAAGAGGGTGAATAACTAATGAAACACCCATTGCTTGGAAACGGCGTCCGGCTAATTCAGGACGATGTGCTGTTGCCGATTTAGGGAGTGACTCACCATAGACATGTGAAAAATTAACACCTGCTTGTTCGAAAAGTGCGCCATTGGTTAAAATGCGAGTACGGCCACCACCACCTTCTTTTCTTTCCCAATTATCTTGCTGAAAAGTAGCTTTTTGGTCTATGTTTTCAAGAGAGTGACAAATCGTATCTTGTAGTGATAAGAAAAATTCTTTAACGCGATGAATATCAGGTAAATTCATAATAACCTACAATTTTTATCATATTTATTAAAAATAGAACTCCATATTGTCTATGTTCTCATTTTCAAGTTGATTCATAAACCAAACAAGCGATAATAAATTCAGATTTGTATGAACAATAACAGGCAAAACCATGGAAATACGTGTATTTCGCCAAGATGATTTTGAGGCAATTATTACACTTTGGGAACGTTGCGATTTAATTTCGCCAGAGAACGATCCCGAAATTGATATTGAAAGAAAAATAAACCATTCACCTGATTTATTTCTGATTGCAGAAGTGGCTGGTGAACTAGTGGGGAGTGTAATGGGAGGCTACGATGGTCATCGTGGATCTTTATACTATTTAGGGGTTCACCCAGACTTTCGTGGCAGAGGCATTGCGAATGCATTGATCTCTCGATTAGAAAAAAAACTGATCGCGAAAGGATGCCCACAAATTACATTAGTTGTACCAGAAGAAAATGATGCAACGATTTTTATGTTTGAAAAGCTGTTGTATGAAGATCAAAACCAAGAAAGTACAACTTATACTAAACGATTAATTGTCGATCAGGATTTTGATCTCTAACATGACATAAGCCCTCAATATTTTGAGGGTTACTCTTACTTTTGTGTTTGCCTTTTCTGTTTCTCTATTTTTATCCCACACTTTATTCCCTTATTTTATACGTAAAATCTGATATTGCTTTTTCTGTGGAACAAACCGTGATGTAAAGGGTCGTAACTAGGCTTTCTTTTTCATGAGATTATTCGACGTTAAATTAGGTAATACTTTGTTATGCTAATTTATTGTGGGTGTTTTAGTCTGATGATTGAGGTGCGGTAAAGAGTAAGATAAGGTGTGCCTAATGACATCAATATCTATTTTAATGAGTGATGAAAAAGTTTAACGGAGAAATAAATGATGCCTAAATTTTGGTTACCCTTGTGTTTAAGCACAAGCGTTTTGCTATTAAGTGGCTGTTCATCCATGGGAGGAATGTCTTTTTCTGCACTAAATCCGATGAATTGGTTCTCAAATGATACGCTAACCGTTTCCGCTAATGGATTAGGTAATATTACAAACTCAACAAAAATTACAGAAAATGATATTAAGAATGAGTTAGGAAGTCGCTTTCATTATCGTGAAGGTATGGAAATGCAAGGCAATGATATTATCGTCGTTGTTCAGGGCCTAGATGATAATAAAATTCAAGTGGCTTTCTACGGCAAAGAAAAAGGCACAGTAGAGAAAATAGAAGTCTTTGATGCCAAGGCAACGACAGATTGGGGTACAACTATTGGTACACCATTTAAAGATATCTATAAAAAAGCCTTTGGTGCATGCAGCAAAGGCCCTAAGGATGAAAAACAGAGAACAATTTTATGTCAATCCACAGAAGCTAAATCGGTGAGTTATGTCTTTAGTGGACAATGGGATGGTCCTGATGGATTGATGCCACCGGATGAAGTTTTATCAAATTGGACGTTAACGCAAATTATTTGGCAGAACAAAACGCCTACACGCTATTCTCTATAATATATGGAAGATTTTATAATCAGACTGTCTGATATTTGTTAAAAGGCAAATCTTCGGAAAAAAATATTCGATATAATTAACATTATTCCGAGCGTTTTGATTATTGATTAGGGAAGCAATATGTCTCATGCACAAAGTGGCATTTTAGTCGCACATAGTAAATTTGGTCTTTTTATCGAAGCAATGGTCGTGGGTGAATTAGAATTTCTGCGTCAAGGATGTCAGAAATTTATGCAATCATTATCTGATTTACAAAAGCAATTTCCTGATGCGTCATTAGGCGCAGTTGTTGCATTTGGCTCTGATCTTTGGAAAAAATTATCAGATGAAAACAGTGCTCCTGAGCTAAAACCTTTTCGCCCATTAGGTAAAGGTTTAGCACCAGCGACACAACGTGATCTGCTTATTCACATTCAATCTATGCGCCATGATGTGAACTTTTCATTGGCACAAGCGGCAATTGCAGCTTTTGGGGATGTGATTAAAGTTGAAGAAGAAATTCATGGTTTCCGTTGGATAGAAGAGCGTGATTTAAGTGGTTTTATTGATGGTACTGAAAACCCACAAGATGATGAACGCTACGGTGTTGCATTGATTAATGATGGTGTAGATGCTGGTGGTAGTTATGTTTTAGTTCAGCGTTATGAGCATAACCTAAAAAAATGGGCTCGTTTTAGTGAATCAGATCAAGAAAAAATGATCGGTCGAACTAAAAAAGACAGTGTTGAACTTGATGAATCAGAACGTAATGTCACATCTCATGTTTCTCGTGTTGTGATTGAAGAAGATGGCGAAGAGTTAGCAATTTTACGTCACAGCCTCCCTTACGGTACTGCAAGTGGTAAACATGGTTTATATTTCTTAGCTTATTGTGGTCGTTTATATAATATTGAACAGCAATTACTAAGTATGTTTGGTGAATTAGATGGTAAACACGATGACTTATTACGTATGAGTAAGCCTGTTACAGGAAGTTATTACTTTGCTCCATCTTATGAAGTCTTAAAAGCACTATAAATTGCCAAGCATTAAATAATTTTTTATTGATAAAATGCCTGCTTTAATCGCAGGCATTTTTGTCTGAATTTTTTTCACATTAATTCCTATTGACGTAAATTTAATTAATTAGCTTGCGTTTTACTCAATTTTAATAGCTTTCAGTTATATCAAATAACAAAAGCTAACTACACTGTTATAAATAAAGCCGATAAAGTAACCATTAGAATAAAACTTACAATGATGGGTACTTTTGATGAAGAAAAACACAATCAGAACCTTTGCATTACAAGCAACTACAGCATTGTCTTTGGTTGTCAGCAGTTATGCAGGGGCTGCTCAATTACTTAATAGCTCTTATGACATTGCGCGAGAGTTATTCACACAGCTAAATAGTGATTTTAAAACTCAGTGGGATGCACAGCATCCTGATGACAAAGTGACTATCAAACAATCTCATGCGGGTTCTTCTAAGCAAGCACTTGCGATATTGCAAGGGCTACCTGCTGATGTAGTGACATATAACCAAGTGACCGATGTGCAAATTCTGCATGATAAAGGCAAGCTTATTCCTGCGGATTGGCAACAACGTCTTCCTAATAATAGCTCACCTTATTATTCCACTATGGCGTATTTAGTGCGCAAAGGTAATCCTAAAAATATTACGACATGGGAGGATTTAACTCGCGAAGATGTCAAAGTGGTTTTCCCTAATCCAAAAACATCAGGTAATGGGCGCTATACCTATTTAGCTGCTTGGGGAGCTTTTGAAAAAGCCTATGGTAATGATGAGAAAACCCAAGAAGCAATGAAAAAGTTCCTTAAAAATGTTGAAGTGTTTGATACAGGAGGGCGTGGCGCTACAACCTCTTTTATTGAGCGTGGTCTTGGGGATGTGCTGATCAGTTTTGAATCCGAAGTTAATAATATTCGCCAGCAATATGGTGAAGATGAATATCAAGTTATTGTGCCACCCGTAGATATTCTAGCTGAGTTTCCAGTCGCTTGGATTGATAAAAATGTGCAACGTAATGACACAGAAACATTGGCAAAAGCTTACCTCAATTATTTATACAGTCCTAAAGCACAAGAGATCATCACGCAATTTAACTATCGCGTGAATGATAAAGCTGTTATGGCTCAAAAAGCAGCACAATTTCCAGCAACATCTTTATTTACCGTTGAAGAGATATTTGGTGACTGGAATAACGTGATGAAAACGCATTTCACAACTGATGGCATGCTTGACAAGTTATTAGCGCAAGGACGTCAATAATGTTTACCACAACCAGTAAACGAGTATTACCGGGATTTGGATTAAGCTTAGGCGGAACACTGTTTTATACCTGCTTGATCTTACTATTACCAATGAGTGCGCTGGTTGTGCAACTTTCTGATATGAGCTGGGCGCAATATTGGGCCGTCATAACGCATCCCCAAATTGTTGCCGCGTATAAAGTCACACTACTTGCGGCTGCGGTTGCCAGTATTTTTAATGCTATTTTTGGCATGTTGCTTGCGTGGATCATTACACGTTACCGTTTTCCAGGTAGACAACTACTTGATGGTTTAATGGACTTGCCTTTTGCTTTACCTACTGCGGTTGCAGGATTAACGCTCGCTACTCTGTTTTCAACGCAAGGTTGGTATGGCTTTGTGTTAGATAAATTTGATATCAAAGTAATTAACACATGGATTGGTATCGCTGTTGCGATGGCTTTTACCAGTTTACCTTTTGTAGTAAGAACGGTTCAGCCAGTGCTTGAAGAGTTAGGCCCAGAGTATGAAGAGGCCGCTGAAACGCTAGGAGCGAGCCGTTGGCAAACATTTCGTAAAGTTGTATTACCTGAATTATCACCCGCGCTAATTGCTGGAACCGCGCTCTCTTTTACACGCAGTTTGGGGGAGTTTGGTGCCGTTATTTTTATTGCCGGTAATATTGCATGGCAAACAGAAGTGGTTTCCTTGATGATTTTTATTCGATTACAAGAGTTTGATTATCCTGCAGCTAGTGCTGTGGCTTCTGTGATTTTACTTGTTTCTTTAGTCTTACTGTTTTCAATTAATGGATTGCAAAGCCGATTTGGACAACGGTTGAGGGGGCATTGATGTCAGATATTATACAGCAACGCTCTATTTATCGTCGCCAGATTGATTGGATAAAATGGGGATTAATCCTTACAGGCGTTGTGTTATCCATTTTATTTTTAGTTGTGCCTATAGCGTGGATCTTTATGACCGCGTTTTCAAAAGGTATTGAAATATTTACTGAAAACTTATTAGACAGCGATATGTTACATGCTGTCTGGTTAACGGTATTAATCGCGTTAATCACCGTACCTGTCAATATGTTGTTTGGTGTCAGTATGGCATGGCTGGTTACTCGCTTCCGCTTCCCAGGACGTCAACTATTAATGACACTAATTGATATTCCTTTTGCGGTATCGCCTGTTGTCGCTGGACTGCTCTACTTACTTTTTTACGGTAGTAATGGATGGGCAGGGCAATGGTTATCTCAGTTTGATATTCAGCTTATGTTCTCATGGCCGGGAATGGTATTAGTTACGGTGTTTGTCACTTGCCCTTTTGTGGTTAGAGAACTGGTGCCGGTGATGATGAGTCAAGGTAGCCAAGAAGATGAAGCCGCTGTGTTATTAGGAGCGAGTGGATGGAAAATGTTTTGGCGTGTGACATTACCGAATATTCGCTGGGCATTGTTATATGGTGTGGTATTAACCAATGCCAGAGCCATTGGTGAGTTCGGGGCTGTTTCAGTGGTATCTGGTGCTATTCGTGGTGAAACCTATTCGCTGCCGTTACAAGTTGAATTGCTGCATCAAGATTACAATACCGTTGGTGCCTTTACGGCCGCCGCATTACTCGCCATGATGGCGATATTCACCTTAATGTTTAAAAGTGCATTGCAATGGCACTTAGCGCGTCAGCAATGACATCATTATTGACACAAAAGTAGAGGCAAAATATGAGTATTGAAATTAATAACGTCACAAAATATTTTGATCGCACCGAAGTGTTGCATGATGTCAGTCTTGATGTCGCTTCAGGTGAAATGGTGGCATTGTTAGGGCCTTCAGGATCAGGAAAAACAACACTTTTACGTATTATTGCGGGATTAGAACATCAAACCCAAGGGAAAATCTGTTTTGAAGGACAAGATGTTAGTCGATTACATGCTCGTTCACGTAAAGTCGGTTTTGTTTTTCAGCATTATGCGCTGTTTCGCCATATGACCGTATTTGAGAATATTGCATTTGGCTTAACCGTATTACCACGTCGTGAAAGACCAAGCAAAGATGCTATTCATAAAAAAGTGACCCAACTATTGGAGATGATCCAATTGCCTCACTTAGCTCAACGTTATCCTGCACAATTATCGGGTGGGCAAAAACAGCGGGTGGCTTTAGCAAGGGCTTTGGCTGTTGAACCTCAAATTTTACTACTCGATGAGCCTTTTGGCGCTTTAGACGCAAAAGTAAGAACAGAATTACGCCGTTGGTTACGTGAGTTGCATGAAGAACTTAAATTTACTAGCGTTTTTGTGACTCATGATCAACAAGAAGCAATGGAAGTGGCTGATCGCATTGTGATAATGGGGAATGGAAAAATAGAACAAGTAGGTACACCACAAGAAGTGTGGCAATCACCTTCAAGCCGTTTTGTACTCGAATTTCTAGGTGATGTTAATCATCTACAAGGTGAGATTAATGGCGCACAATTACATATTGGGGGCTATCACTTGCCATTATCGGTGACACCGCTTTATCAAGGTGAAGTAGATGTATTTTTACGTCCTTGGGAAATAGCATTAAGTACACATGAAAATAGTGTCTGTCGATTACCGGTTAAAGTCATTGAGGTTTCACCTAAAGGACATTATTGGCAATTGATTTTACAACCCATTGGATGGAGTAAAACGCCAATTACGGCAGTATGGAATGAGATGTCTTTAACGCCAGCAAAAGGAAACACCTATTATATGGGAGGTGCCCAAGCCCGTTTATATTCGGGTGATACTCCCTTAAAAACCGTGTCGTTGGCGTATACCGCGTAATTATATTTCTCATTGTACTTTCTAATTATCACCCATGCCTATTTTTAAGCATGGGTGTTTTGGTTTTGACAATAGCCTAAAGTTATCTAAATACGTTAATGCTATTGCGTTAATAAGTTAAATGTGATTTCTTCATTAATACAGACAAATAAATGAGCAGGGACTTATTGTGGCAGGGTTAGAACAATTTATTGGTAATACACCATTAGTAAAACTACAACGACTTACGCAAGAAGTAGACGCTGAAATCTGGGTTAAACTTGAAGGTAATAACCCAGCAGGTTCAGTGAAAGACAGAGCCGCATTATCTATGATTGAACAAGCAGAATTACGTGGTGAAATAAAGCCAGGTGATACGCTTATTGAGGCAACTAGTGGTAATACTGGGATTGCCTTAGCCATGATTGCAGCGGTAAAAGGTTACCGTTTAAAGCTGTTAATGCCTGAGAATATGAGTAAAGAACGTCAAGCATCAATGCAAGCTTATGGCGCAGAATTGATTTTAGTGAGTCGTGAAGTCGGTATGGAAGGTGCACGAGATCTCGCACAACAAATGGAACAGCAGGGAGAGGGAAAAGTATTAGATCAATTTAATAACCCAGATAATCCAAGAGCCCATTTTTTGTCAACAGGCCCCGAAATTTGGCAACAGACGCAAGGTCGTATTACACATTTTGTTTCGAGTATGGGAACAACGGGGACGATCACCGGTGTGGGTAGTTACTTAAAAACACAATCTGATAGCGTGCAAATTATTGGACTTCAGCCAGAAGAAAAAAGCCAAATTCCAGGTATTCGTCGCTGGTCGCCCGCTTATTTGCCGGGAATTTTTAAAAAAGAGCTGGTGGATAGTGTGATTGATATGTCTCAAACCGAAGCAGAATCAACGATGCGCCTTTTAGCAAGTCAAGAGGGTATCTTCTGTGGTGTGAGTTCTGGAGGCGCTGTTGCTGGCGCTCTGCGCGTTGCAAAAGAAAATCCAGGGGCAGTGATTGTGGCCATTGTGTGTGATAGAGGGGATCGTTATTTATCAACAGGCGTTTACTCGTCATAATTCAAGTTGTAGCGTTGTTGACTGCGCTCATTCGCACTAGTCACATACTTGTGTATGTTCCTAGCGACTTATTCCCTTGTCGCCTAGCTACATCTTGAATTATTTAGAGTATTTACTCGTCATACTTCAAGTTGTAGCAGTTGTTAACTGCGTTCATTCGCACTAGTCACATACTTATGTATGCTCCTAGCGACTTATTCCCTTGTCGCCTAGCTACATCTTGAATTATTTAGAGTATTTACTCGTTATACTTCAAGTTGTAGCAGTTGTTAACTGCGTTCATTCACACTAGTCACATACTTATGTATGTTCTTAGCGACTTATTCCCTTGTCGCCTAGCTACACCTTGAATTATTTAGAATATTTACTCGTTATACTTCAAGTTGTAGCGTTGTTGAGGGTGTTCATTCACACTAGTCACATACTTGTGTATGTTCCTAGCGACTTATTCCCTTGTCGCCTAGCTATACCTTGAATTATTTAGAGTATTTACTCGTTATACTTCAAGTTGTAGCAGTTGTTAACTGCGTTCATTCACACTAGTCACATACTTATGTATGTTCTTAGCGACTTATTCCCTTGTCGCCTAGCTACACCTTGAATTATTTAGAGTAATAATATCGTCGAATGAGTTAGAGTATTTTTTGGGTTTTGAATATAAAAAAACCGCCACATTATTGGTGGCGGTTTAAATAGAGAACATCTCAGAAGATTATTTTTTAATCTGAATAATAACGGTTTCACCAACAGTAACTGGGCCTGTCATTTTGGTTAAACCTTGAATTTCATCCATATTAGAAATGACAACTGGCGTTAGAACTGATTTTGCTTTTTCTTCTAATACAGCCAAGTCAAATTCTAAAATAGTATCACCAACTTTTACTTGCTGACCTTCTTCAGCGATACGTTTAAACCCTTCACCTTTCAGTTCAACAGTGTCGATACCGAAGTGGACAAATAACTCGATACCGTTGTCAGACTCAATAGAGAAAGCATGGTTAGTCTCGAAAATTTTACCGATAGTACCATCGACTGGTGCAACAATTTTATTACCAGCAGGTTTGATAGCAATACCGTCACCTACGATTTTTTCAGCGAAAACAACATCAGGAACATCTTCGATATTGACGATTTCACCTGAAAGTGGTGCAACAATATCAATCGTGCCACTGCCTTTCTTTTCCTCTGAAACCAGTGATTTTAATTTATCAAACAGACCCATGAATCTTCTCCTAATTATTGTAGTTGGGACCGGGCTCTGGCTAATGCGATTAGCACAGTGTCTTTTCTTTAGTAAAAGTTTCTACTAAGTCCATCAATTCTTTTGCAGTTGGCTGAGCAAGTGCTTGCTCTGCTAGTGCTCTTGCATCATCGTAATTCGCATTGCGGATCACTTTTTTGATGCGAGGAATTGAAATAGCACTCATACTAAACTCATCTAATCCCATGCCTAGAAGGAGCAGTGTTGCTCGTTCATCTCCAGCAAGTTCACCACACATTCCAGTCCATTTACCTTCAGCATGTGATGCATCAATCACCTGTTTTATCAGGTTGAGTACTGCAGGTGACATTGGATTATATAGATGAGATATCAGCTCATTTCCACGGTCTACAGCCAGAGTATATTGTGTTAGATCGTTAGTCCCAATACTGAAAAAGTCAACTTCTTTTGCCATATGGCGAGCCATTACTGCAGCTGCTGGTGTTTCTACCATCACACCGACTTCAATAGACTCATCAAAAGCTTTATTTTCTTCACGAAGTTGGCTTTTCAATATTTCAAGTTCTGCTTTCAATGCACGGATCTCTTCAACAGAGATAATCATTGGAAACATAATACGCAGTTTACCAAAAGCAGATGCTCTTAAGATAGCACGTAATTGTGAATGAAGGATCTCTTTACGGTCAAGACAAATACGAATTGCACGCCAACCTAAGAATGGGTTCTCTTCTTTGGGTAGATTCATGTAAGGTAAGTCTTTATCACCGCCAATATCCATAGTACGAATAATGACCGCAGGACTTCCAACCGCTTCTGCTACCGCTTTATAGGCTTGGAATTGCTCATCTTCTGTTGGTAAAGAGTCTCTATCCATAAATAAAAATTCAGTACGATACAGACCAACACCTTCAGCACCGTTACGTTCAGCACCAGCAACATCACGAACTGTACCAATATTAGCGCAAACTTCGACTTGGTGCCCATCAAGTGTAATGGCAGGTAAATCTTTGAGTTTTGCTAATTCTTCTTTTTCGTGCAGATACTCTTCTTTGATGGCTTTTAATGCTTCGAGTTCTTCGTCAGATGGATTAATAATGATTTTGTTATTAATCGCATCAAGAACCAGATAATCGTCTTTTTTAATGGTTTGTGTCGCATTAGATGTGCCCACAATAGCAGGGATTTCTAATGAACGAGCCATAATAGAAGTGTGAGATGTTCTGCCCCCTAAGTCAGTAATAAAGCCTAATACGTTATCTAGGCTTAATTGAGCTGTTTCAGAAGGGGTGAGGTCAGTTGCCACTAGAATAACTTTTTCTGAAATAGCACTTAAATCGATAATTGGCATTTCTAAAATATTACGCATCAAGCGTTTACCAATATCACGAACGTCAGCTGCACGCTCTTTTAAATACTCGTCATCTAATGCTTCTAATGCGGTGGCTTGATCTTCAATAACAGATTGAACAGCAGCTTCGGCAGTTTTTTTGTCGCTTTTGATAAGAGTAACAATTTCTTGTTCCAACTCTTCATCTTCTAACAACATGATATGGCCTTCAAAGATTTCGGCTTTATCTGCACCGAGATTCTTTTCAGCACGCTCTTTAATGATTTCTAGTTGTTGTGCAGATTTATTACGGCCATCTTTAAAGCGCTCGATTTGATTCTCAATTTCATCACTTTGGATCTTACGTTGGCTAATGATGATTGGTTCTTCTTTGAGGAGAAGGGTTTGACCAAATGCGATACCGGGTGATGCTAAAATTCCTGAAATCATAATTTATCCTACGACTTGCTGGTGATAATCTTAAAAGAATAGGATTGCAAAATACTGTTGTTTTAAAATCATCATTAGAGGTTAACTCCCCTGAATGGTTTCAGGGGAATAAATACTGTGCTAATGCTTAATCGCGAATTATTCTAATTCCGCCATTAATTTTACCAGTGCTTCAACGGCTTGCTTTTCGTCTTCGCCTTCAGCAGAGATAGTCACTACAGTACCTTGGGTCAAACCTAAGGTTTGTAATTTGAAAAGGCTCTTAGCACTAGCAGATTTACCACTAGAGATAAGGGTGATATCAGAAGAGAACGTTTTGGCTTCTTTTACAAATTGTGCCGCAGGACGAGTATGTAAGCCGTTTGGTGCTGTAATAGTAACTTCTTGCTGGTACATAGGATTTTTTTCCTTTTATAACTCAATTGTTCACATTAAGTCAGGACTTAGTAAGTGTAGATGAAATTGTCCTGCTTTGCGTAGCTATATCAGATAATATTAAGTCGTAAAGCGTCATCTGATAAAAATAGTGTTCAGGAAAATAAAAGAGGGTGATTTTATCATCTCGGTTATTTTCTGATTAATTTCGACCTTCGAAATAATTAATTGATTAAATACTAAACTCGAAGGAATAAATCACCTGTCTGGATGACAAAGTTTGATCTCTACCACAAAAAAAGCACCTTTAAGGTGCTTTTTTAATAAATATTTTACAATTGAGATGATGCGATTTAGCTATCAGAAATGTCAGCAAAAAGTGGTGTGCTTAAATAACGTTCACCTGAAGAAGGTAAAATTACCACAATTTCTTTGTTTGCAAATTCGGGTTCTTTTGACAGTTTTACGGCGGCTGCAATCGCTGCTCCAGAAGAAATCCCCGCTAAAATACCTTCTTTGGTCATTAATTCTCGCGCAGTATCAAAAGCTTCTTCGTTTGTGATCTGAATAACGCGATCCAGTAATGATAAATCTAGGTTTTCAGGGATAAAACCAGCACCAATACCTTGGATTTTATGAGGACCTGGTTTAATCTCTTCACCAGCTAAGGCTTGTGTAATAACAGGGGAACCAGTTGGTTCAACCGCAACCATTGTTACTGCTTTACCTTGAGTCTTTTTCAAGTAACGACCAATACCCGTAATAGTACCGCCTGTGCCGACACCTGCAATTACAGCACCGACTTCACCATCAGTGTCGTTCCAAATTTCAGGGCCTGTGGTTTTTTCATGAATTTCAGGGTTAGCTGGATTACTAAATTGTTGTAGTAGGAGATAACGGCTAGGATCGCTATCACGAATTTCATTGGCTTTATCGATAGCCCCTTTCATGCCTTTCGCGCCATCAGTTAGCACTAAGTTGGCGCCTAATGCTTTGAGTAGTTTTCGGCGTTCAATGCTCATGGTGTCAGGCATGGTTAGCGTCAATTTGTATCCGCGTGCAGCTGCAACATAGGCAAGTGCAATCCCTGTATTACCACTTGTCGGCTCTACAAGTTCAACACCTTCTTTTAGGATACCTTTCTTTTCAGCATCCCAAATCATGTTGGCACCGATACGGCATTTCACACTAAAGCTTGGGTTACGAGATTCCACTTTAGCTAGAATGTTACCATTTCCGAAATGCTTTAAGCGAATTAAGGGAGTGTGTCCAATAGTTTGCGAGTTGTCTTCGAAAATCTTGCTCATTTTTATCCTCGGTACATGATTTTTTATAAGGTCAGATGAAATTACCATACGCCATCAAGACAAAGATGGAAATAAGCTTTATGAATAACCTTATAACTTTTTCTTCTTTTTATTCCAAAAGGTTCTAATCAAGAGTGAGTGAGAAGATTCACAAATTAATAAATCAAGAGATGTGCAGTATATTGATGGCTGATAATCTATTTTTAACTACGTTTATTGTAAATACAGGGGTCATAATGGAAACCATTGAAGAGTTGATTAGCGCACTGGAACTCGCTGTACCTGAATTAGACGCGCAAGCTTTGCGTGAAAATTTACCTGAGTCTGATGCTCAAGAAGATGTACTTAATTGGCTATACGAATCACTCTCTGCTCAAGGATTAATGGATTATGTGGAATGGACAGAATATTTTGGTGATATTCCTGATTTGAAATCCTTAGAACAAATTTCTTTGTCTGAATCACCTAGCGCATTGATTTTATCTCAAGTTGAAAATATTGATTGGGATGAGATGAGTGTTGATCCTTATATGTTGCCTTATGAATTACCTTATCTGGAATATATTAACCACTTTTTGACAGAAAAAGGGTTACGGTTAGTGGATCTCACACCGTTTGAAAATGCGTATATTTTCTGTATTCGAGACGATGAAGAGCTGATTGAAAAATTAGATGGTGCTTTAAATATCTTTGAAATGGGCATCAATGAACGTGAGCCGATGGATAGAGAAGAAACGAAAGATTATATTCGTTCACTCATTGAGTAATATGTTCAATTGCTAAATAAACACAATTAGCATTTTAAATATAACCTATAAAATAAAACCCCGTTTTAATAAAACGGGGTTTTTCAACATGATCGATAAGCGACGAGATAATGCTTACCACTGCCCTTCTTGTGTATGTTGTTTGCGATAACGATCGCACCACATTGCTGTTGCACCACAAATAGCGACAGGCATGATGACTAAATTTAGAATAGGGATCATGGTAAAAATATTAATAATCATACCAAATTGAAGATTATTCCATTTGTCCTGTTTGAGTGAGGATTTCATCGCTGCAAATGAAATTTTATGGTTATCAAATGGGAAGTCATTATATTGAATTGCCATCATCCAAGCACCAAAAGCAAACCATAAAATAGGAGCAACAGTTTGTCCGACAACAGGGATAAAATAAAGTAATAACAAGACAATAGCACGAGGTAAATAATAAGCTATTTTGGTTAATTCACGTTTTAGAATACGTGGAATATCTTTTAATATACCCGTAACTCCCGTATCTGGTGGTGCAATACCGGTTATTTGACCTTCTAATTTTTCAGCCAACAGACCATTAAAAGGAGAGGCAATAATATTAGCTAAGGTGCT
Source organism: Proteus sp. G2669 (assembly GCF_009915245.1). Classification (NCBI taxonomy): domain Bacteria; kingdom Pseudomonadati; phylum Pseudomonadota; class Gammaproteobacteria; order Enterobacterales; family Morganellaceae; genus Proteus; species Proteus sp. G2669. The sequence goes on along the minus strand of NZ_JAABLX010000050.1, from coordinate 163,596 downwards.
AAAGAAATAAGTGAACACCAATAAAATAAAAATAACGGATAATGGCCAAATTAAATAGCTTAGCCATTGTAACCAATCAGGGACTTTTTCCATCATCCAATTGACCATATCGCCAATTTGACCATATAACCACCAAAAGGCACTTCCGAGAATAATAATATTGGCAAGTAACGGCAAGATAACAAAACGTTTTAGCCCTTTGCGTGTAATTAAACGCCAACCAAGAGCAAAATAATGAAATCCATTTAAATTTTTATTCGTTTCTGTCAAATTTGTCATACTTCCTATTCTCTCCAATGAGGGCAAGCTAGTATCATATAGGGAGATAATCAGCCTTACTAGTCATGAATTGTCTAAAAAATGCGCATAAGAGATTGAAGTGTGTATCTTTGTGACAAGAAAATTAAGTATTGGCTTGCACTTATGAGCATTGGCAAATACTCTTAGTAAAAAGTAATATTCGCCAACGTGGCTATTAAACCTCAAGACAACAGAGATAGAAATGATGCAGCAAAATTTGCGTCTGATATTAATCGTTGTTGGTGCGATTTTAATCATAGCTTTGTTATTACACGGCTTATGGATTGGTCGAAAAGAGCGTTCTAAGCTTTTCCGTAATCGCCCAGTAAAACGTCAGAAACAGAATTATCAGTCAGATGAGAACGATGACGAACCACAATATGCTGAGACTAGTCATCAGACATCAACTTTATCCTCTACTGAAAAGCGGGAGAGTGAGCTACCGATAAAATCGGAGTCTCTACATGAACCTGAATTTTCGGTGGCAGATAGAGATCCATTAATGTCTGAGAACCAAGCAAAAGGGCATTCTAATGAAACATCACTACAACAAGAGCCAAGCCTTGGAGTATTTGATGTTATTGAAAAAGAATCTGCACCTGTTGTTAGGGATGAGCCAAGACAAGCTCCAGTGGTCAATGTAGCGGGTGAAATAAAATCACACGTTAATACAAGCTCATCGGTGAGCTCAGAGCCTTCGATTTCAGAGACAACGGCTCATGTGACTCCTGCTGAAACTGAATCTTCGCATCATGCTCCGGCTGAAGAGCCAAAAACGGGATCTGCGCCAGTTGTAGAACCTGTAGAAGAAGCAGAGAAAGAGCTGGTTATTGTCTTAAACGTAAGTGCGCACCATGGTCAAATGTTGGATGGTGAAATATTGATGCAAAGTATTATTCAAGCTGGATTCCAGTTTGGAGAAATGAATATTTTCCATCGTCATCTAAATCCAACGGCTAATGGTCCTGTTTTGTTTAGCTTAGCCAACATGGTGAAGCCGGGAACCTTTGATATAGATACCATGGCTGAATTAACCACACCAGGTGTCTCTATGTTTATGATGGTGCCATCTTATGGTGATGCTAACCAAAACTTTAAATTGATGTTGCTTGCAGCTCAACGTATTGCATCTGATGTGGGAGGAGTTGTACTTGATGATGAGCGCAAACTCTTAACACCACAAAAAATCGAGCTTTATAAATCTAGAATTCGCAGGACGCTGGATTTAAATCAATAGTTTCTATCTGTAAAAAAGCCCCCGCTTGCGGGGGTTTTTCTTCTTTGGTGATAAATCATGAATAAAAATACTCAACAAAAAATTGATAAACTTCGCGTTACCTTACGTCACCATGAATATCTTTATCATGTCATGGACGCGCCTGAAATACCTGATGCTGAATACGACCGCTTAATGAATGAGCTAAAAGCATTAGAAGCCCAACATCCTGAATTAATTACCTCGGATTCACCTACACAACGTGTTGGTGCATTACCACTCACTGCATTTGAGCAAGTGAGACATGAAATTCCAATGTTGTCTTTAGATAATGCTTTTGATGAAACCAGTTATCAGGCATTTGATAAGCGTTTGCGAGATCGTTTAAAAAATAGTGAAGAAATCACTTTTTGCTGTGAATTAAAACTTGATGGACTTGCAGTTAGCTTACTTTATGAAAATGGAGTTTTAGTACAAGCTGCAACGCGAGGGGATGGTACAACAGGAGAGAACATCACTGAAAACGTAAGAACCATTAAAGCTATTCCATTGCGTTTATATGGTGAAAATATTCCTGCACGTATTGAGATCCGTGGTGAAGTCTTTATGAATGAAAAAGGCTTTGAATATTTAAACGAAGAAGCTCGTCGCACAGGGGGAAAAGTATTTGCTAACCCTCGTAACGCAGCGGCGGGATCTTTACGACAACTTGATCCGCGTATCACAGCGAAACGCCCATTAACCTTTTTCTGTTATGGCGTTGGTGTACTCGAAGGTGGTGAGTTACCTGCAAGCCACTATGCCCGTTTACAACTATTTAAAGAATGGGGATTACCTGTCAGTGATGCAGTAAAACTGTGTACTGGTAGTAAAGCCGTTCTTGAGTTTTATCATCATGTAGAAGAAATTCGCCCTAACTTAGGCTTTGATATCGATGGTGTCGTTATTAAGGTGGATGATATTGCGCTGCAAGAAGAGCTGGGTTTTGTCTCAAGGGCACCACGTTGGGCTATTGCTTATAAGTTCCAAGCTCAAGAGCAAATGACGATTATCAAAGATGTTGAATTCCAAGTAGGGCGTACTGGTGCAATTACCCCAGTTGCCCGTTTAGAGCCTGTGCAAGTTGCTGGTGTTGTCGTGAGTAATGCTACATTACACAATGCTGATGAAATCGAACGCTTGGGATTGCGTATTGGCGATACTGTGGTTATTCGTCGTGCGGGTGATGTTATTCCTCAGGTTGTTAGTGTGATTGAAGAGAAACGTCCTGCTGATGCACAAGAGATTATTTTTCCAACGCAATGCCCAATTTGCCAATCTGATATAGAGCGTATTGAAGGCGAAGCGGTAGCGCGTTGTACTGGGGGATTAATTTGTGGTGCACAACGTAAAGAAGCGCTTAAGCATTTTGTTTCTCGTCGTGCGATGGATGTTGATGGTATGGGCGATAAAATTATCGACCAATTGGTTGAAAAAGAGTATGTCAAAACACCAGCAGATCTTTTTCGTTTAGATGAGAAAATCTTGTCTGGTTTAGAGCGAATGGGTGAAAAATCAGCAAAAAAATTAATTGCTGCATTAGATAAATCAAAATCAACAACATTTGCGCGTTTTATTTATGCTCTTGGAATTAGAGAAGTTGGTGAAGCAACGGCAAGTGGATTAACCGCTCATTTTTCTACGCTTGAAGCATTACGAAATGCAGATGTTGAAGCACTAAAATCAGTCCCAGATGTGGGAGATATTGTGGCTAAGCACGTTGTGAATTTCTTCCAAGAAGAACACAATAAAACGGTTATTGATCAGCTAATTAATGACGCAGGCATTACATGGCAAGCACCAGTAATAGTCACTCATGAAGCGGGAGATAATCCTTTTGCTGGTAAAATCGTAGTGTTAACTGGCTCACTATCACAATTAACACGCGATGAAGCAAAAGATAGATTAGTGGCTTTAGGGGCAAAAGTGAGTGGAAGTGTCTCTAAAAAAACTGATATGGTGATTGCAGGTGAAGCGGCAGGTTCTAAGTTAGTGAAAGCTAACGAGTTAGGGATAGACGTTATTGATGAAGATGAAATGATAAGATTACTTGATCAATCTAAATAATCACACTATTATTTAGTAAATGCTACTGAGAAACGCTCTCAGTAGCATTTTTCACTTAAGTGAAATTTACATTTAATGTTTCTTTAGTAACTTATAAAGTGTGATCAACCTATCTTATTTAATAAATAGTGTGTATGCGGTTTCATGATATTGTGACAATAGTCACATCCTAATGTTACGCGTTACATAAAATGCTCCTCAAGATTTATTTTTATTTTTGGAGCATGCATGTCTTCTATCATTCACTTCGTTTTAGCACTCGCCGTTATTGGCGCATTAGCATTCATTGCGAGTAATAATCGCAAAGGGATCCGTCTGCGTTATATCGTGCAGTTATTAGTTATTGAAATCGCATTAGCATGGTTCTTCCTCAACTCTGATGTTGGTGAAGGTTTTGTTCGTGGTTTTGCTGGATTATTTGATCACTTATTAGGTTACGCTGCCCAAGGTACTGAATTTGTATTCGGTGGCATGATGAAAGGTGGTTTAGCATTCTTCTTCCTGAATGTATTATGTCCAATTATCTTTATTTCTGCATTAATTGGTATTCTTCAACATATCAAAGTATTACCTTTCGTGATCCGCATTATCGGTACTGTGCTTTCTAAAGTGAATGGTATGGGGAAACTGGAATCATTCAACGCAGTTAGCTCATTAGTTCTTGGTCAATCAGAGAACTTTATTGCCTATAAAGATGTTTTAGGCAAAATGTCTCAGCGTCGTATGTACACCATGGCTGCAACAGCAATGTCGACAGTATCAATGTCAATTGTTGGTGCATACATGACAATGTTAGATCCAAAATATGTTGTTGCTGCTCTAGTACTGAATATGTTCAGTACCTTTATCGTCCTTTCTGTGATTAACCCATATTCTGTTGAGAATGAAGAAGATATTCAAATGGGTAATCTTCATGAAGGTCAAAGCTTCTTTGAAATGTTAGGTGAATACATTCTAGCTGGTTTCAAAGTTGCATTAATCGTAGCTGCAATGCTGATTGGTTTCATTGCTTTAATTGCTGCAGTGAATGCAATTTTCAGCATGATTTTTGGTATTAGCTTCCAAGATTGCTTAGGTTACGTTTTCTATCCATTAGCATGGGTAATTGGTGTACCAGAACAAGATGCATTACGTGTTGGTAGTGTGATGGCAACGAAATTAGTGTCTAACGAATTCGTTGCAATGGGTAGCTTACAAGATATCGCAGCCGATATTTCACCACGCTCAGTGGGTATTTTATCAGTATTCTTAGTTTCATTTGCTAACTTCTCTTCAATCGGGATTGTAGCAGGTGCGATTAAAGGTCTAAATGAAATGCAAGGTAACGTTGTTTCTCGTTTCGGTCTGAAATTACTGTTCGGTTCTACATTAGTGAGCTTCTTATCAGCGGCTATCGCAGGCTTGTTTGTTTAATCGCTCAAGATAAAACAGATAGCATGTGAATAAAATAACAATGTAAACCACATTACTTGTTCATCAGGTAATAAAAAATCAAGCAGTACCTTCGGGTACTGCTTTTTTTATCTTTAAATTACCCTATAATTGATCCTTTCCTTCGATAACAACGGTATAGAATATGCTAGAAAAACAGCATCTTATTGATATAGCAAACACACAAATGCCATTTGGTAAGTACAAGGGGCGAATGTTGGTTGATTTACCTGAAGAGTATTTATTATGGTTTGCTAAGAAAGGAGAGTTCCCTGAAGGAAAACTAGGGCAACTCATGGAGATGACCCTTGCAATTAAAATTGAAGGCTTAGAAGGACTATTAAAGCCCTTAAAGCGGTGATATTAATTATTATCTAGACCTGATTTTTCAGGTGCTAATGCGTTAATAATTTTCTGACTTAATTCAATAAATAATGTTTGTTCTCCCAATGTCAAACACTCACTTATTTTTTCAGCATTTTGTTTACGACCTAATGCTGCTCTTGCTAAAAAAGCGTGGCCATCATCAGTTAAATGGGTAATAAACTCACGTTTATCTTTTTCTGAACGATACTGTGCAATAAATCCTAAGGTTTTTAACCCTCGCATAAACTTCGATAAATTTTGTCTTGAAATCGCTAACGAATGACTTAATTGGGATGGGGTTAAATCACCTCGTAAGCGCAATAATTCTAAAACATCATATTGACCCCAAGTGACTTGTTCTGGGGTATAACGAGTGCGTTGCGCGACTAATGTGCATTGTAATAATGATAATGCATTTTCTAATTCACATTTTTCCATAAATACGTCATCTCATGAATAATATTAACTAAAGTTAATTTTATCAGGTCATCCCGCGTGAAGAAACTTTATATTGATTAACTAAAGTTAATCAAATATCATGATGTATAGTTAACTTTAGTTAATTACCTTCCGATTGTACGATAAAACGAGATGTCATTGTTAATAGGTGAAATAAAAATGAAAGATTATTTTAAGGATAAAGTGATTTTAGTCACTGGTGCAAGTACAGGTGTAGGTGAAGGTATTGCACAATTGCTATTTCAACGTGGTGCGACGGTTTTCATTACCGGTAGGCATTTAGATCAAGTAATAAAAACAGCGTGTTCTATTGATATAACGGGTAAAAAAGTCATTGCTTTGCAGGCTGATATGACCTCACCTTCTCAGGTCGAAAAAATGATTGAGGCTGTTATGTCGCAAGCTGGAGCATTACATGGCTTAGTTAACAATGCAGGGATCACGGGGCCTCATAATACATCTATTGTGGATTATGAGATTGAAGATTGGAAAGCAGTAATCGATACCGATATTAATAGCGTATTTTATGGCTTGAAATATGGTATACCCGCAATCTTAAAAAGTGGGGGAGGGAGTATTGTTAATCTTTCTTCATCTAATGGCGTTGTCGGTATTGCAGGTATTTCAGCATATACGGCAGCTAAACATGCCGTATTAGGGATCACTCGTTCAGCTGCACTTGAATTTGCAGATAAAGGAATAAGGATCAATGCAATAGGTCCTGGTTATGTCGATACACCAAGGATGCAAATGCTACCCAACGAAGTACGTGAATGGATGGCAGATACACACCCAATGAAACGTATGGCAACCAGAGAAGAAGTCGCTAAAACCGTTGCTTTTTTACTTTCAGATGAAAGTAGTTTCACAACAGGTGCATTTTATGCCGTTGATGGGGGTTACACTGCACAATAGAAATGAATAAGGAGTAGAAAACAAAAAATCCCGAAGATTTCTCTTCAGGATCTTGAAATTCTGGTGGAGCTAAACGGGATCGAACCGTTGACCTCTTGCATGCCATGCAAGCGCTCTCCCAACTGAGCTATAACCCCACATATTGGATTGTTCTAGAGTATATTGGTGGAGCTAAGCGGGATCGAACCGCTGACCTCTTGCATGCCATGCAAGCGCTCTCCCAACTGAGCTATAGCCCCAACATACTGGAACGGGCTTGATAATAGGCAACAAGCACAATACTGTCAATCAGTTAATCTCACATTATTTGTTGATTGCTGAAAAAGAATACAAAAAAAAGATACATTCCGTAATTTAGGAATGTATCTCTCTTAGTCAGCAAGTTTAATGTGTAAATTAAGCTTGATTTTCTCTTTCTGTAATAAAGTCTAATGCTTTATTAATACGCGCAATACTACGTGTTTTACCAATAGCATGAACAGTAACATCTAAGCCAGGAGATTGGCCTGCACCCGTTACAGCAACACGTAATGGCATACCAACTTTACCCATACCGATTTCTAATTCATCAGCGGTATCTTGAATAGCTTGGTGAACATTTTCAGCAGTCCAATCAGTAATAGCAGATAATTTATCACGAACCACTTCTAATGGTTGGCGAGCGACTGGGCGTAAATGTTTTTTCGCAGCTGTTTCTTCAAAGGTTTCGAAATCAATATAGAAGTAATGACAACTTTCAGCCATTTCTTTTAATGTTTTACAGCGTTCACCTAATAATTTGATCAGCTCAACTAATGATGGACCATTGCTGGTATCAATATTTTGTTGTTTGATATGCCAATCTAAATGAACAGCGACTTTTTCTGCTGGCAACGTATTGATGTAATGATGATTTAACCAAAGTAATTTATCAGTATTAAATGCACTGGCTGATTTGCTGATAGCTTCTAAAGTGAAGTGCTCAATCATTTCATCAATAGTAAAGATCTCTTGGTCACCATGAGACCAGCCTAAACGTACTAAGTAGTTTAATAGTGCTTCTGGCAAATAGCCGTCATCGCGGTATTGCATCACACTTACAGCATTATAACGTTTAGACAGTTTTTTACCGTCATCACCTAAGATCATTGATACGTGAGCATATTCAGGTACAGGTGCACCCAATGCTTTGAGAATATTGATTTGGCGAGGAGTGTTATTGATATGATCTTCACCACGGATCACGTGAGTAATTTCCATATCCCAGTCATCAATAACAACACAGAAGTTATAAGTTGGAGAGCCATCAGTACGACGAATAATGAGGTCATCCAATTCTTGGTTGCTAAATTCAATCGGGCCACGGATTTTATCATCAAAAATCACAGAGCCTTCTTGTGGGTTTAAGAAACGCACAACATGGGGTTCATCAGCACTGTGATTATGATTACCACCACGGCAACAACCATCGTAACGAGGTTTTTCACCTTTCGCCATTTGATCTTCGCGTAACTGTTCTAAACGTTCTTTAGAGCAGTAGCAACGGTACGCAGTGCCCGCAGATAACATCTGATCGATAACTTGGTTATAGCGATCGAAGCGTTTAGTCTGATAATAAGGACCTTCATCCCAATTCAGATTTAACCAATTCATACCGTCCATGATTGCATCGATGGCTGGCTGAGTAGAACGTTCTAAGTCGGTGTCTTCAATACGCAGTACAAACTCGCCCTTATTGTGACGGCTATATAACCAGGAATAAAGTGCGGTGCGCGCACCACCAACATGTAGATAGCCAGTAGGACTTGGTGCAAAACGGGTTTTTATTTTACTCATTGGGATTGCCTTAGTACGTCTTACTTATATAGATAAGTAATCGTGATTATCAAAAAAACGAAATGGTTGCCTTATTTTATCACTGGATGCTAATTCCTCAATGACATTAAGCTTTTAACAGAGATAAAAATTTCAAATTGATGATGTTTTGTTTGACGAAGGCTACTCATAAGATTATTTTGGTTAATTGCTGTGTCACTTATGGTGCTAAAAAAAGCATCTTGACTAAAAATAAAACGAACAGTCATTTTCACGATAAAAATCTGATAAAAATCGTTGACTCATAGCGCAGTATCCCTATAATGCACCCCATCACGACGGGCGGTTAGCTCAGTTGGTAGAGCATCTCCCTTACAAGGAGGAGGTCGTTGGTTCGAGCCCAATACCGCCCACCATTATTTTCGTTGTGATACGTTGTATGATTTGATGTAATTGGGCGGTTAGCTCAGTTGGTAGAGCATCTCCCTTACAAGGAGGAGGTCGTTGGTTCGAGCCCAATACCGCCCACCAATTACATTAAAGCGTGGTAGTGAGAATTTAGTCATCATGAAGTGGGCGGTTAGCTCAGTTGGTAGAGCATCTCCCTTACAAGGAGGAGGTCGTTGGTTCGAGCCCAATACCGCCCACCACTTCATTCGGTTATTTCGCGCAATATCACATAATTAGGTATGGGTCGTTAGCTCAGTCGGTAGAGCAGTTGACTTTTAATCAATTGGTCGGGCGTTCGAATCGCCCACGACCCACCATTCCTAAAAATACAACATAAAGTAGTGAACATTGTGACGGGTCGTTAGCTCAGTCGGTAGAGCAGTTGACTTTTAATCAATTGGTCGGGCGTTCGAATCGCCCACGACCCACCATTCACAAAGCTACTTACAGATTTACGCAAAATTATTAAATGGGTCGTTAGCTCAGTCGGTAGAGCAGTTGACTTTTAATCAATTGGTCGGGCGTTCGAATCGCCCACGACCCACCATTTAATAATCAAGCGGGCGGTTAGCTCAGTTGGTAGAGCATCTCCCTTACAAGGAGGAGGTCGTTGGTTCGAGCCCAATACCGCCCACCACTTCTTTTTATCCTCTCTCATTACTTTCTTATTTACTTCCTATATTCTCTTTAAATAATCATGATCAGTGATTTAACGTTTTATTTTTATATGTTGTTCTACAACCTAACTAATTGATTTTTAAATTAGCTTTTCATAAGTTATCGCATCGTTTTAGCTATTACACTAACTTCAAGCGTATGCGCTTTCTAAGTCATCCTAATGGCTTCATTCATTTTCATGTACCACAGCTCGTTTCGTTTTCTTTGATTCTTTCCTCTTATGCACTCTGTTTCTATAAGGTTGTTTTAGTCTATTCAGACATTAAGCCTTCTACATGATGCAAAAGTTAAAAGGCGGTTTTTCAAAACGTTTTTTACATTTTGTTATGTTTATCCGGAAAATAGAGATGTTTCCAAAGAGAAAATAAGGGCTTTCATATCTTAATTGGCATTCTATATTTAAAACAAAGATGAGTAACTCTTTGAATACCTTCTACGTATTAGCCTGAAATATTCAAAAAACGATATTAATATTAAAAGAAAGATCTGCTCTTTTTTTGATGATTTATAGGTTTTTTCGGTTTATTTATAAAATTAAATAACCTTAAAAACAGTATATTGAATGACTCTAACGTATTTAGTGAGCCAAAAACTCCATAAAATGAGTGGGTTAAAACATTTTTCATAACTATAAATAAACGTACATTTGATTATTTCTAATGAGGAAATTGAAGGAATAAAGATAAAAAATACAATTTTATAGTTAATCTTTCTTAATTATCATCCATTTATTACTAACGTGATGAAATTAAATGATTAAATATAATAATATTTAATTTTTTTCATTCTTCTTTTAAAGAAACTTTAAGTTAAAAATATCTACATAACTAAATGATTATTATGTTATTTTTATAAAAAATTGATATTTGTCAAAATTTGCACCATAATGAACTACGTAGTAAATGATATGAAGCAAAAAGAACTTATTTCATCATTAATTGATTTGCCATTAAGTGGTTAATTTCATTTTTTACTGAAAATGGAGAAAATTGTGCATTTGACAGGAATATAAATTATATAAAAATATTAATGTTTATTTGGGCCTAAGAATAACTCTTATATAGAATGAGTATAAATACTTAGGACATAAAAAGAATATTTCTTATGTTTTTTAACAAAATTAGATCATACCAAAATGGATATTTAACAGCTTATTCATTTTTAAATTTAATTTAAGTTGTAATAAAGATTCTGTTTTTACGCTATCCAAATGCGCGTATTTGAGTGAAAAAGAAAGAATAGAACAATGTGATGATAAAATGTTCAATTTTTATTGTGGTGAGCTCAAGTGTCGAATAACTTACTGATAAAGCAAAAAATATTTATATCAATGATTATGTTTTTTTATTGTAAAAATGAGATTTTTAATCTTATTAAAAATAAAAGGTAATTATTCATTAATAAAAATTCAAAAAAAATGATTAATTAAATGTATTGCCTATTTATGCCAATGTAATAAAGATTTATTACATCTTAAATATATTTAGCTGAAACGCTAAGGGTTTATGCTTATATAAATTAATTAACAAATGTTTAAAAGGTGATCTATATCTTAATCCTAATGTAATAATTGTAATTTGTTGATTTTAAATCATAATTTATATGAAATTATTAATTCATCAGATTTCATTGACATTACTTAAGCTATTTTAGAAAAATAGGAAAATTACCTTCTTTATGAGGTTAATTTATTATTTTAAATAAATTAGACTAATACAACTTGATTTATTTTTGCACAATTCAGGTCATCACGCTTTAAATTAAGAGGATGATAGATAATTATTCTGATTAATGAGTAAAGTTTAAGAAAAAAAAAGCGCTATTTTATAAATAAAATATTTTAACTATATGAAAACAAAGAATATATAGTGCTATCCTAGGTATTGTTTACTAGTATGAGTAAAGTACCAAGCCTTGATTGTCTTTTTTCGACTAGTTGAAAGTGTTTAAATGCGTAGTATATTATTTACATATGATAAGTCATGTTATGAATTGTAATATTTCTTATCTACTAAAAATAATATTTTATTAAAACAAAAAGGTGTCCTCGATAATATATAATTTTATATATTATTGCGCGATAACACACCATTATAAATTAGATATCAATCAAAGTGAAAAGCGAGAACATATTATGAGTAGCAAGTATCCAGTCGCTTATGCAGTTGGACAAAAAATTAAGTCATTAAGAAAATCTCAGGGTTATACTGTATTTCAGTTAGCAAAAGAGATTGATATTAGTGAGCAACAATTATTCCGTTATGAGCGTGGTGTAAACCGTATTGATATTGATTGCTTAGTTAGAGTGCTTGAAGTACTAGGCGTTAATATTGGTAGCTTCTTTGAAGAAGTAACAAGTGGAATGACTCAAGAAATTGAGCATAATGAACAACATATTCCAGCTCATTTCGATAGTAAGGCTCTTTCTATTTTCTAAAAATATCTTTAAATTAGAAGATAACTCATTTTAGAATAACTAAATTGAGTAGGATAATTCTTATATATGTATATCTTTAAGATTAGTAAATAATAAGAATTTTCTTAATTATAGAAATAAAGCCTCTATATAATATTAATGCCCTTATTAGGGCATTTTACGTTTTTATGGGAATGAAATTTTTTAATTCTCTTCAAGAAAAAGAAAAATATTATCGCAGAATATCCGAGATTTACATATCTGTAGAAATATACTCTCATACCTATTGTTATGTGTAAATTAACAGGGGATAGATACCTATAAATATAAATCTATTACTAATCAGCTCTTATATTACCTGCTATGACTTTACTTTTTGGTAACATTTTTAAAGCTATTAATGTATAACTTGTGTGCTTTATACCAAGGAATTTAAAAAGCATAAACGTTGATACGATAAAACTTGAAAAAGAGAACTAGGTCAGAAATTAGGATTAGATCAAATTTTCAAATTTAAGCATTTAATAGCAATGTAGAAATGGCAACAGATAGCCTTTATACAAGAGGAGAGCTTACAGCCTCTTCACCTTCATGATGAAAAGGCTGTTAGTTTAGTCTTGGAGTGGTGGTGTCAAAATATATTCGACCTGTTGATCGCTCAGGGAGATATTAAAAAATGTTTGGTAAAACTGTTTTGTCTCTTTGATGATATCAATGTGCTGTGTTTGCTCTGGGTATAAAATTGTTGCAAGCCATAAAAATTGTAGCGCTTCTTCTGTCGTTTCTCTGCACCACCAAAATAGACCTTTGGGATTTGTGTAGACACGACCTTCACGTACCGCAGTAATTGATTGCCATTCAGGTGAATTCTTGATGATTTCCGTATCTCTTGCATACATAGTGACAATGACATCAGGATTAGCATGAATAACTTGTTCTAAGGAAACTTCACCTGCTCGACTAGGTACATTGTCAAACCAATGTTCTGCAACATTGACTCCTCCAGCAAGTGTTATCCAATCATGATTTAGCGAAGGCGCGCCAGATGTTCTTAATGGCGACCCAAAAGCATGATAAACCTTTACTGGTTTCTTGATGCTTATCTCGCTTATGGCACTGTTTACAAGCGCCGTATTACGCTGAAAGTAAGCTAAATAATCTTTTGCTAATTGGTGACTACTTGAACCTAAAATCTCACCAGTGATCAAAGTTCTTTCTAACAAAGCATCCATTGAACCTGATTTTAATAATGCAACACTGATCCCCGCATTTTTTAGTGCCACCATTTGTGCATCAGATAGCTTTCCTGTTGCAAAAAAGATTTGAGGTTGGCTAACAATTAATGTTTCGATATTCAGTGTGTCATTATTACCTTTACTGGAAATTGAAGCCGTTTTTATAGCAGGAACAATCTCAGTAAAAAAAGGAATAGTTTTGACTAAATCGGTTGTGGAAACAATTTTATCTCCAGCCCCAAGCATAGCAAGTATCGCATTTTGAGCATTCCAACTCGTGGCGACTCTTTCTGGTGAATCAGGAACAGTAATGGATTGATTTTGATAATACTGAACAACTCTTTGCGCCTGTGCATTAAAGGAGATACTGAGAGCCGAAGCTCCCAGTAACGCAATGCACAGGGTTTTGAAAAACCCTTTATACATTTCGTTTTCCTCTTAGAGTTCAATGCTTACAGAAGCAGAAACTTGGCGAGGCGTACCTAAGAAAGCATTTGCACCACCAATAGCACCATTTTGGTTGCCAGAGAAAATAGATGCCCAGTAATGCTCATTCGTCACGTTATCTAAATTGAGGCGGAAAGTAGTTTTCTTATCCCAATATTGTGTTTGATAACGAGCACCCAGATCGAGTGTAGTATAGGCTTTTGCCCACATCGTATTAGTGGTATTTGCTGCACGCTTACCTGTGTAGTGAACATTAGCACTGTAGATAACATTTGGCACGGTAGGGTAATGGTATTCGGCTAATAGATTTGCTTGGTATTTTGGTACACCCACAACATCTTTATCCTGGGTTTTCGCATTACCTGTATTAGTTAATGTTGGATCTAACCATGTCATGCTACTGAATACGAAAAGTTCATCAGTCACTTGTCCATTAGCAATCAGCTCCAATCCTCGGTTACGTTGTTTGCCTTGTTCTTTAAAGATATTGTCATTTCCTACGTAAGCAAAAGGACGTTCTAATTGAAAAATTGCAGCATTTAAATTGAGATCGCCAATTTGTGATTTAACACCCATTTCCCACTGCTCACTGCGGTAAGGTTTTAGCACTTCACCTTTGTTATCTGCAGTATCGGGCGCTGAATCACCTTCTTCTAATGAATCAGCATAAGAAACATAAGTCATTACTTCTGGAATAGGTTTAAACATTAATGCGACAGCAGGGCTTAAACCATTTTCGGTGTGATTCTCACCACCAGCACGATAGGAAGTTTCTTTGATCCAGTTTTGGCTTAGCGATCCCATCACTGACCATTGCGGATTAAAGGTAACTGTATCACCAAAAGTAACGGATTGAACTTGTGAGCGACTGTTTTTGGTGCGAGCGCTGCCAGTATAGAAGCCTTCATTAGATGGATCATCATAACGATGCGGATTATTAATATCTTGAGTTGGTAATGTAAATTTCAGATCGTTGCCGTTTGCTCCGTAAATATCCCAACGATAACCGCTAGTAGCGAGCACTAAATCATGAGAAAGTGCGCCTGTCATCACATGACCATTAACATTGACAGAATGACTTAAAACAGTAAAACGACCATAAGTAGAAGGAACGGATAACGTTGGTGTAAATTGCTTACCATCATTACTTAGCTGGTTAGAAACAGAACGGAATCCGCGATCAGCCGTTTGATAGCCAATTGCTGCACTGATTTGCCAATCTTCGTTAAAATCATGTTTTAGTCGGCTACTTACTGTTCTGGTATGAAGATCAACGCCCGCAAAAGCTTGACCATAGCCCGCTTTAGTTGGATCTGGTGCATCAGGTAATGCGGTGACTTTTGGTCCATACGAAAATGCACCCGGATAACCCATTTTTTTAAACCAATAATCACTAAAATTCACTTCTAAGACAGTATCAGACGAGATATTCCAATCAAATGCGGTACTGATTAGCTGGCGACGTGTTTTGCTACCTGCGACATAACCTTTACCTTCATCATGCATTAGATTAATGCGATAACCAAAAGTGTTGTTATCATCAATAAAACCACCTAAATCAAGATGGCCTTTAAATTGGTTATCATTGATATAAGTAGCATTCAGTGAAGTTAAGCGTTTTAAGGTTGGGCGTTTTTGTGTGAAATTAAATTGCCCACTTGGACTTGCTGGTCCATAAAGTGAACCTGTTAGGCCATTTATAATATCTACGCGTTCAAGCATTTCGACAGGAAATGCAGTGGTAGAAATAATATTCACACCATCTAAACGAGAGTTAGCGACAACATTACCCTGCATTCCACGGTTTTGAGGACGACCAACATCCATACCACCACGTGCTTGCATTTGAGAGGAGGCATTATATTTTAAAATATCCGCAACACTGGTAACTTGTTGATTTTCAATCATGGATTGAGTGAAGGTATTTGTTGTGTAAGGTGTATCTAACCATTTTTTTTCACCTAATGGTCCCATATCAACTTCACGAGTTACAAATCCAGCACCGGCTTCACTATTATTCACTGGTTGTGCAGTAACGACGATTTTCTCAGCATTTTCAGCGGCTACACTTGCTGATACGGCTAATGTTTGTGCTATAGCACAAGCTATTGTCGAAATGATAAATTTCTTCACGATAGACTCCCAAAATATATTTTTTAGTTATTTAACTCCATCGATATTAAAAAATTTATACAACGATGCTCATCGCAAATGTGATGCAATGTATATCATTGTATAGGTTTTTATATAGCGAGGATGGGCGCTGACTATACACCGAATAACATGTAAATAAAATGATATATTTGCTAATAATAAGATTATGAAATTGTTTCTGAATTAAGATCAAAAAAATGCCCGTTTACACGGGCATTTTAGATAATGATCTTTCTGTAAGGAGTAACCAGAGGGAATTAATGCTCTGCTTTTTTAGTTACTGAACCATGAGTATCATGTTTTTGGTGGCGATGATGACCATCAACCATACTGCGGAATGTCTGTGTAAAAGTGTCTCCTAATGTACATAAATAGAAGTGAGCACAAATAAACATTAATGCCACAATACCCAAAACTAAGTGTGCTTTTAACATCCAATAGCCATAACCAAGTACTTCTGGGTATAAACATAATAATCCAGTAACAAGTAACAGTGGCACTAAACCAAACATCACACCTAAGTAAGCAAGTTGTTGAAGAGGGTTAAACTTATCAGTTTCAGTTGCAGCAAAAGGATGTGGTTCACCTTTCATTATGCCATAGAGGTAAAAGCGAGCTTGTTTGATACAACGGCCAATTAATCCATTAAATCTTACTTTGTAATGTACACCGTTACTGGTTGTTAGATTAATCAGAATAAAACCAATCCAGAACGCGATAAGTACAAAACCACAGATTTTATGTAATAGCACCATTGAAGTGACATTTCCGATAGAGAAATGCCCTAAAAAGCCACTTAGTAATAATAGGATAAAAAGTAAAGCATTACCCCAGTGCCAAAAACGGATCGCTTTAGAATATAAATAAACACGCTCTTCTTCGTAATGGCCTGAATGTTTTGGTGCAAGGGCATAGCGTAGCAAGCCATGAATAACTAAAATGGCTATCATGGCAACAATTAATAAACCTGCCGCCATTAACCATACAGGCCAATAATCTGGCGTATAATGGAGTTCTGCTCCCCAGATACTAGTCATGCTTTATCCCCCTGATGGATTTCTTTACGACGGAATAAACTTGGTTTTCCGACATTATCTAATTGGTATTGATAAACGGATTTTTGTTTGATCCAAGCCTGAATTTCAGGTGAGTCGATACGACCAAAAGCAAGTGCATCCGTTGGGCATACCGATACACACGCAGGTAATTCACCCTCAGCTAATCGAGTATCTGAGCAGAAATTACATTTATCTGCGATATGCGTCATTGGGTTGATATAACGAACATGGTAAGGACAGGCACCAACACAATAATCACAGCCAATACACAACTCTTTTTTTACCTGTACGATGCCATTTTCATCAATAAAAGAGGCGCCAGTTGGGCAAACAGAAACACAAGGTGCATCTTCACAGTGCTGACATGAAACACGGAAAAATTGATAATGTGGATCACCCGCTTCATCGTTGTGTGGGCCTTGAATTTGAACTTGAAGTCGGCTGAAACCTTCAGGAATGTCATTGATGACTTTACACGCAACAGTACAGGCCTGACACCCAATGCAACGTTTTTCATCATGTAGCATGACAAATTGTTTATCATTATTGTTCATCGTTATTTTTTTCCTTAAGCACGACTAATTCTGACACCTGATGTATGCACATCAGTACCCGATACAGGACTAATTTCATGAGGTAATAAGTTGCCACAGTGAACACCTGTTGTAGTCGCTGCTGTTTTTGCACCCGCTTTTGCACCCGAACCCATATAAACAAATACGGTGTCAGGGCGAATGCCTTCAGTGATTAAAGCGTGTGCTTTTTCTTTGCCTATATTGTTTTCCAGAATGATTTCATCACCATGTTTAATACCATGGTTTTTTGCTGTTTCTGGATGAAGCCAAACTGGGTTTTCCCACATTAATTCAGCTAATAACGGTACATATTGTGTTGCACCATTAGTATGAACGGCGACTTTGCCTTGAATAAAATAAAGCTCGTCTTTTTCTTTTAATGGGAAGTTGTGGAAGCGAGGAATACCGTAATTTTCTAAACGGCTTTCTAATTCTTCAGAGTAGATTTCAATTAAGCCACTTGGTGATTTAAATGAGAGCGCTTTTTCCATTGTGTTATTGCTATCAACATGTTTGATGGCTTCTGGATATTGCTCAACAAAAGCTTTTACATAAGAAGGTTCGCGTAACAATAATGGAATACCATAAGAGACATAGCCTTTTTTATGCATCTCTTTGTATAGCGCTTCGCTACCATTAACTTGATAAAGCTGTCTTACCCCCATGTTTTCCCAAGGGAAATAAGCTTCTAATCCCAACGCTTTACCTAATTCCATCCAAATTAACCAACTTGGTTTGGTATCATCAATAGGTTCGACAACTTGCTGGCGTAATGCATAAGCGGGATTTAAACCTGAAACATCAGCAACTTCTTCATCACGTTCTAAATAGGTGCATTCAGGTAAAAGGTAATCGGCATAAGCGGCACTTTCGCTTAAATACACGTCACAACTAACAATTAAGTCCAACTTCTGCGCTGCTTTTTCTAGCTCAGGACGGCAACTGACTGTTTGGAATGGGTTATGACGAGACATAATCCATGCTTTTGTTTGATATGGTACGCCTTCTAATGTTGAGTCGATAATCGATTGAACAATACCGCCACCTTTATTGATATATTTAAATTGAGGCGCTGTCGCATCAATGCGTTTTGCGGTAATTTCAGGCATACCTTTAACACTTGGTTTTGCCAATTCAGGAGCAATATTAATACCTGCTAATTTATTGTATTTTGCTGCTGCCTTTTTCTGATACATACCACCTTCACGTTCAATGTTGCCTAGTAAAGCATTGAAGGTGAAGATCATTCTGCGCATATTGATCTCTTCTTTATTAAAGGTCGCGCGGTGGCCTGGCATAATCAGTGCATGAGGAGCTTTTGCTGCAATTTCTCTAGCGATACGAGCAATATCTTTAGCGGGAACATCTGAGTGTGCTTGAGCCCATTCAGGGGTTGTATCTTGTAGAACTTCTTTTAATTGTGGGAAACCTACCGTAAATTTCTCAACAAACTCTTTATCGTAGAGATCTTCTTTAATTAAGATATGGCACATCGCCATTAGAACAGGTAAATCGCCACCAGGGCGGATTGAGAACCACTCGTCTGCTTTACTTGAAACGACAGATAAACGAGGATCAAAACTGACTAATTTTGCACCACGTTCTTGTGCTGTCATTAATTCATGCGTTTCAGCAACTTCAATGCCCTCATAAAGGTTATGACCAAAAGAGAGAATATATTTAGAGTTTGCTAAATCCATTGCAAGATCACCACCCATCATAACGGATGCAGCAATGGCTTTACCTGCTGGGCAAGTAGTTGCGTGTGTAAATGTATTTGGAGAACCAAATGCGGCGGCTAAATGGAAAAGGTGAGAAGAAAGCGATCCTGACTTAGATGAAAAAGAGATGCTTTCAGCTCCATAGCTTTGTTTTATTGCATTCATCTTTTCAGCTATTTCTTTATAGGCTTGTTCCCAGCTTATGACTTCCCATTCACCTGCACCTCTAGGGCCTTTGTGTTTCATGGGTTTGACAATACGGTTTGGATCGTTAACCAGACTAACGCCACTTCCACCTCTGGCGCAAATACGGCTACTTTGATGCTCTGCGTTTCTGTTTCCTTGGATAAATACAGTTTTATTGTTAACAACCTGAGCTTCTATAGGACAACGATAAGAACACATCTCACATAGACTAGGTGTTAATGTTGACTGACCCTTAAGAGAATCTACAGGATTAAATGCAAGTGCACCCGGTGGTAAACTACTCACAGTACAACCCACACATCCTATCCCCATCCCCTTAATGAAAGAACGACGACTAATACTCATATAACCTCCAGTTTCTTCTTATAGCTAAATATTATATACAGACGATTAAATAAATATTTGAAGGCGTCTCCAGTTTATTAATCCATAAGTGATGAGTTAGTTGTAAATAATAAATAATAGAGAATAAGACGTTAATAAATGTCACAAAATAAATTAACTAAAATAGACAAAATCAAATGATAATTATTTTCTTCTATTAACTCGTGTTATAAAGATTTTGAGGAGAAAGAGAGGATCTTAGAGGCTGAGGCATTTATGCTTACTTCTTTTAAATTCACTTACTTATGACATTAATTTGTTTTATTAAAGTGTATTTTAAATATATGATTAAATACAATAAATAATTGACAAAAAAGCCTATCGATATATAATTATTTATATATCGAAATTCAACGTCATTGTAATTAATTTGTTATTTAAAAATCAAACTAAATAATATTTTTTAGCGTTATTTAAATCCAGTTTCTTCTTAAAATATATTTTGTAAAAAATAGCTAACTTATTATTTTGATGATAAATACGAATAAAAGAGAAAAATAAAGAGATGATATTTTGTGCAGAAAATGCTCAGTGAAACGTAATCAAACTGATACTAAAAATGAGACAATCTATAAATTATTATTCATTATGTTTAAACATTAATTAATGAAGCTAATAGTTATGGGGCTGTATATTGATTGTCAAAAAGAGCTGTTTTTTGTTTTATACATCTTAATAATATTAATGCCAAGTAAATGTGCGTAGGAAAAGGTTTAAAGCAAATGTTAAAAATAAAGTGGCTCATTGAATATTGAAAGCCACTTTGTTTGCGTGTTGTCAAAATTGTTTTTCTGTTTATCTTTTTTATATAAAAGAAAGGATTTAAAACAACATAACGATTAAGACAAGGCTCAGTAATAAGGGATAAACTCTTGCATGCCATTTATCGGGAATACGAGATAAAAAGCGCTCAGAGATCTTTAACCCTATCCATGTGCTACAAATCAGAATAAAGGCTGCCTTTAGCCAAATATAACCAATAAAGCCAGATTCACTATTTAAAGGTGATACAAAGGAAAGTGCGACATAAGTGAATGTTGCAGTGAGAGCTAAAGGTAAGGTTAAGGCATTTGCCATTGCTGCAGATTGTGCCATTGGTGTACCTCTACGACGTAATAGAGGAACTGTCATTACACTTCCGCCAACCCCTAAAAAAGCGGCAATAATACCAATCACTGTGCCATTAATGCTTTCTTGTGCTTTGGTCACCTTTTTTGCGTTGTGAGTAGGTGCCATAAAACCAGGGCGAAAATAGCAATCTAAAATAGTGACAAAGAGATAACCAATAAAGATCCATTTGATCCAAGTACCTTCAACTGTTAATGCGAGAAGGGCACCAAAGATCCCCCCAAACGCAATCCCAATAAAAAGGATGAACATGATATGCCAATCAAGCCTTTTTGCCTTATGGTGTTTAATGGTTGTGACTGTTGCAGAAAACAACATAATTAATGCAGAGGTGGCAACTGCGATTTGCATAGCATGTTCGGCAGGTAAACTGTCTATTCCCCAGAGCGTCAGAATAAGTGTATAGAGTAAGGGAACCGTGACAAAACCACCGCCAAAGCCAAATAGCCATGTTGTGATGCCCGAAATTAAACCAAAAGAAATCAGCCAGAGTGTCATTTCAAATCTCCTGTTGAGTCAGGAGATTAACAATATAGAATAAAACGATGGCTTACCCACGCGATAATGACAAGTTTATATGAATTTAGGACAATTTTAATATTATGCGTAATATCGATATTAACAGTGTGGATCATCTTCCTCGTGATATTTTAGCATTAGGCTCTGATTATCCTTATGACACATTACTTGAAGCACATCATCATCGGCGAGCCCAATTTTTATATGCACCCAATGGCGTAATGAAAGTCAAAACAGAAGATGGCCAATGGATTGTATTACCTTACAGTGGTGTGTGGATCCCAGCTGAAAAAACACATCAAGTATTAATGTTGGGTAGCAGCACTTATAGTCTCTATATTGAGCCGAATAAAGTACCTCGTTATTCGGAATATTGTGAGGTTTTACACGTTTCGCCTTTGCTTCATCAGCTATTACTTTGTGCAAATCAACTTCCTTTACTTTATGATTTAGGTGGGAGAGATAGCGCTTTATTAACGTTACTTTGTCATGAACTAGCTGAGGCCAAACCATTACCTTATTTTACTCCTTTGCCCCAACATGCTTTATTAGATGGGTTGTGTACTGAATTTATGTCACAACCGAATATTCGTACTACGCCAGAAATGTGGGCTGAAAAGTTAAATAAGAGTCTACGCACTTTTACGCGTTTATTTCATAAGGAAACAGGGCTTTCTTTTCGAGAATGGCGTCAAAAAGCATGTTTAATGTATGCATTAACGGCGTTAAAGAAAGGTCATTCAGTTACCGAAATTGCTTTAGAATTAGGGTATGAGAATCCGAGTGCCTTTAGTGCAATGTTTAATAAAGAGATGGGATACTCACCGAAATTATTTTTGAAGCAATTGAAAGAATTTTAGTAAAACTGTTATATATAAGAATAAACACAATCATTGATGATGGTATTTATTATTCCTTTTTTAAGGTAAATTTCACTGTTCAAAAAAGAAACAAAAAAATTCCTTCCAATATCAGTGCGTTAAAACTTGATTAATAGAGAGTGAGGGAGGTAAAATACAGTCCATCCATTAGTCATACATTACCTCGTTACGTACGTTCCCTTAGTTAAATGGATATAACAAGCCCCTCCTAAGGGCTAGTTACAGGTTCGATTCCTGTAGGGAACGCCATCTATTGCCCATTCGGTCATTTTAGAAATTATTCTTAGAGCCACGCTTATCAATTCAGGCTATTATCGCTATTGTTTTGCTTCCTCATTCAATAACCAACAATAAATTTAGGTTTTTATATGGATATAAAATCAATTAATGATATTCGCTATTTAAAGTTTTTATTTATTGTTTGTTTTTTTCTGCTGGTGGGGTGTAATTCAAGGCCAACTGATATTCTTGTGCCGCCTGAAAACTTTTACCAAGTTTCAGAAAAAGTTTATCGTTCAGGGCAACCAACGCCGGGTGAGATGAAATGGTTGGAAACCCAAGGCATAAAGACGATTATTAATTTACGTGAATATCATAGTGATAATGATGATGTAAAGAACACGCAACTAGAAGCTTTTCAAGTAAAAATGAACGCAGGTAGAATAACGGATGAGGATATTATTGCGGTATTGCGCAAAATAAAAAGTACGTCTGGGGCAGTCGTGGTGCATTGTTGGCATGGTAGTGATCGTACAGGAACTATCATAGCAATGTATCGGTTAATCTTCAAAAATTGGACAAAAGAGCAAGCAATTACTGAATTAAGAAAAAAAGAGTATGGCTATCATGAGCTTTTTTTCCCTAATATTGTTCAGTATTTAGAAGAAGTGGATATTTCAGCAATAAAACAACAAGTATTCGATTAATAAGTGATGGATAAATAAACAATTTATTGATTTTATATGCTATTGAAAAATAAAAAGAGCGTATTCTAAACAACAAAGATGATGTTTATAAATTTATGTGGAAATAAAATGTCAAATAATCAGATTAACTTGATGTCAGAAATCACTTGCCCGCATTGTCATACGAAAAAAATGGAAACAATGCCAACGGATGCTTGCCAATGGTTTTATGAATGCACACATTGTCATGCTTTATTAAAACCCCTTGAAGGAGACTGTTGTGTATTTTGTTCTTATGGAACAGTACCTTGCCCACCTATTCAAGAAGCCAAATTATCTGGGAAAACATCATGTTGTTGCCAACATGAGAGCAAATAATTATTTATCTATAACAGTTAAATAAAACAGTTTTATATTCAAAGAGAAATTAAACATCAATTAATTTATTGGTTTGATTTTAAAAATATATTCTTGTTTAAAAAATAAATTACTGCTAGATTTTGTTTAGTCTATTTATAAGGTTTATTTTTATGTCATATTTTACAACCTCTCCAGCAATTATTATTACCATCACTTAGTGGTGGGGATTGGTTGTATTAAGAACCCGCCAGATAAGCGGGTTTTTTTATTTTAAACTCCTTATCTGGTACAAAGAAAAGATAAGGATAAAAAATGTTTACTCCACAAGAAGTTGAACAACATACCCAATCGCTAACACAACTAATTGCAAATGCAGATCAAGCTATTACTGACGAAAATTTTGAGTATTTAATGAACTTTTATACTGAAAATGGCACGTTGGTGGTTAAAGATGATTTGCATGTTTCTGGTAAGCCTTCACTGAAAAAAGCATTTATGGCGATTGCCGAATTTTTTAATCACTCACTGCAAGTTTCTCAAGGTAAAGTAAAAGTTATTTTTGGTGAAGATTGTGCGCTTGTTTTAGCACAAACACTTTTAAGTGCAAATATGCCAAATGAAGGAAAGTTTAATACGGTAAGAGAAGCTACTTATGTTTTTAAACTTATTAATGACCAATGGCTTTGTGTTATCGATAACTCTTATGGTACTGATTTATTAAAATTATCTTCTGATGCTCGTTTGCATTTTTTCTGTGGAAAAATTGCTTCTGGTAAATCAACGTTAGCAAAATCATTTGCTAAATCACCCAGAACGGTATTAATCAATGAAGATGAATGGTTATCGCGACTTTATCCAAATCAAATAAAGACAGTAACTGACTATATTGAAAAAAGTGAGTTAGTGAAGAGTGTATTAAGCGAACATATTGCAGTTCTTCTTAAAGCTGGAAATACCGTTATTATGGATTTTCCGGCGAATACAGCGAAGCAACGACAATGGTTAAAATCATTAGCTGATAATACGGGAATGCCCTATTTATTTCATGTTTTGAAAGTAGAAAGTGCTGAGTGTAAAAAACGATTATCTTTACGTAATCAATCAGATGAGAACCCGTTTAAAACCACAGAAGTAGAGTTTGATTTTATTACAGAGCATTTTTCGTACCCTGTTCCAGAAGAGCGATTAGTGATAAAAGAATATAATTAAATAACATCATAGATTTTTATATTAGCCCATAATATTGGGCTAATATTGTAAATTAGCTCAATGGGATAATCCTAAAAACTGAATTATCTTATAAGATCAACGCCTAATAAAAGTACCACTTGTTACGCATTGACAGTATTATATATAGAGTTTATGAATATGCGAACTATGATGCTGCTCATCATAAGATAATTAGCGGAGAACATTATGAAGTATCGCCTGTGCGGTGTTGCTCTTTCAGTCGCCTTACTTTCAGGATGTGCAAGTACCCCTAATAATGGGGAGGGGCGCTCTGACCCATTGGAAGGGTTTAACCGCCAGATGTTTGATTTTAACTACTATGTTTTAGACCCTTATATCCTACGCCCCGTTGCTGTTGTTTGGCGTGACTATGTACCGCCACCAGCAAGAAATGGCTTATCTAATTTTCTCGGTAACTTAGAAGAGCCCGCTAGTATGTTAAATAGTGTATTGCGTGGCGATTTTGAAAAAGGAGCAAAACATTTTGGTCGTTTTTGGATCAATACAGTCTTTGGTATGGGTGGCTTAATTGATGTTGCTGGTATGTCCAAAGAAACGATGGAAAAAGAAGTTCCAATGCGATTTGGTAGTACATTAGGTCATTATGGTATGGATTATGGCCCTTATGTGGTTGTACCGGGCTATGGTAGCTTCACTGTCCGTGAAGAGGGTGGTGACTGGGCTGACTTAACGTATCCTATGCTGAGTTATTTAACGTTTTGGATGTCAGCAGGTAAGTGGGCATTAGAAGGCATTGAAACACGGGCACAATTGCTCGATTCTGATGCTATTTTGCAAAATTCGTCTGATCCTTACTTAATGATGCGAGAAGCTTACTTCCAGAGTAATGACTTCAAAGCTGGTACGGTAAAAGAGAACCCTAACGCGAAAGCGATTGAAGATGACTTAGATTCTATCGATTAGTTTATTATCTTTGTTAGCTTGATGAATAAATAAAAAATGGTCTTAAAAAAGACCATTTTTTGTATAAAAAGCACAGTGAGAAATTAGAAACGGTAATTAAAGTTCATACCGTATAACCATGCTTTACCTGATGACTCGAATTCATAGGTAGGGGAAAGTGGTGTTTCAGCCAGTTTCTCTTTGATTGTGACTTTTTTACCGTGCATATATGCTAAGCCAACATCAACAGACATATCTTTGTTAAATGCATAGGTTGTACCCGCACTTAACCAGAAACGATCTTGGTCTGGAATAGAGATAGAACGTTTATCAGCAGGGACTGGGCTATCATCGAAAGCGATACCGGTACGGAATGTCCAGTTATCATCGTGATAATAGGTTGTACCTAAAGCCACACGCCATGCATCACGGAAGCCTTCTTCTTTCCTGAACAGTTGTTGACCATCACTCTTACGTGTGGCCTTTAACTCTTCGAAAGCACTCCAGCTTGTATAAGCAAAGTTATAGTGAACCGCCCATTTTGGTGCAACACGGTGATAAGCGGCAAACTCCCAAATCTCTGGTAAGTTAAGATCAAGTTTACCTTTAATGGTTTCGCCGTTGGTGCCAATAATACCCATCGCATCAAGTGCAGGCAGTGGTGGTAGATCGTTTTGGTATTCACCGTCTTTAAATTTCACTTTAACTTTAGAACGATAAGTGAAACTAACTCGGTTACCTTCGTCAAATTCATATAATAGACCGGCGTTCCAACCAAAGCCCCAAGCATCACCTTTAAGTTGAGCAACTCTCGCTGAAGGTGATACAGGAAGACCAAGCATTCCAGGTAGTTCACCAGCATGGCGGGTAATTTCAGCATCAGCATAAAGGGCATTTAAGCCTAAGCCGACACTGAATTGATTATTTACTCGATAACCTGCACTTAAGTTTAAGTTCATGGTTTTTAAATCGGTTTTACCACCAATAAGGCCTGCAGCATAATCCTTTTTAAAATCAGTCGCTAAGCCAAAGTTTGTTGTGCCTGAGGCACCAATCGCCCATTTATCATTAATAGGGGCAACAAAGTGGATATTAGGGACTAATGCACTTGGTGCGATATCACCAGCAGTAGTGCTAGTTCCTGTAAGTGGAGATTTACCTTTAATGTCGACGCTTGGATTAATATGGATAGCACCAACAGAGAATTCAGGACGATCAAACATAGTGAGTGCAGCTGGGTTACGGCTACCTACGCTTGCGTCATCGGCAATAACGCCTTCTCCTGAAAATGCACGCCCTAGTGCTGAAGTAGAATATTCATTTAACTGAAAACCGGCAGCACCTGCTTGAGAGGAGATAACACCTACCAAGGTAGCTAGTGCTGTGCGGGTAAACAGGTTTTTACGGTTCATGACCTAAACCCTCATAATTTTTTTAAGTTGTTACTTCTGATTAGAAGCGCTGGATTTTAGGTGCGGTTGTCGCTATGACAAATCAGACCAGTTGTTTAAGTATAAAGTTGAACACCCCAAATGTTGCAAGTATGTTTTACAAATATTGCTGTTTTGATTTAATAATTGGGATTTACTTAACATTATTTTCACAAAGCATCCCAATAAAGATATTTTTGATTGTTAAATAAACAGAATAATCAATTATTTTTGTAAAATTGTAAGATAATTTGAGCTAAAGCAGTTTATTTTATTTTTTTGCAATTATGATAGATAATTAACATTTCTTTCGTTGGGAGACTAAAATGGCAGACGCAATTAATCGTTGTAGTGCAGAAGAAACCGCTGCTTGCTGTTGTGTAGATGTGGGTACTATTATTGACAATAAAAATTGCACTGCGTCATATCAGCATGTCTTCGCTGATAAAGTAGAAGCGCAAGCAATGTTGGATCAACTCAGTGCAAAAGCACAATCTATCGCTTCAGAGCCTTGCAAAATTAATCAACAATTTGCTGATGTAGATGGTGGTGTTCAACTTACTGCTGATTTTACATTTTCGTGTGAAGCAGAAAACCTGATCTTCCAGTTAGGATTACGTTAATCCGCTGAAAATAAATAGATTTAAGGCTGTTGAAATTCAACAGCCTTTTTTATTGCCCACCATTGTGTTTTTACCCTTTCTATCGTTATTGTTGGGTTTCAGACATTCTATCGAAATAATGCGCGCTAACTCCCACTTCTCATAAAATGATGTTTCTGATAGGTGAAATTTTTGTTAACACTATTGTCAGGTCAGACCTCTTTGGTGTTAGGAACTCATTTTGTCAGGAGCCGTTATGAAGTCATCAACGAACAGTGCTATGAAAGATCGCATCGCCATTGTCAGCGGGCTACGCTTACCTTTTGCTAAACAAGCGACTGCGTATCGAGGAATACCTGCGGTTGAATTAGGGCGTTCAGTGGTTCAAGAATTAGTGACTCGCAATGAAATTCCTCCCGAAATTATCGATCAACTTGTTTTCGGACAAGTGGTTCAAATGCCAGAAGCACCGAATATTGCCAGAGAAATTGTACTCGGTGCTGGCTTAAGTGTAAAAACAGACGCTTACAGCGTTACAAGAGCATGTGCAACGAGTTTTCAAGCGATTGCAAATGTTGCTGAAAGCATGATGGCAGGGCATGTTTCTGTAGGTATTGCGGGTGGTGCAGATTCATCATCAGTTTTACCAATTGGTGTCAGTAAAAAATTAGCGGATGTCTTGTTAAGTCTTAATAAAGCAAAATCATTAGGCCAGCGTTTAAGTTATTTAAGTCAATTGCGGTTTCGTGATCTTCTCCCTGTTGCTCCTGCTGTGGCTGAGTATTCAACGGGATTACGTATGGGAGATACCGCTGAGCAAATGGCAAAGACTTATCATATTTCTAGAGTTGCTCAAGATGAATTAGCACATCGTTCTCATCAATTAGCCACTAAAGCATGGGAAATGGGAAAACTAGATAATGAGGTAATGACCGCTTTTTTCCCGCCTTACAAAGAAGGTTTTCATCAAGATAACAATATTCGTAAAAACTCCGTTCTTGATTCTTACGCCAAGTTAAAACCGGCTTTTGATCGTCGCCATGGTAGTGTTACTGCTGCAAACAGTACGCCATTAACGGACGGCGCAGCCGCAGTATTAATGATGAAAGAGTCAGTTGCAAAAAGCTTAGGCTATCAACCGATTGGTTATCTACGTAGTTATGCGTTTACTGCAACAGATGTCTGGAAAGATATGTTATTAGGACCATCTTATGCCACGCCACTTGCGCTTTCGCGCGCAGGCCTCTCTTTGAGTGATCTAACATTAATTGATATGCATGAAGCTTTTGCTGCGCAAACGTTGAGTAATTTGACGTTATTTGCGAGTGAACGATTTGCTAAAGAGCAATTAGGATTATCTAAGGCAATTGGAGAGGTGGATATGGATAAATTTAATGTGCTAGGTGGTTCTATTGCTTATGGACACCCATTTGCAGCAACTGGGGCAAGAATGGTGACACAGATGCTCCATGAGCTTAAACGCCGAGGTGGTGGGTTTGGGTTAACGACCGCATGTGCGGCTGGTGGATTAGGTGCAGCTATGATTTTGGAGGTGGAATAATGGAACAACAACAAACAACACTAGAAAAACCTTCCGTTTTCCAATTTTCAGTTCGTAACGATAAAGTCGGCGTTATAACAATTGATGTTATCGGCGAAAAAGTGAATACCTTAAAAGCTGAATTTGTACAGCAGTTCCAAGATGTTTTGAAACAAGCGCAACAACATTCTGGTGTAAAAGGATTAATTATCACATCAGGTAAGGCAGATAGTTTTATTGCTGGCGCTGATATCTCAATGATTGCGGGTTGCAAAACAAAAGAAGAAGCAAGTGCACTCGCAAAAGCAGGACAAGACCTTTTTACCCAACTTGAAAATTACCCATTACCCGTTGTTGCAGCTATCAATGGTGCATGTCTTGGTGGGGGACTTGAATTAGCATTGGCCTGCCACGGACGAATTTGTTCGGATAATAACAAAACACGTTTAGGGCTTCCTGAGGTGCAACTTGGGTTATTGCCCGGCTCAGGGGGAACTCAGCGTTTACCTCGTCTTATTGGTGTGACGTCGGCGTTAGATTTAATTTTAACAGGTAAACAAATCAATGCTAAACGAGCGTTGAAATTAGGTCTTGTTAATGATGTTGTTTCACAAGATATTTTATTAGATGTTGCAGCAAAATGGATTTTGTCGGGTAAAAAAGAGCAGAAAAAACATTCAATCATGGATCGTTTCTGGGCAAATACCACATTAGGGAGAAATATACTTTTTGGGCAAGCGAAAAAACGCGCATTAGCTAAGACAAAAGGGCATTATCCTGCAGTTGAACGTATTTTGCATGTAATAGAGCGTGGACTCGAAAAAGATATTCAAACAGGGTTTAAAGAAGAGGCAACTGCTTTTGGTGAGTTAGCGATGACACCAGTTTCATCGTCGTTAAGACATCTCTTTTTTGCTTCAACAACACTTAAAAATGAGACAGGTTCATCTCAAAAACCTGATGGTTTGCATCATATCGGTATTTTAGGTGGGGGATTAATGGGGGGCGGTATTGCTTTTGTTACTGCCACAAAGGGCAATTTACCTGCAAGGATCAAAGATATTAGCGATAAGGGAATTGCTCAAGCCTTAAATTATAGTTGGAAAGCGCTTTCGTCCAAGGTCAGTAAAAAAAGATTATCTGCACGTGAACGTCAACGCCAAATGAGCTTACTTTCTGGTTCATTGGATTACAGCGGTTTTCATCAATCCAACATTATTGTTGAAGCGGTGTTTGAAGATCTTGCTTTAAAACAGAAAATGGTGGCAGATATTGAAGATGTGGGGAAAGGTAAAATTATTTTTGCATCTAACACCTCTTCATTACCTATTCATGAAATTGCAAAAACAGCGAAATATCCAGAAAAAGTGATTGGGCTTCACTATTTTAGCCCTGTAGAAAAAATGCCATTAGTTGAAGTTATTCCACATGATAATACTAACGAAAAAACTATTGCAACAACGGTGGCTTTCGCTAAAAAGCAAGGTAAGGTTGCGATAGTTGTAGGTGATAAACCCGGATTCTATGTTAATCGTATTCTAGCTCCTTATATTAGTGAAGCATTGACCTGTTTAGTACAGGGTGAACCGATTGAAAATATTGATAAAGCACTCGTTCAATTTGGCTTCCCTGTAGGGCCTATTCAGTTATTGGATGAAGTTGGTATCGATATTGGTACAAAAATAACACCAATATTAGTGAATGCATTTGGTGAACGATTTGCTTCTCCACCTGCTGTTGATGCCATTATTGCTGATGATAGAAAAGGGCGTAAAAATGGCAGAGGTTTTTACCTTTATACAAAACATGTTCTGCCTTTTTCATTTGGAAAAAATAAAAAACAGCCCGATCCTACTATTTATCGTCTTTTACAAATTAAACCCAAAAGCCAATTGTCTTACTCTGAAATCACAGAACGTTGTTTGTTATTGATGCTAAATGAAGCGGTTCGTTGCTTAGATGAAAATATTATAAAACAACCTCGTGATGGTGATATTGGTGCTGTTTTTGGTATCGGTTTCCCTCCTTTCTTTGGTGGCCCTTTCCGTTATATGGATAGCATGGGAACAACAAAAGTAGTAGAAAAACTTAATCAACTTACTGATAAATATGGTGAAAGATATCGTCCTTGTGAACGGTTAGTTGAAATGGCTAAACGAAATGAACGTTTTTATGACTAATTAAACCTCTATACCATTGCATTTTCCTTTTGTGACACTTGTTTAGATTGAGGCGCTTAGGCGCCTTTTTTCTTGTACTTTTTGCGTCAGATTAATAATTGATGAATTTTTAATGGAAAAAAGGGTCGAAAGTGTTAATGATAGCCAGATATGGCAATATAGTTATTTGAAAATAAATTTAAAAATGAAGTTTTTTAAAATAAAATCCTGAAAAATGACATGAAATTTGTAAAACAATGGCATGATTTTAAATAGGTGAATTATGCAATTGCAATTAGGACATTGGCGATTTGATATAAGAATATATTCATTTTATCTTGATTAGATTAATTATCTTAAAAACGTTAATGCCAGTAATTACAAAAAATAAAATAGGTTTAATAATTTACTATGCAAATTTTTATTATGCGCCATGGAGAAGCAGCGCTTGATGCTGCAAGCGACGCACTACGACCACTGACTGAGCGTGGAAGAAGTGAATCAATAAAGATGGCTGAATGGATGACAACGCAAGGGCATCCTATCGATTATGTTTTAGTTAGCCCTTATTTACGAGCTCAACAAACATTAGAGGCTGTAAAAACAG
This sequence comes from Proteus sp. G2669, assembly GCF_009915245.1. Taxonomy (NCBI): domain Bacteria; kingdom Pseudomonadati; phylum Pseudomonadota; class Gammaproteobacteria; order Enterobacterales; family Morganellaceae; genus Proteus; species Proteus sp. G2669. The sequence continues at coordinate 131,420 of NZ_JAABLX010000050.1, read as the reverse complement.
ATTTAGCGCTACCAAGCAAAATAGAAACCGACGAAGGGCTTATTCCTGGTGGTAATCCTTCACATATTGCACATTATTTACGTGCTTTAGGAGATACAGGATATCAAAATATCTTGGTTATATCCCATTTGCCTTTAGTCGGCTATGTTGTGGCTGAATTGTGCCCTGCGGTGTGCGCGCCTATGTTTTCAACATCAACGATTGCTTGTGTTGATTTTGATTTGTCAAAAGGTGCAGGGGAGTTGCTATGGCAAGTCTCACCTTCAACATTGAAATAAATTAGTTCAATAAAAATAATTAACGCCTTATTTCACCATTCGGGTGATTTAAGGGTTAATGCTTGAGATAACTGATATATCAACGACGGGCAATATCATCATTTTCGACTAACACTAATAACGCGGCATCACCTCCCCATTCTTTTGGGGCTTGATGGAACGCAATGACATCTGGGTGCTGCGCTAACCAAAGTGGTGTTTGTTGTTTTAAAATATGTTTGCCATGTCCATGCATAATACAAGCACAGTAAACGTGCTCTCGCCTACAGGCTGCAATCAAAGCACCAATCTCTTGTTTGGCAATTAGTTGTGTTAAACCATGTAAATCTAGAAAAAACTCAGGAACATAATCGCCACGACGTAGTTTTTTCAACTCATAAGCATTTGCGCCTTCTCTTAGGTAGCGCATAGGGCCTTCTGTCGCTAAATTAGGTTGAAATTCATCAGAAAAATAATATGAAGCATCAACTTGTTCTTGTTGCAAACGTTCAATAGCGTAGTGTGTCACTTTTTTACGTTTTGGCGAGTGAAGTATTTTATCTTGAGGTAATTTCTTTGTACCTTTTATCATTTCCTGAAATAACTCAATTTCAGAAGGTGGCAGTGAAAATTTTTTATTCATTTTTTATGATTCTTCATAGTGTTACTGTTTTTATAAGGCAATAGTACATGAAATAGTGTCAGAGATAAAAAAGTATAGGTTATAAATTTGGCATAAAAAAAGGCAGGGTATCTACCCTGCCGAAATAGTCACATAGCTAGCAAATACGAGGTGATTAACAAGTTGCTTTGCTCAGAATATCTGTGGAACATAAACTTTTTTATATCTTAAGCTTGCGGTAAAACTAAGATAAAAAGATATCAAAAAGAGTTTTCAAAAATTATGTATTTGTTATCAAGTGACTGCATATTGAATGAAAAACATCTCTAGGCGCATATTGGTATACAGTTAATTCTTTCATGTATTAAGTATGGCTCGTTTTTAATTTCTTGCTAATGAAAGTTAAATTAAAAGTATAAAATATCAAATTTTAATTTTAAATAGTTTGTATGTTTTGCTTTTTATTCTATGACTGAAGTATAAAACCATAATAAGTGTGTTGATATAAGCCGTAGTGATAACGTTGTTATGTTTTTTTACGGTTTCCCGCTGATTTATCACCATCTTCATGGCAAACTACAGACTTTCTATTTCTTCAGAGGACAACCATTTTGGATATAACACTAAAAGAGGAAGCAGTTGCTGATTTAAGCACTATCCTAGATATGCTACGTTGGGCTATGAGTCAGTTTAATTCATCTGACATTTATTATGGTCATGGCACAGATAACGCATGGGATGAAGCATTACAGCTTGTATTACCAACTATTGCACTTCCTTTAGATATTCCAGATGCGCTGTTATCGACTAAATTAACAACCTCTGAAAAAATGGAAATTATTACTCTGATTGAAAGTCGAATTGAGGAAAAGATCCCTGTTCCTTATTTAACTCATCGAGCTTGGTTCTGCGGTCATGAATTTTATGTTGATGAACGTGTGCTTATTCCTCGTTCCCCTATTGGTGAATTAATCAATAACCATTTTGATGGTTTAATCCAGCAAGAGCCAACACGTATTCTTGATTTATGTACCGGAAGTGGTTGTATCGCCATTGCATGTGCTCATGAATTTGAAGATGCGGAAGTGGATGCGGTTGATATTTCTGTAGATGCTCTGGAAGTGGCAGAATTTAATATTGAAAACCACGGTCTGGCTCATCGTGTTTACCCAATGCAATCTGATTTATTTAACGCTATTGTTCCAACGCCTTACGATATTATTGTGACGAATCCGCCTTATGTTGATGTTGAAGATATGGGTGATTTACCAGATGAATACCAAGTTGAACCAGAATTAGCATTGGCATCAGGTATTGATGGTCTTGATATTACACGCCAAATTTTACTAAAAGCGCCTGAATATTTAAGTGAAAAAGGTGTTCTTGTGTGTGAAGTAGGAAACAGCATGGTTCATCTTATCGAACAATTCCCAGACGTTCCGTTTACATGGCTTGAGTTTGATAATGGTGGGCTTGGTGTCTTTATGTTAACTCGCGAACAGCTTGTCGAATATTCAGCGTGTTTTTCTACTGATAAACGTTGATGTAACAGCAATGAGACGGTAGATTGTTATTTATTGCAAATAACATATTGATAACATCACACAGTAAAAGATAGGAATAAAGGGATGGCAGGAAACAGTATCGGACAATTATTCAGAGTGACGACTTTCGGTGAGTCTCATGGTGTTGCATTAGGTTGTATTGTTGATGGTGTGCCTCCTGGATTACCTTTAACAGAAGCCGATTTACAAGTTGATTTAGATAGACGTAGACCCGGAACTTCACGCTATACCACACAACGTCGTGAGCCTGATCAAGTTCGTATTTTGTCGGGTGTATTTAATGGTGTCACTACAGGAACTAGCATCGGTTTGTTGATTGAAAACACTGACCAACGCTCTCAAGATTACAGTGAAATCAAAGATGTTTTTCGTCCTGGTCATGCTGATTATACCTACGAACAAAAATATGGTTTACGTGATTATCGTGGTGGTGGACGCTCTTCTGCTCGTGAGACAGCTATGCGTGTTGCCGCAGGTGCAATTGCAAAAAAATACCTAAAAGAGAAATTAGGTATCGAAGTTCGAGGTTACCTATCTCAATTAGGGCCAATTACGTGTGATCTTGTTGATTGGTCTATTGTCGAAAGTAATCCATTTTTCTGTCCTGATCCTTCGCGTTTAGATGCACTTGATGAATATATGCGCGCACTTAAAAAAGAAGGCAATTCTATTGGTGCAAAAGTCACCGTTGTTGCTCAAGGCGTACCTGCTGGATTTGGTGAACCTGTCTTTGATCGACTAGATGCTGATTTAGCACATGCTTTGATGAGTATTAATGCCGTTAAAGGTATTGAAATTGGTGATGGTTTTGGTGTTGTAACATTAAAAGGTACAGAGAACCGAGATGAAATCACCAAGAATGGTTTTACCAGTAATCATGCTGGTGGGATTTTAGGGGGAATTAGCAGTGGTCAGCCTATTGTTGCACATATCGCATTAAAACCGACCTCCAGTATCACGATTGCAGGCAAAACAATTAATCGTGACGGTGAGGAAGTCGATATGATAACTAAGGGGCGTCACGATCCTTGTGTGGGAATACGCGCTATTCCAATTGCAGAAGCGATGATGGCAATTGTATTACTCGATCATGCATTGCGTCAGCGTGGTCAGTGTGGTGATGTTGTGCCACCTTTAATGCAGTGGTAATCATTCTACATCAATAACGTGATTGATAAGCTGTAGTAAGTTTGATGTTAGCTTTAAAGGTGTGAGCGCCTAATTTTATTATGCTCAGACTGTGTTGCTGTTACTCTCTTCAAAATAAATAAACGAAAGAGACAGCAACACGTCCTTTCATTTCTGATAATTCGGATAGATAAATGGATTGGCTCTTTTCAGATGGCATCTACCTTCTTCTCTTCTTTGTCGCTTTAATTGCGGGTTTTATCGATTCAATTGCTGGTGGCGGCGGTTTAATTACTATTCCTGCTTTACTTTCGGTCGGTATTTCACCAGTACAAGCGCTTGCAACCAATAAACTGCAATCTGTTGGTGGTTCATTTTCTGCAACACTCTATTTTATACGTCGCAGGGTTATTGATTTAAAATCCCAACGATTTGCGATTTTAATGACCTTTATTGGTGCGGTTTCTGGCGCTATGTTGGTGCAATTTATTAATCCAGAGGTTCTGAAACAAGCACTTCCAATTCTCACTATTGCTATTGGTCTTTATTTTCTTCTTACTCCGTCAATTGGTGCTCAAGACAGTAAACAACGTATTGGTTACTATACATTTGGCGCAATATTAGGCGGAGGTGTGGGTTTTTATGATGGTATTTTTGGACCTGGTACAGGTTCTTTTTTCGCTTTAGGTTATGTCATGTTACTTGGATATAATCTCTCAAAAGCGACTGCCCATGCTAAGTTACTCAATTTCACCTCTAATTTTGGATCCCTACTATTTTTTATTATTGGTGGGCAAGTTATTTGGACTCTTGGTTTAGTTATGCTTTGTGGGCAATTTATTGGTGCTCGCTTAGGTGCAGGCTTGGTTTTAACGAAAGGGCAAAAATTAATAAGGCCTATGCTGGTCATTATCTCCTTCTTGATGAGCATCAAACTCATTAATGACAATCATGGCGATACTATTGCACTTTGGTTCTCTGCACTTTTTAATTAGGAATAAATGGTTTTTTAAATGTCAGCACATCATTACCAACAGTTAATTGATATCTTTAATCAATGTTTTAGCGAAAGTTTTCAAACCCGTTTAATCAAAGGGGATGATGAGCCGATTTATTTGCCAGCAAATGAAGAGACACCTTATCACCAAATCATTTTTGCTCATGGCTTTTATGCGAGTGCATTACATGAAATATCACACTGGTGTATTGCAGGCGCGGCTCGTCGTCAACAAGTTGATTATGGTTACTGGTATTGCCCCGATGGACGCGATGAAACGACGCAAGGGCAGTTTGAGGCGGTAGAAATTAAACCTCAAGCACTGGATTGGTTATTTTGCCAAGCTGCGGGTTATCCTTTTAATGTCAGTTGTGACAATCTAGAAGGTAACTTTGAGCCTGATCGCTATGAGTTTAGAAACAAGGTCAGAGAACAAGTGCTTGCTTATTTACGAGATAAAAACACGCCACCTCGTGCTCAGCTATTTATTAATGCGTTACATTTGTTTTACAATACCCCTGAGCTAACGGAAGAGATGTTTCCTTATCAGGAAAACCCTTTAGTTAATTAAGGATTGCGAGAATAACTATCGCTTATCCACTGTGAAGGTTTTACCCGATAGGGTGGAGTCTGATGTAGTAAGGTTGCTGTATCATACGTTTTCTGCATTGATAATGCAGTGTAGATACTGAATACAGCAACATTATATATTGAGGATAAATAATGCTTTCTGAGTATGAAACGTACTTGTTAGATAGAATTGATAGCCGTGTTGAACATGCCACTGACGATGAGTTATTTGCTGGTGGATATTTACAAGGCCATATAACACTGGCTATTGCTGAGCTTGAGCAAGAAAACAACACACAATTAGAAGCGCTAAGAGCGCGTGTGGAAGAGAGCATTCAAAAGGCAATAAAAGCAGGTGAGCTATCGCCACCTGATCAAGTATTAGTATTATCTACGTGGCACGATTTAGTTAATTCAATTAATTAATTCTATATGTCTACCTAAGAGAACAACCGGCACAATCGGTTGTTTTTTCTTTCTTAAAATCTTATTAAAATAATGACACTTAAGTCATATTTAGGATATTTGCTGTTGAAAAAGGTGAGTGTTTAGTCAAAAATCAATCCTCACTATTTATCAATTGTTTTTATTTGATTTTTCAAAGTCGATGTATCTCTCATTGATTAAGCATAATAGTGCTATCTTTTGTAACACCTTGCCATTTCTGTAAAATTACTTTTAAATGTTTTTTAGGAATGTTTCTCGGGATGCAAATGATTTGCATAGAATATTTATGATAAGGATAACGATACGATGAAAAATTTCTTTAAAATAAGCCTACTTACAAGCGCCATTTTATTTTTGTCTGCTTGTGATCAAGTTGATTTAGATAATAAAAAAAATAAATTTTATTACAGTAATCCAAGCGAAAATATGATCAGCTTTAGTGTTGATGGTAAAGAATATCAGGTTGAACCTGGTAAAAATGGCTATATTACATTGTCGCCTGGTGAGCATAACTTAAAAGACAGTGCAGGCAATAATGCCCTTTTTATGGTTTATGACAACAATAATGGTGGCATATTAAACCCTGATAATTTCATGTACTACACCCTTTCTGAAGTGTATGCCGTGAAAGGGAAAACAGACCAGTTTAAAACGGTTGACTACCCACTGATTATTAATGGTTACGAGTTTGAACTCCCCGTACGTAGCACTAATGCTACATTAATTGATGGTAATACCTTTCAATGTACCTACCCTCTAGGCGAGCCATTTCCTAATGAAATTCGTACACGCAATAAAAATAATGACGGTGGTATAAAAAATAAGTGTTTTGATAAACCAGAATTTATTAAATACATTTCTGCTGAGTACGCTAAAGATTTAAATCCATTTACACAAGAAGATGAGTATAACGATTCGGTGAATCTCAATTTAGATTACATGCTACCGACGGCAGAATTTACTGATCCCGATATTCAAGCAGAAGCAGAAGAGCTTGTGTCGCTTTTAAATCAAATTCAGGAAAGTGAAGATCCAAAGATCCACAACGCATTAAAAGATAAACTTTATAAGGCGACATTGGCAGTCTCTAATGCGTATGCTAATAGGGCTGTAAAGGACTCGGTAGAAGATAATAAATATTACACACGTTTTATTGAGGCGAGTGGTCAGTTTCAATCTTATGGTATTTTACCGAAAGATTAAAATAGCTGAAAAAGTAGTCATCAATTTAGTGTTAATGTAAGCCATCCAATAGGATGGCTTTTTAATAAGTTTAACTATCAAAGTATTAAAGTATAGAACTGGAAATAGATATGACGATCACACAAAATAAAATAAAAAATAATGGTATTACACTTCGTCAAACACAAATTGATGATGCCATTAAATTACCTACGATTGAGCAATCTGCAGGGCAACTTTTTAGCATATTAGAAGACTTAAAGTGGATCAGCGAAAGTGATGTCCAAGGGGTTGAAACACATCTAGAATTTATTAACCAACATGAACATTGGGTTGCGGTTAATCACGACAATGAACCTGTGGGATTTATTATGACGCAAGCATTGACTGATAGTTTATTTATTCATGAACTCTCTGTCAGCCAAGATTGGCAAAATAACGGAATTGGTAAATTACTTATTCAAAAAGTCAAAGATGAAGCAACGGCGCGCCAATTCAGTACCGTTACATTGACAACATTTCGTCATGTTCCTTGGAATGCACCGTATTATCAACGCTTAGGTTTTTCTATTTTGCCAGAAAATGAAGTTCCACACTCTTTGCAAGAAATCTTAGACGATGAAGTTGAAAGAGGGGGATTCGTGAAAGAAACGCGCTGTGCAATGAAATGTAAGATTTATTAGTTCATAACATTAAAAAATAATAACGTTAAAATAAGCAACCTAAAGCGGTTGCTTATACACTAACGGGAGAAGCTACTTTTACTTTTTTACTTCAATCGGTTTTCCGCGTAGTAAAGGCCTTACCCAAAAACGATTAGGGTGTAAGGCATTCAATACACTATCTTCGACAGGGAAGGGTTCATCAAAAATTTGGCTTGCGAGAATTTCGGCTGATAACGGTGCTGAACATAATCCACGAGAGCCTAATGCACTGATGATATAAAGCTGATGATAAGCAGGCGCTAAAACGGGCGTTTGTCTTCTACGCTTAAACCTATCTAAATGGGTATATGCTAATAGCAAGTTTTCAAAGTTGGGTACTTCACCTAATAGCGGTAGATGATCGCGTATCGTACAACGAATACCGACTCGTGCATTGTTTTGGCTAAAATCAACATCAAAGCACCAAGGTGTTTTGGCTAAACAGTGCGTAAGATGATATTGATTGTCTTCTTGCTCCTCACTGGAAACCGTCAAATCTAACCTATCTCTGCGAAAGCTTGCGCCAACACAATGCAAATTATCTTGATTATCAACTGGCGTAAAATAGCCATCATAACAAAGCACTGTTTTTAATTTTGATAGTGTATTTGTTGTTGGAATATGACTAACTTGGCCTCTAACCGCACTAATCGGTAACTTGGCACTTTGGGTAAAGTCGGTAATTCGATGTCCATTTGCCAAAATTACGCAATCATGTTGTGATTGAATTTGTGTCACATGATTATCGTTACGATGAACGATATTTAAGCTCCAAGATGAGTCATGTTGCATTATCTGCGTAACTTGATGATTAAATTGCAGTATTAAACCCAATTGTTGAGCATATTTTAGTGCTTGAGTGGTTAATTCAGTGGGAGAAAGCCAGCCAGCTTGCGGGTAAAAAAGCCCTTCGTAATTAATATCTAACCCGCACTGGGTATTCATCTCATCTTGAGAAAGGTAACAAGCTATTTCGTGAAAAGATGCAGAATGATTAATTATTCGTTCTGCTTTTTTTCGCACTCTATCATTATAAATAAGTTGAGCAACACCAGACCATTGGTGAGAAAACATAATGCCAGCTTGGTTTAGATTGTCATAAGCACGTCGAGCAAATAAGAATGCGGTTGTAAAAAATTGCTCTATTTCGTCGGACTTACCATTTAACAAAGGGTATAAAACACCTTGTCGATTACCTGATGCATTTGTTGCGGGCTGTTTATCTTCACAATATAAGGTGACTTTAGCGCCTCTTCTTAAGCAAGAAAGTGCGATAAAGGTGCTAGCAATACCACCACCTATGATAGCGATATCTTGTGCTTGTGTTGCATGAGGTCGTGCATAATAAGGTAGGTATTCGGGGGAGGATGAATGAGGGAATACACCTGTCAACATCTCTCTTTTTTGCCCAAATCCTTTGATTTTTTTTATCTCAAACCCAACACTTTGCAAACCTCGTTTTACAATACCGGCAGCAGTAAATGTCGAAAATGTACCATTTTCTCTCATTGAATCTGCCATGGATTGAAAGAGTGTTTCACTCCACATTTGTGGATTTTTAGAAGGGGCAAAGCCATCGAGAAACCATGCATCTACTTTATTGCGTAGTGCTTGGCGAGTTTGCGGTAACAAGGTGTTGATATCACCAAACCATAAATCTAGTGTGATTGCCCCATCTGCGAGAATAATACGGTGGCAACCAGCGATAGGTAATGGCCATTGAGAACAAAGTGCTTTTGAATATTTTTCAAGTTCAGGCCAATGGCAATGAGCGGATTGTAAATCATTTTTTGTGAGAGGGAATTTTTCAAAGCTAACATAGTGAAGGCGCTTTAAACATGCGTTGGGTGATGTTTGTCTAAATTGCTCAAACGCTTGCCACAGTGTTAAAAAATTCAGTCCAGTACCAAACCCTGTTTCTGCAATAACACATTCAGAGCGTACATGTGTACCAAAACGTAATGGAAAATGATTTCCCTGTAAGAATACGTGTCTTGTTTCTTCTAGGCCGTCTTGGTTTGAAAAGTAAATATCGCCAAATTGTTCTGAGATAGGCGTACCAAGTTCATTCCAACTTAAAGATGCGGTATTTATCGAGCTATTATTCACGGAACTGCCTGTATTTCTCCAAAAAATTGTCTAATATCTTAGCGCTGTTAGCTAGGTTGTACCAGCCTTTAAGGGGAAACTGTTTTATCAGCTTATCTGCATTTTTGTAAAAAAGATCCTGATCGGACTTGTTCAGCGTACAACTGTACGCTAGAGTGCTACTCAGAAATCCCGCAGCTACAACTATTATTGTAAAGAGGTATGAATGAAGCGCGCAGTGATCACGGGTCTGGGTATTGTTTCGAGCATTGGTAATAACCAGAAAGAAGTGCTGGATTCTTTAAAGGAAGGCCGTTCCGGGATAACTTTCTCAGAAGAATTTAAAGAGATGGGGCTTCGTAGCCACATTTGGGGCAACGTTAAGCTTGATACTGAAGGTCTTATTGACCGTAAAATCCGCCGTTTTATGAGCGACGCATCGGTTTATGCCTATTTATCTATGCAAGAAGCGATAGCAGATTCAGGTCTGAGTGAAGACCAAGTTTCTAATATTCGTTCAGGTTTAGTCGTAGGATCTGGTGGTGGTTCTCCACGTAACCAAGTCCAAGGTTCTGATGGCATGAGAGCAAAAGGTCTACGTGGCGTAGGTCCTTATATGGTGACTCGTGCAATGGCATCGGGTGTTTCAGCGTGTTTAGCAACACCTTTTAAAATTAAAGGCGTTAACTATTCAATCAGTTCTGCTTGTTCAACATCAGCACACTGTATTGGCCACGCCGTTGAGCTTATCCAATTAGGCAAACAAGATGTTGTGTTTGCTGGTGGTGGCGAAGAATTAAGTTGGGAAATGACCTGCGAATTTGACGCTATGGGCGCACTTTCAACGAAATATAACGAAACACCAAGTAAAGCTTCCCGTACTTACGATAAAAACCGTGATGGTTTTGTTATCGCTGGTGGTGGCGGTATTGTGGTTGTTGAAGAGTTAGAACACGCATTAGCGCGTGGTGCACATATTTATGCTGAAGTTGTAGGCTATGGTGCAACTTCCGATGGCGCAGATATGGTTGCTCCTTCTGGTGAAGGTGCTGTGCGTTGTATGCAAATGGCAATGCAAGATGTTGAGAAAGTTGATTACATCAATACACATGGTACTTCAACGCCAGTTGGTGATTTAAAAGAACTTGAAGCTATCACTGAAGTATTTGGTACACATACACCAGCTATTTCAGCCACTAAAGCGATGACCGGTCACTCATTAGGTGCGGCTGGTGTACATGAAGCAATTTATAGCTTATTGATGTTAGAGCATGGTTTTATTGCACCAAGCATTAATATTGAAGAATTAGATGATAAAGCACTGGGTATGAATATTATTACTCAGCCAACAGAACAAAAGTTAAACACTGTAATGTCAAATAGCTTTGGTTTTGGTGGTACTAATGCTTCATTAGTAATGAGCAAATATAAAAACTAGTTAGTTATACTTATATTTTCTTATTAAAAAAGGCAGGCTTCATTTTAATGGAGACTGCCTTTTTATTTTAAATTCACAAGTTAAAATAAATTATTATTCTAATAAAGATACTTTTTGAATAAAAACTATTTAAAAAAGATTATATAAATAATCTTTAAAAATACCCCTTCTAATAGTTACCTGTTTTATTATTCTAATAAAATAGACGGTTTTTTATAACTAATTGTTTTAAATAATTAAATGAAATTAATCGTGTTTTATTTCAATCGTTTAATTTAATTGTAACTAAAATCATTAAATGTTTTGTTTTATATGGAGTTAGGTTAATAGAAAGGACTAATAGGACAAAAAGAGCTGAAAAAAATTGATCTGGATTATTTTATTACAAATAAGTAGAAGCTATTTAATATAAAAGTTGGTAATGTTTGCCACGGATACTTGTATTACTTTATATTTTATACTTTGATTTCTTATGTCAGTTTTATTTATAAAACCTAACATCATGATGTGACCGGCTAAGAATTTAGCCGGTATTTTTTTATTGTTGTCTTTTTGACATTGACTCACATCTCCTGATGACAATCTGCTTTTTTCGTTGCAGACTGACGTCGGAAATTCAGTGGTGCTCTCAGTTGTTGCACTAAGAGCACACCCAATAACACAATACCACCACCCACTAAATGATAACTATGCATTTCTTCACCAAGAAGTGTGATAGCAATCATTGCTGTAAATAATGGCATTAGGTTCATAAAAATAGAGGTTGTATTCGCACCTAATTTCATCACACCTAAGATCCACAGGTAAGGAGCAAGAATAGAAGCACCAATCCCCGCGAAAATCACTAATCCAATATTGTCTTTCGTTAATGCCACGCTTTCGGCAAGAAAGAAGTTTGGTAATAATAACAGAACACCAAACCCAATTTGAACATAAAGTGATTGCCAATTAGGTAGTGCGATAGACCACCGTTTTGTTAAAACGCCATAAAGTGCGTATGATGCCGAAGCAATAAACATCATTAGCTCGCCATATCCCAATCCTTGAGAAAGTAACTGGGTCGGTTCTCCACGACTAATTAGCCAGACCAAACCACTAATTGAAAGCACAGTACCGAGCACTATTCCGACAGTAGGCACAACGCGTAAAACAAAAATACTGATAATAACCGTCAGTAATGGGATCAACGAGTTCAAGATGCCCATAAATGTGGCGCTAACATAATGTGCAGCATAATAAGCCAAACTCTGGTACATCACCATTCCTAATGCACCAAGAATAAATAATTTCCACCAATATTGTTTGACGGTTTTACGATGGTGCCAAACAGGCATGATCAAAAAAGGCGTCATAATTAAAAAGGCGAGAAACCAACGATAAAAAGAGATAGCCGCAGGATCGATAACAGACGCAGCTGCTTTATTGACGACGGCATTAATGGACCAGATCAGTACTGCTAAAAGCGGAAATATTGCGTTTTTCATTGTTCTCACATCTATTTTTAAACCAGGTTGCTATTGTAAGCTTGTCTGATTAGATATATATAATGAAAACCAGACAACAGATAGGCCAATAAAGACAACATGACAAGAGAACAACATAAAGATGACAATTGAACAACAAAAAATGCAATGGTTATTGTCTGATCCAGATACAGTGCGATTTCGTGATGAGCAACTATTAGCTGAAACCGAGTTTGTTTATCATCAACATGATTTTGGTCAGTTGCTTTATGTGATTTCTGGTGTCATGGATTTAGAAGCTGGAGGACAGCGGTTTTTAGCACCCCCTGAATTTAGTGTGTGGATCCCTAAAAATGTAGGGCATGCTAGTTATAATAAAAAGACACTCTCTTTTAAGGTGCTAGATATCGCACCAAGTTGGTGTGAAGGTTTGTTAGATAAACCGTGTTTAATTCAATTAAGTGCTATTTTTTCAACTATATTTTCTGATTTCTTTCATCGTGGTGTCTGTAAACCACAAACAGAAGAAGATTTTCGCTTAGCACAAGTGTTGATAGATCAGCTTAAAGCTTCACCGATTCATCATACATACTTACCTTCTTCTAAAGATAAATTACTTGCCCCAATACTTTCTGCATTAGAGCAGGACCCAGCTGATAATACTTCGTTAGAAGAATGGGCTAAAAAACGTTATACCTCAGAGAGAACACTTTCTCGTCGTTGCCAACAAGAATTAGGCATGTCTTTTAGCGAATGGCGTAAGCGCTTACGTTTTTTACATGCAATTTCTTTATTAGAACAAGGAAAAAGTGTGAATGAAATTGCGTTTGATGTGGGATACAGCTCTTCGTCTACATTTATTGCAATGTTTCAACAATTTGCTGGCACAACGCCAGAACGTTTTCGTCGATTACCCAATTGCTAAGTCTTCTTTTCATATATTTACTTAAAATCTAGGCAGATTTTACTGTCAATAATAGGCTTTGTTGTTAATAAGTGGCAAAATAGACCGCTTAAATTTATTTTTTGATTGATTGTTTACACACATAAATACCAAATCAGTGAGATAACACAGTGAAAATTCTGGTTGATGAAAACATGCCTTATGCGGAACAGCTTTTCCGCCAATTAGGTGAGGTAAAAGCGGTTTCTGGTCGTCCTTTACCTATTGATGAACTTAATGATTCTGATGCCTTAATGGTGAGATCGATTACTAAAGTCAATGAATCCTTATTATCAGGCAAGCCAGTGAGATTTGTTGGAACGGCAACGGCCGGTTTTGACCATGTGGATATTGCATGGTTAGAGCAACAACAAATTGGTTTTTCATCAGCACCAGGTTGTAATGCTATTGCTGTTGTAGAATATGTATTTTCTGCACTGATGATGCTTGCAGAGCAAGATGGCTTTCAATTAGCCGATAAAGTTGTTGGTATTGTGGGCGTGGGTAATGTCGGTGGGCGATTAGCAACACGCTTACGCGCATTAGGTGTCAATGTATTACTTTGCGATCCACCTAGAGCAGATAACGGTGATAATGAAGAATTTCATTCATTGGAAACGCTATTAGAAAAAGCGGACATTCTGACTTTCCATACACCTCTCAATAAATCAGGTCCATACAAAAGTTATCATTTGATAAATGAGAACAACCTCGAAAAATTACCTGAAGGACGTATTTTAATTAATGCGAGCCGTGGTGAGGTTGTTGATAATCAAGCACTATTATCTGTACTTGAGAAAGGTAAATCCTTACGTGTGGTATTAGATGTTTGGGAGCCAGAGCCAGATCTCTCTATTGAATTATTAAATAAAGTCGATATAGGCACTCCACATATTGCGGGTTATACCTTAGAAGGTAAAGCGCGCGGTACAACACAAGTATTTGAAGCTTACTGTGATTTTATTGGACAGCCTCAACAAGTTGAATTATCAACCTTGTTGCCAGCACCGACTATTTCAACAATTTCAGTACAAGGTGAGCTAACACAAACGTTATTAAAACAACTGATCCACCTTGTTTATGATGTGCGTCGAGATGATGCACCATTACGAAAAGTGGCCGGTGTAAAAGGAGAGTTTGATAAATTACGCAAACTTTATCCTGTACGCCGTGAATGGTCTTCACTACATGTAATTTGTGATAACCAAACCACGGCCAATACATTAAGTGCGATTGGTTTTAGTGCTACATACAAAAGTGCTACACGCAAATAAAGCACAACATTATTTTTAAAATTTTATGGTATTGGAGGATATCTTATGGGAGAAGGTTGGAATATTGCTGTTGTTGGTGCAACAGGTGCTGTTGGTGAAGCTATTTTAGAGCTGTTGCAAGAGCGTGAATTTCCCATTGGTGAACTGACCGCAATCGCAAGTGAAGACAGTATTGGAAAATCTGTGCGTGTAAACAGCAAAAGTGTTGCTGTTCAAGGTATTCACAATATCGAATGGGCAGATATTCAATTAGCTTTCTTTGCTGCTCCGACAGAAATTAGTGCGCAATATGCACAGCAAGCAGCAGATTCAGGCTGCATCGTCATTGATTGTAGTGGCATATTTGCTATGGATTGGGATGTACCACTGATAGTCCCTGGCGTGAATAGCTCAATGCTTGCAGAATATCGCACCCGTAATATCGTTTCTATTGCTGACAGTATGGTGAGCCAATTGTTACGTGCGATTAATCCATTAACAGAAGCTGCTGGTTTAACTCGTCTTAGCGTGACCAATTTAATGTCAGTCTCCCGTTTTGGAAAACAAGCAGTTGATGAACTTGCTGGACAAAGTGCTCGTTTACTTAATGGTGTTCCACCTGAATTAGGCCGTTTTAATAAGCAACTGGCCTTTAATATTCTACCTCTTATGGTTGATGACGAAGGCTCAGTACAAGAAGAGCGTCGCATGGTTGACCAAATTCGTAAAATCTTACAAGACGAAGGCCTTCCAATTTCAGTCACTACATTACAAGCTCCAGTTTTCTATGGTAATGCGCAATCAGTGCAATTAGAAACATCACGCCCAATGGGCAGTGATGAAGCACGTGAAACATTGCAAGAAAATGAAGACCTGAGTATCAGTGATGAAAATGATTTTCCAACACAAGTGACCGATGCTTCGGGAAATGTGAGCCTAAATTTAGGTTGCTTCCGTAATGATTATGGTATGCCAGAAGCCTTACAATTTTGGTCAGTGGCAGATAATGTGCGCTTTGGTGGGGCATTAATGGCTGTTGAAGTGGCAGAACAATTAATGCAGGAGCAGTTTTACTAATGAATGCGCCAGTGAGTGCTGAAGTAACAGAACAACCTTTGACTGAGTCAACGGTTATTTCTGAAAGCACAACAATCAAAATCGCGTTAGGCGTTGAGTATGATGGTAGTCGTTATTATGGCTGGCAACGCCAAAATGAAGTGCGCAGTGTACAAGAACGGTTAGAAAAAGCCCTTTCACAAGTGGCTAATGAACCTATATCAGTTTTTTGTGCCGGAAGAACAGATGCTGGAGTGCATGCAACGGGGCAAGTTGTCCATTTTGAAACAACGGCGCACCGTAAAGATCCCGCATGGACAATGGGTGTTAATACCCATTTACCTGCGGATATCGCTGTACGTTGGGTAAAAACGGTTTCTGATGATTTCCATGCACGTTTTAGCGCAACGGCAAGACGTTATCGCTATGTGATTTTTAATCATCGCTATCGTCCCGCTATATTATCATCTGGAGTGACGCATTTTCATTACCCTTTAGATGCTGAGCGTATGCATCAGGCTGCCCAATGTTTATTGGGTGAAAATGATTTTACCTCTTTTAGAGCCGTTCAATGTCAATCACGAACGCCATGGCGTAACGTTATGCATGTTAACGTTTCTCGATATGGTGATTATGTTGTGGTGGATATTAAAGCGAATGCTTTTGTACACCATATGGTGCGAAATATTGTCGGTAGCCTTTTAGAAATAGGGTGTGGCAATCAGGACATTACTTGGATGGCTGAATTATTAGCCTTAAAAGACAGAACCAAGGCTGCTGCAACAGCTAAAGCAAATGGCTTGTATTTGGTGGCAGTGGATTATCCTGAGCATTTTGAATTACCAAAACCTGCAATGGGCCCACTATTTTTAGCGGATACCCCTATTGAAATATCTCAATCATAAAAACACCCAGTTCTCTGAGGATTTATGGAAATATTAACGCAATTTGTTGATTTGATAAAATTTCTAATTGATTTTATTTTACATATTGATGCGCATTTAGCAGAGCTTGTCGCGCAATATGGTGCATGGGTCTATGCCATTTTGTTTCTGATTGTTTTTTGTGAAACAGGGCTGGTGGTAACGCCATTTTTACCTGGTGATTCATTGCTGTTTGTTGCTGGTGCTTTAGCTTCTTTAGATACCAATGATGTGAATGTCCATATTATTGTCTTACTGTTGCTTTGCGCCGCGATTTTAGGTGATGCAGTGAACTATTCTATAGGGCGACTTTTTGGCGAAAAGCTATTTAGTAAGCCTAATTCACGTATTTTTCGTCGTGAATATCTGGACAAAACCCATGCTTTTTATGAAAAACATGGTGGTAAAGCGATTATTTTGGCAAGATTCGTGCCGATTATCCGAACTTTTGCGCCATTCGTTGCAGGAATGGGAAAAATGTCATATCGTCATTTTGCCTTTTATAATGTTACTGGGGCAATTGCATGGGTACTGTTATTTACTTATGCGGGATACTTTTTTGGTGACTTAGATATAGTTCAAAAGAACTTAAAATTGCTAATTGTTGCCATTATTGTTATTTCTATTTTACCGGGCGTCATTGAGATCATACGCCATCGCAGAGCGAGTGCAAAAGCGAAGAAAGAAAGTGATAGCAAAGAGGTTTGAGCAGTTATCATTAGTTTTTGCCGTAGAATAGCCATAATAAAGAGATGCGCTGAAATTCAGTAAGCGGTATCATCATAAACTTTGCTAACCACACAGCCAGTGCATTGTGGTTGATACGCTCACAATAATTTTACTGGCGAAGGTCAGATTCAGACGAAAAGGTCCGTTAATGAGCTGGATTGAAAAAATTCTAAATAAAAGCACTATCACAAGTTCACGTAAAGCCAATATCCCAGAAGGAGTTTGGACTAAATGTGATAGCTGTGGACAGGTACTCTATCGCGCAGAATTAGAGCGTAATTTGGAGGTTTGTCCTAAATGTGATCACCATATGCGCATTTCAGCGCGCCGTCGCCTTGAGACTTTCCTTGATACAGGAAGTACCACAGAATTAGGTAGTGAATTAGAGCCTAAAGATATTCTGAAATTCCGCGACTCCAAAAAATATAAAGACAGAATTAGCGCTGCTCAAAAGCAAACTCAGGAAAAAGACGCATTAGTCGTCATGAAAGGAACATTGAAAAAGATGCCAGTTGTTGCTGCTTCTTTTGAGTTTGCGTTTATGGGCGGCTCTATGGCTTCTGTTGTGGGGGCGCGCTTTGTTCGTGCTGTTGAACAAGCACTAGAAGATAATTGTCCTCTGATTTGCTTCTCTGCAAGTGGCGGTGCGCGTATGCAAGAAGCGCTGATGTCATTAATGCAAATGGCAAAAACCAGTGCAGCATTAGCAAAAATGCAAGAACGTGGTTTGCCTTATATCTCAGTGATGACTGATCCTACAATGGGCGGTGTTTCTGCAAGTTTAGCCATGTTAGGCGATATTAACGTTGCGGAGCCTAAAGCACTGATTGGTTTTGCAGGCCCACGCGTTATTGAGCAAACTGTACGTGAGAAACTGCCAGCAGGTTTCCAACGTAGTGAGTTTCTGTTAGAAAAAGGGGCGATTGATATGATTGTTCGTCGTCCAGAAATGCGTGATGAGCTGGCTGAATTACTGGCTAAGCTGACTCAATATGATTTAGTCGAAGATGAAGATGAAATTATTGGCGAAGAAATGATTGCTGATGAAATCGAATCTGCTGATAACGAGCCAGAAATTAACATCGAAACGAATAAAAAAGAAGATGTCTAATATCATAACTGCTCCTAAAGCCACATCGCCTCTGTCGGTGTGGCTTTCTTATCTTGAACACTTACATTCAAGCGCCATTGATATGGGGTTAGAACGTGTAGGCGAGGTAGGAAAAATATTAAATGTGTTACGCCCTGCACCTAAAGTCATTACTGTTTCAGGTACAAATGGAAAAGGCACAACCTGTCATATGCTAGAGTCAATCTTGATGGCATCAGGATTGAAAGTCGGCGTTTATAGCTCACCTCATCTTGTTCGCTACACAGAACGTGTACGTATTCAAGGCAAAGAACTTTCCGAAGATGCTTTTTGTGAAGTTTTTGCAGAAATTGAACAAGCTAGAGGCGATATTTCGCTGACCTTTTTTGAATATGGCACTCTGGCTGCGCTGAAGTTATTTCAACAAGCACAACTTGATGTTGTTATTCTTGAAGTAGGATTAGGCGGTCGATTAGATGCGACGAATATCGTTGATGCAGATATTGCTGCTATCACAAGTATTGCACTCGATCATACTGATTGGTTAGGTGCAGATAGAGAGCATATTGGTCACGAGAAAGCCGGTATTTTCCGTGCTAATCACTACGCTGTTGTGGGTGAGCCAGATATGCCTCATTCCATTGCTGAAGTTGCCAATGGAAAACAGGCTAAGCTTTTCCGTCGAGAAACGGATTGGTCTTTTGTTATTGAAGGTGATCATTGGCATTGGCGTTGTGCTGATTGTGAATTTGATGCGTTGCCTATCCCTAATATTCCGCTAGCCAATGCGGCGACAGCGATGGGGGTCATCCGTTGCTTGCTCAAATCTGATGATAAGGTCAGTCAAGCAATAACACAGCAAAGCATTGTTGAAGGAATGTCTCGAGCACAATTACCTGGACGTTTTCAGGTAATTTCACAACATCCTCTAGTTATCTTTGATGTGGCACATAATCCTCATGCAGCAGGATATTTAGCTGAAAAATTATCACAATTACCGCGTAAGTCTGATACCAAAGTGCGTATTGTTGTTGGTATGCTAGGTGATAAAGATATTGCGGGAACATTAGCGTGCTTAATGCCATTGGCGGATAGTTGGTATGTTGCGCCACTTAATGAATTTCGTGGCGCTTCAGCGGATGTACTTGCTCAACATCTTGAAAACCCATCGGTATTTGAGAGTGTAGAGGCGGCATGGAAACAAGCTATGTCCGATGCTAATCCTAATGATATCGTCGTGGTGTGTGGCTCATTTCATACAGTCGCACATGTGATGGAACTTTTGGAAAAGGAGAGTGTGGGTGGCGAGTAAATTTCAAAATCGCTTAGTCGGAGCCGTGGTATTAGTGGCAGTAGGGGTTATTTTTTTACCTGCGTTGCTTGACGGCGATAAGAAATATAACGAAGACCAATTTGCCGCTATTCCTTTAGTACCCAAACCAGGCGATGAACAAGAAATTGAATCTATCGCTCCTATAGAGCAAACAACGACGCCTTCAACACCATCAGAAGGCGCTTCTGAAGCAATGCTTTCTGAAGCAGTCACGGGTGTTGAACAATCTACGGCAACAGCACCACAACCACCAACCGTTGTTCCTGTTACGCCACCAGTACAACCAACGCCGACACCTCCTGTACAGCCAACGCCTGTACCACCGGTGGTCACGCCACCTGTACAACCACCAGCACCACCAGTGCAAGAAACCAAACCACCAAAAGGTGAAGCTTGGGTTGTTCAATTAGGTGCATTGAAAAATGCGGCGAAGGTTGAAGAAATTATTGCGAAAATGCATTTCTCAGGTTACCCGGTGTATACCGTACCCGCGCGTCCTGTTGCTGGTCAAATGACTCGAATTTACATTGGGCCAAGTGCATCTAAGTCAGAATTACAGGCTATTTTGCCTCATTTAAAAGAGCTTACAGGCTTACAAGGTGAGGTAAGGGCATATAAGCCTTAATTTTTCTAAATGAGTCATCTGATGAGCGATGTAACAAAGCGTTAACTTATTGCGGCGATTATGATTTTTCATATCGCCGTAAATTATTTTGAAATTAGTGAAAATTAGCATTACGCAAACGTTTTCGTTTTCTGTTAGAATGCTTCCGTATTAATGCGGAGCATCATTTTTGGATAAAGAATTTATGGTCTGGATAGATTACGCCATCATTGCCATTATTGGTTTTTCCGCATTAGTCAGCCTGATCCGTGGCTTTGTTCGTGAAGCATTATCACTCATCACCTGGGGTTGTGGTTTCTTTGTTGCTAGTCAGTTTTATCCTTATCTTGCCGTCTATTTTACCCGGTTTGAAGATGAACTGGTTCGTAACGGGATTGCAATAGTCACTCTGTTTATTGCGACACTGATTGTTGGTGCTGTTGTGAACTATGTGATTAGCTCTCTTGTTCAACGCACAGGGTTATCAGGTACAGATCGAGTTTTGGGGGTCTGTTTCGGGGCATTAAGAGGCGTGCTGATCGTGTCAGCATTATTGTTTGTTTTAGGGGCATTTACGCCTATGGCAGATAGCGCTGATTGGCAACGTTCTGAACTTATTCCTCAATTCAACCATATTATTAGGTGGTTCTTTGACTACCTGCAAAATGCGTCAAGTTTCGTGTCGGAGAGAATATAACCTCTCCGTCTGGCTGATGAGGATCTATTCATGTGCGGTATTGTCGGTATCGCTGGAGCGAATCCAGTAAACCAATCAATTTATGATGCGTTAACGGTGTTACAACACCGAGGTCAAGATGCAGCTGGCATTGCAACGATAGACGGTAACAACGGTTTCCGTCTTCGCAAAGCTAACGGACTGGTTAAAGATGTGTTTGAAACCCGTCATATGTTGCGTTTAAAAGGTACTATCGGGATAGGGCATGTCCGTTATCCAACAGCGGGTAGTTCTAGTGCATCAGAAGCGCAGCCTTTTTATGTGAATTCACCTTTTGGTATTACGTTGGCGCATAATGGTAATTTAACCAATGCGCATTTATTACGTCGACAATTATTTGAAACAGCGCGTCGCCATATCAATACCACCTCTGATTCTGAAATCTTACTTAATGTATTGGCATATGAATTAGACCGTTTTGACCATTTCCCTCTAGAGCCTGATAATATTTTTGCTGCAGTCGCAGCAATGCATAAAAAATTACGTGGTGCTTATGCTTGCGTTGCGTTGATCATCGGCCATGGTTTATTAGCTTTCCGTGATCCCTTTGGTATTCGTCCTTTAGTTCTCGGTAAACGTACATTAGAAGATGGCCGCCATGAATATATGGTCGCATCTGAAAGTGTTGCATTAGATACTTTAGGCTTTGAGTTCTTGCGTGATGTTGCCCCCGGTGAAGCAGTTTATATCACTGAACAAGGACAACTCTTTACCCGCCAATGTGCTGAAAATCCACAATTAATGCCTTGTCTATTTGAGTATGTTTATTTTGCTCGCCCAGATTCCTTTATTGATAAAATTTCTGTTTACAATGCACGTTTGCGTATGGGGCAAAAATTAGGCGCTAAAATTGCGAAAGAGTGGGAAGATTTGCAGATTGATGTGGTCATTCCTATTCCAGAGACCTCGTGTGATATCGCATTAGAAATCGCTCATATTCTTAATAAACCGTATCGCCAAGGCTTTGTAAAAAATCGCTATGTGGGGCGTACTTTTATTATGCCGGGTCAACAAGAACGTCGTAAGTCAGTAAGACGTAAATTGAATGCAAATCGTGCAGAGTTTCGTGATAAAAATGTTCTGTTGATTGATGATTCTATTGTTCGTGGCACAACGTCAGAGCAAATCGTCGAGTTAGCAAGAGAAGCAGGAGCGAAGAAAGTCTATTTTGCTTCAGCTGCGCCAGAAGTTCGCTTCCCTAATGTGTATGGTATTGATATGCCAAACGCTAATGAGCTTATTGCTCATGGACGTGAAGTGGATGAAATTCGTAAATTAATTGGTGCTGATGGGCTTATCTTCCAAGATCTCTCTGATTTAATTGCCGCTGTACAAGAAGAAAATCCTGATATTAGTCAGTTTGAATGTTCTGTATTTGATGGTGTTTATATAACGAAAGATATCGACCAAGATTATCTAGATTATTTAGAAAATCTTCGTCGTGATGATGAACACAAAATTCGTGATCAAAATGAAATAGAAAACTTGGAAATCTATAACGAAGGTTAGTTTTTCGGTAATATAATGCCCTTATAAAGCGTCGATGCTAGCGTGTTCTGCATCGGCGCTTGTTTTTTGAGGGTTAATCATCATAATGATTTATGTTGATATATATTCTGAGGATTATAATGAAAAAGCTGATAGTTGGGCTAACCGGTGCCAGTGGTGCAATTTACGGTATACGTTTATTAGAAATTCTGAAATCTGTACCGTCAGTTGAAACGCATTTAGTGATTAGCCAAGCTGCTCGCCGTACTATTTCATTAGAAACTGATTATTTGCTAAAAGATATCCATGCTTTAGCAGATGTGATTTATGACGATCGCGATATTGGTGCGTCAATTTCTTCAGGATCGTTTCGTGTCAGTGGGATGGTAATTTTACCTTGCTCAATTAAAAGTTTATCCGGTATTGTTCATAGTTATACCGATACTTTAGTCACTCGTGCTGCAGATGTTGTGCTGAAAGAAGGGCGTAAATTGGTGTTGTGTGTGCGTGAAACGCCTCTGCATTTAGGTCATTTGCGTTTAATGACACAAGCTTCTGAGTTAGGTGCCGTGATTATGCCACCTGTACCAGCATTCTATTTTCAGCCTAAAACCATTGATGATATTGTCAATCAAACGGTTAATCGTGTACTTGATCAGTTTGAGATTGATTTACCTGATGATTTGTTTCAAAGGTGGGAAGGCGATAAGCCTGCCCGCTAAGTATACTCGTCATACTTCAAGTTGTAGCGTTGTTGACTGCGTTCATTCGCACTAGTCACATACTATTGTATGCTCCTAGTGACTCATTTACTTGTCGCCTAGCTACACCTTGAATTATTTAGAGTATCTATTAGGTAGAATATTTATTCGCACTAGTCACATCGAATTATTGAAAATAGAAAAAGAGATTATTTTCCTGTGGTTATAATATCTTTTAATGCCTCTTCTAAATGTGGGTAGCGAAACTCAAAGCCAGCACTGAGTAATTTTTCAGGAATGGCTTGTTGCCCGCCTAATACTAATGTGGCGCTTTCTCCCATCACTAAACGTAATACACTTTCAGGAACCGTCATTAAGGCTGGGCGATTAAATGCTTTTCCTAATAAGCGAGTAAATTCTTTATTCTGTACAGGGTTAGGTGCAGTTAAGTTAAAAGCGCCTTTAGCATCTTGAGTCTTAAGCAAGAAAATAATCGCACTGACCATATCATCAATATGGATCCACGGCATATACTGTTTTCCGCTTCCTAATTTGCCACCTAATCCTAACTTAAAGGGTTTACTCATTTTAGGTAGTGCGCCACCGAGTGTTGAAAGTACAATTCCTGTACGTAACAAACAAACACGAGTTAATGGTGTTTGTGCTTCAAGAGCAATACGCTCCCACTCAGCACAAAGCTCATGTGTAAACTCAGGGTTTGCTGGCGTCTGTTCAGTGACTTGCAAATCACCTTGGTCACCATAAAAGCCAACCGCAGAACCAGATATGAAAACAGAAGGGGGAGAGTCGCTGGCTTTAATTAACTCAACTAATTTTTGAGTTAAATCACAACGGCTGTTAATGAGTTTGTGTTTTTGAGCAGGTGTCCAACGGTTATCGGCAATGGGTTCTCCAGCAAGATTAATGACCGCATCAAACCCATTAAGATTTTGTTTATCACTGAGTTGAGTCCAACAGGTGATTTCATTACAAAAGTGCGAATAGACTTTTTGAGGAGAACGAGAAAGCACTGTAATATCATTATTAGACAGTGCAAGTTCACACACTAATGCTTTGCCAATTAATCCTGTACCACCTGTGATAAGTATTTTCATCACCATCCTCCTGATCATCTTACCTAATAAAGAATAAATATCATCCTGACATTATGAATTGCTTTTATTCACCAAAGAGTTTTTTAGCTGCTGGGCGTTGGTTGATCTTATTTAGCCATTTTTCTATCGCAGGATAATTAGCCAAATCAATATTGTGGTGAGCATGAAGACGGGCCCATGTATATGTAGCGATATCCGCAATGCTGTATTCTTGGCCACCAAGGTAAGGTGATTGCGCTAATCTTTTTTCCAATACGCTATATAGACGCTGTGTTTCTTCAGTATAACGTTTAATTGCATAAGGGACTTTTTCTGTGGCATAGCGGGTGAAATGATGATTTTGTCCTAACATGGGGCCAAAACCTCCCACTTGCCAAAACAACCATTGTAGTTGTGTTGTTTTTTCGCGTAAATTTTGGCTAATTAATTTGCCACTTTTTTCAGCTAGATAGATAAGAATAGCACCAGACTCAAAAATAGAGAGTGGTTCGCCTCCATCTGCTGGTGAATTATCAACGATGGCAGGAATTTTGTTGTTAGGGGAAATTGCTAAAAACTCAGGCTTAAATTGATCACCTTTACTAATATCAATGCGATGTAACTGATAAGGTAGGCCTACTTCTTCGAGAAAAAGTGTTATTTTCTGGCCATTTGGGGTATCTGCGTAATATAAATCAATCATTGAAAGCTCCAAAGTAAAGTAGGCACGAAATGTTTAGTATATCCACAGTCTGCCTTCTAACATCATAAAAAGCAAAAAAGCGCAAGATGGATAAGACAAGTCTCGTATGATTATTGTAGTGGTGAAAAATAGTGATTTTGGTATATTCAGGATAAAAATTACGATCGTTTAGTATCGGTTAAAAAAGGTTTGTTGAGGATGGAACAAGAAAAGACGGCATTGGTTGAGTGGGTTGATATTGTTGATGATAAAAATGAAGTCGTTGCACAAGCAACACGTCAACAAATGCGAGCTGAAAACCTACGACATAGAGCAACGTATATTGTTGTTCATGATGGGATGGGTAAAATTTTGGCGCAACGTAGAACAGAAACAAAAGATTTTTATCCCGGTTGGTTAGATGCCACAGCAGGTGGTGTTGTCCAACAAGGTGAAAATTTACTGGAAAGCGCGCGTCGTGAAGCAGAAGAAGAACTCGGCATTGCGGGGGTTCCTTTCGCTGAACATGGGCAATTTTATTATGATGATAAAAGCTGTCGTGTCTGGGGAAGTCTATTTAGTTGTGTTTCTCATGGGCCTTTCGCTCTGCAAGCAGAAGAAATAGAGGAAGTATGCTGGTTAACTCCCTCTGAAATCACAGAGCGTTGTGACGAATTCACGCCAGATTCACTAAAAGCGCTTTCTCTTTGGTTAACACGTAATAACAGTACACGTTTAGAAACCCGAGAAACCGTCGATTAAGGGGTACTTTGCCCTATTTCAAAGCGATAAGCATAGTTGATAACGGTATCTTCGAATATAGCGTTATCATCTTCGTCTTTTAAGCGTTGTAAAAGGGCGATAAGGTGTTTTCCTGCCTCTTTTCCCATTTTGTGATAATCAAAATGAATTGACGTAAGAGATGGTGATATTTGATCACTATTATCAGAGCCTTCCAAACAAGCAATGGCCAGATCTTGAGGGATCTTAATTAATCGCCTTTGGCACTCAAAAATCATTCCTAACGCAATGCTCTCATGACTACAAATAACGGCATCTAATTCCGGTTGCCGCAATAAAATTTCTGTTAAAGCTTGTCTACCATAAGCCATAGATGCGGGATCAGGTGTAGTGACACTTTGCTCAGCATTTAAATAATTTTTCAGTAAAGCTCGTGACCAACCTGTTATTTGCTGGTGGTGTAAACGCTGGCCTTGTAAAGCGCCAATATAACCGATACAACGTCTTCCTTGGGTGATTAAATGACTAGTTAAATCATATGCAGCTTGCTCATAAGAGCAATCAATACTAATGGCGGCTTGTTCATCAGATTGACTCGCAACACTGACAACCGGCACGTTGGCATTACTAATATGTAAAAAATGAGTGGGACTGAGTTGTGATCCAAAGACAACCAATGCGGCAGGATTGCTTTGTAATAGCATATTAATCACATCACTGGCTTTATGTGGTTGATATTCATAACAACCAACGAGAATTTGATATTGATGGCGATTTAATATTTGCTGTAAAGATTGCATAAAATCAGCACTGGCTTTATCTGTGAAAGAGGGTAACAGTACTGCAATAATATGACTTTGAGCCGATGCTAACGCGCCTGCTGAGGCATTAGGAATATAACCAAGTTCCTCTACGGCTTGATTAACTTTCTCTCTTAACTTATCAGAGACCAACTCAGGGGTTCGTAATGCACGCGAAACGGTCATTGAACCGACTCCAGCGTGTTTAGCGACATCTTGTAATGTGACGCGACCTGTATTTCGGCGCTTACGTGTTTTGATCATGTGTGATTATGCTTGCTTAGCCTATTTTATTAACCGCAGATCCTACCTGAAATCTTTCTATTATGCTGAAACAATACAGTGTCAATTGTTGGCATTTTCTGCAATTAACATTTTATTAAAATGATAGCGCTATCACAATTACGAACGATCTATCTAGATAGCGCTACCATTAATGATTACTATCCTTAATAACGAAGCTCAAAGAGAGTCTTATTGAGGTTACAAAGATGCTTAAAACATTATTAACACCTGATGTGGTACAAGTGGTTCCGAGCGTTAGCGATTGGCGAGAAGCCGTTAAAGTGGCGTGTCAGCCATTAGTTGATAAAGGGTGCGTTGAACCTCGTTACATCGATGCTATTTACAAATCACATGAAAAAATAGGGCCATATTATGTTTTAGGTCCGGGCATTGCGATGCCTCATGCTCGTCCTGAAGATGGTGTTAACCAACTTTCTCTTGCATTAACGATTGTTGAGCAAGGAGTGGAATTTGGTGCTGATGAAAACGATCCGGTGAAATTACTGATTGTTTTAGCTGCAACAGATAACGATAGCCATATTAATGCCATTATGAAATTAGCCGAACTTTTTGATAACGATAAAGATATTCAAACGCTATTTAATGCGAAAAGCAAAGCGGATGTATTAGCAGTTATCAACAACTATTAATGACAATTTAAAATTACCAAGGGGAATACCATGAAAATTACAGTTGTGTGTGGAAATGGTTTAGGCAGTAGCTTAATGATGGAAATGAGTATCAAAAGTATTTTAAAAGATCTCGCTGTCAATGCAGAGGTGGATCACGTTGATTTGGGTTCAGCAAAAGGTACGCCAAGTGATATCTATGTTGGAACTCGTGATATTGCAGAACAGCTTAATTCTCAAGCCGTAAATGGAAGAGTAGTTTCACTGGATAATATGATTGATAAAGTTGCGATGAAAGAAAAACTTTCTGTTGCATTACGTGAATTAGGCGCGTTATAAGGAGCCTATCATGGACTTTTTCCGCTTTCTAATGAGTGATGTGCTTTCAGAGCCTTCTATTTTAGTGGGTTTGATCGCATTGATTGGATTAATTGCCCAGAAAAAACCAGTTACGGAATGTATTAAAGGCACGGTAAAAACCATTATGGGTTTTGTGATTTTAGGTGCTGGTGCCGGTCTTGTCATTAACTCACTGGGTGATTTCTCAACGATTTTCCAACATGCATTTGGCATTCAAGGTGTTGTGCCTAATAACGAGGCAATTGTCTCTATTGCACAAAAAAGCTTTGGTAAAGAAATGGCTCTGATTATGTTCTTTGCCATGTTGATTAATATTTTAATTGCTCGTTTAACACCGTGGAAATTTATTTTCTTAACGGGTCACCATACATTATTTATGTCAATGATGGTGGCAGTTATTCTGGCAACAGCAGGCTTAGAAGGCGCTGTATTAGTTGCGGTAGGTTCATTAGTTGTTGGGGTTTCAATGGTGTTTTTCCCAGCCATTGCACACCCTTATATGAAAAAAATTACCGGTTCTGATGATGTGGCATTAGGACACTTCTCAACTATTTCTTATGTCGTTGCGGGCTTTATCGGCAGTAAATTTGGTAATAAAGAGCATTCAACAGAAGAGATGAATGTGCCTAAAAGCTTGTTATTTTTACGTGATACGCCAGTCGCAATTGCCTTTACTATGGGCATTATTTTTGTCATTACATGTTTATTTGCGGGCGATACTTTTGTTCGTGAAGTTAGTGGTGGTAAAAACTGGTTTATGTTCTCGTTAATGCAATCTATAACCTTCGCAGCAGGTGTCTATATTATTCTGCAAGGTGTGCGTATGGTTATTGCTGAGATTGTTCCTGCATTTAAAGGTATTTCAGATAAGTTAGTTCCTAATGCAAAACCTGCTTTAGACTGCCCAGTTGTATTCCCTTATGCACCCAATGCGGTATTAGTTGGCTTTTTAAGTAGCTTTGCTGCGGGTGTTATCGGCATGTTTATTCTGTATGCTTTAGATTGGACAGTAATAATTCCTGGTGTGGTTCCTCATTTCTTCGTGGGTGCAACAGCTGGGGTATTTGGTAATGCGACCGGTGGACGTCGTGGTGCGATTTTAGGGGCATTCGTTCAAGGCTTATTAATTACTTTCTTGCCTGTATTCCTATTACCAGTACTTGGAGACATCGGTATTGCTAACACCACATTTAGTGATGCAGACTTCGGTGTTATCGGTATTTTATTAGGTATTATTGTTCGTTGATATTTTTGAATTTATTAATTAAAAAAACGCCTTGCTGAGTTAAATCAACAAGGCATTTTTTTACAAATATTATTATTCAAGTAAGTATCAGGCTTTTAGCAATGTTTGGATTTTTTTCTATCATTCGTAATAGTTTCAAACTACTTCCTGTCGGAAATCTACGCTTTTGTTCCCATGCTCGAACTAAAGAAGTCGATACACCAAGAGCAGTAGCAAAATCAGTTTGTTTTAATTTTGTCAATTTACGGATTTCTTTCACACAGGCTCTGTAACAGTAAATACTCGAGAAGGCATGACCTGTTTTTTATGTATTTGTACCGTTTCTTTTAAATTATCAAATAATTTACTATTAAAACAATAGGTTAAATTTTATCGTAAGTTTTTTAGTGAATAAATAAACGAATTAATTCTAATTAAAACTTGTGAATTAATATGTTTATTTTATGAATAATAATGCTATTATCCTGAGTGAATATTCACTATGTGTATATTTTCGTACCTAATTAATTATAAAAATAGGTTTAACATCACAATCACTAAGGAAAAAGAAGATGTCTTTTGGTATTCGATATCTTGCGTTGTTACCACTTTTTGTTATCACTGCTTGCCAACAACCTGTTAATCACAATCCACCAGCGACTCAAACAGCTCAGGTTCAGCCTGCAATCGTGAATAACTCATGGATTGAAATTTCACGTAGTGCGCTCGATTTTAATGTGAAAAAAGTACAATCACTTTTAGGTGATAAATCCTCGCTTTGTGCTGTTTTAAAAGGGGATGCATATGGCCATGATTTATCGTTAGTTGCACCTGTTATGATTGAAAACAATGTGCAATGTATTGGTGTAACGAATAACCAAGAGCTAAAAGAAGTGCGTGATCTAGGATTCCAAGGTCGTTTAATGCGTGTGCGTAATGCCACAGAGCAAGAAATGGCTCAGGCGACAAGCTATAACGTGGAAGAATTGATTGGTAACTTAGATATGGCTAAGAAATTAGATGCCATTGCTAAACAACAAAATAAAGTGATCCCTATTCATCTTGCCTTAAATTCAGGTGGAATGTCTCGTAATGGATTAGAAGTTAATAACAATGCGGGGCTTGAAGAAGCAAAGCAAATTGCTCAATTAGTTAACCTTAAAGTGGTTGGCATTATGTCTCATTATCCTGAAGAAGATGCGGATAAAGTAAGAGAAGATCTCGCTCGTTTTAAACAGCAATCACAAAAGGTATTGGATGTTACTGGGCTAAACCGTAAAGACGTTACTCTGCATATGGCAAATACTTTTGCCACAATTACCGTACCTGGATCATGGTTAGATATGGTGCGTGTAGGCGGGATTTTTTATGGTGATACCATCGCAAGTACAGATTACAAACGTGTTATGACTTTTAAATCCAATATTGCCTCAATCAATTATTATCCTAAAGGTAATACTGTTGGGTATGATCGCACTTACACACTAAAACGTGATTCAGTATTAGCTAATATCCCTGTTGGCTATGCAGATGGTTATCGTCGAGTCTTTAGTAATGCAGGACATGCTTTAATTGGTGGTCAACGTGTGCCTGTTTTAGGTAAAACATCAATGAATACGGTGATTGTTGATATTACCGATCTTAAAAATATCAAATCAGGGGATGAAGTCGTGTTCTTTGGTAAGCAAGGTAATGCAGAGATCACTGCTGAAGAGGTTGAAGATATTAGTGGTGCACTGTTTACAGAGATGTCGATTTTGTGGGGGGCGACCAATCAGCGTGTACTCGTGGATTAAAGTAGGGTGCTTGTGATCACCAATCTCAACAACTTTTGAGAGAAATTGTGGGGGAATTTCCCCCACAAAACTATTTATCGCAAGATAAAATAGCTTGAACTACGGTGTCGCCACTACTGATATTAAAAGAACATAATCTTTCATGTTTCAGTAAAGCAAAACACCAAACTGTAATACATACAGTAATCAGCCCTAATAGGGCAAGCTTAGTCACTTCTCTTGACACTCTTTTATAAAGGAGACAGAATCAAGTTGTCTAGTTTTGAGACTGCCTCGAATTTTAGTCAAATAAGAAATCTGTAGAATAAAAAACGCCAAATGAAATTAATCATCTGGCGTTTTTTTATTTGAAGCGAACTTCAATAATTATGCGTTTTCTTGTTGGCTTGCTTGAATAGCTGTCAACGCAACGGTGTAGACGATATCGTCTACTAATGCACCACGAGAAAGGTCATTCACTGGTTTACGCATACCTTGTAACATTGGTCCGATTGAAACCAAGTCAGCTGAACGTTGTACCGCTTTATAAGTGGTATTACCGGTGTTCAGATCAGGGAAGATAAACACAGTCGCTTTACCTGCAACTGGTGAGTTTGGTGCTTTAGATTTAGCAACATCAGCCATAACAGCTGCGTCGTATTGTAAAGGACCATCAATCATCAGATCAGGGCGTTTTTCTTGCGCTAAACGTGTCGCTTCACGAACTTTCTCTACATCGCTACCTGCACCAGAGTTACCAGTAGAATAAGAGATCATCGCAACGCGTGGGTCGATACCGAATGCAATTGCAGAGTCTGCAGATTGGATTGCGATTTCAGCCAGTTGTTCCGCTGTTGGATCTGGGTTAATTGCACAGTCACCATAAACATAAACTTGTTCTGGTAACAGCATAAAGAACACAGAAGACACTAATGAGCTACCCGGTGCAGTTTTGATTAACTGTAGTGGTGGACGAATAGTGTTAGCCGTTGTATGAACAGCACCAGAAACAAGGCCATCTACTTCGCCTTTTTCCAGCATTAATGTGCCGAGAACAACGTTATCTTCTAACTGCTCACGAGCAACAACTTCTGTCATACCTTTGCTTTTACGCAGTTCAACTAAGCGAGGTACATAAATTTCACGTACTTCTTTAGGATTAACTAACTCAATGCCTGTGCCTAATTCAACACCTTGTGCGGTTGCTACACGACGAATTTCTTCAGGATCGCCTAACAGTACGCAAGTAGCGATACCACGATCAGCACAAATTGCTGCTGCTTTAACAGTACGTGGCTCATCACCTTCTGGTAAAACGATACGTTTTTTCGCTTTACGTGCTAATTCTGTTAATTGGTAACGGAATGCTGGTGGTGATAAACGGTTAGGGCGTTCAGAGTTAGCGGTCAGTGAATCAATCCATTGTGTATTGATATGTTGAGCAACGTAGTTCTGAATTTTTTCAATACGTTCATGGTCATCAGCAGGCACTTCTAAGCTAAAACTTTGAAGATTTAAAGAAGTCTGCCAAGTGTTTGCATTAACCATAAAGATTGGTAAGCCAGTTTCGAATGCACGTTCACAAAGTTGTTTGATAGGAGCATCGATTTGGTAACCACCTGTTAGTAGGATTGCACCAATTTCAACGCCATTCATTGCTGCAAGGCACGCTGAAACTAATACATCTGGGCGATCCGCAGAAGTCACTAAAAGTGAACCAGGGCGGAAGTGCTCTAACATGTGTGGAATACTACGGGCACAGAAAGTCACAGACTTAATACGACGGGTTTCAATATCGCCTTTATTGACGACTGTCGCATTTAAGTGTTTTGCCATATCTGTTGCACGGGTAGCGATTAAATCGAAGTTCCAAGGAATGCAACCCAGTAAAGGCAGTGGGCTATTCTTTTCAATGGTTTTTAAATCGACATTAGAGATAATCGCTTTACTTGAATCATCAAATATTTCAGATAAGTCAGGGCGAGTACGGCCTTGATCATCAACAGGTGCATTTAGTTTGTTAACAATAACACCGGTGATATTTTGGTTTTTTACACCGCCAAATTCAGCACGCGCAAATTCGATACGCTCTTTTAGCTGTTCAACCGTGTTGTTACCTAATGCAGTAACGAAAACAATTTCAGCACCTAATGTTTTTGCAATTTCATAGTTTAATGATTGTGCAAAAGGGTGCTTACGCATAGGTACCAGACCTTCGATGAGAATAACTTCTGCATCAGCGGTGTTTTCATGGTATCTAGCAACAATTTCTTCCATCAGAACATCTTTTTGGTTTGAGCTGAGCAGAGACTCAACATAATCCATGTTTAAAGGTTCTGATGATTGAATAGTGGAGTGAGAACGGATAATCGCAGTTGTCTGATCTAATGCGCCTTTTACACGAGGTTGTGCAATAGGTTTGAACACGCTAAGGCGAACGCCTTTTTGTTCCATAGAACGGATAACACCCAAGCTGACGCTGGTTAAACCTACGCGTGTATCAGTTGGGACTAACATAATTGTACGGGACACGGAAACCTCTTTAAATATCGGTTGCTCGTTATGTAAAACAGTACTGCCAGCATGACACTGGCAGTACATCAAAGAACTTAAGCGGTCAGGCGACTTGCGTCCTGAGCGATAACTAACTCTTCGTTAGTTGGGATAACAACAGCAAGACGGCTGTTATCGGTAGTGATAGTGCCTGATTTACCGAAACGTGCATCTAAGTTACGTTGATGATCAACTTCAAAACCTAATAGAGCCAGTTTTTTCAGAGATAATTCACGTACCATTGCTGCGTTTTCACCGATGCCACCAGTAAAGATAATAGCATCTAAACGACCTTCCATCAGTGCACAGTAAGAGCCGATGTATTTCGCTAAACGATGGCAATAAACGTCCATTGCACGTTTAGCATCTGCTTTAGTTTCATAGTTATCTTCAACATAACGGCAGTCACTAGTGACTTCAGTTAAACCTAATAAGCCTGATTCTTTAGTTAGCAGTTTATTAATGTCATCAACGCTCATACCTAAAGTATCATGTAAATGGAATACGATAGCAGGGTCGATATCACCACTACGTGTACCCATCACTAAACCTTCTAATGGAGTCAGACCCATAGAAGTATCAACACATTTACCGTTAACGATAGCAGATACAGAACCACCATTGCCTAAGTGGCAAGTGATTACATTCAGTTCATCAGCAGGTTTATTTAACATTTTAGCGGCTTCACGGGAAACGAAGAAATGGCTAGTTCCGTGAGCACCGTAACGACGGATGCTGTGATCTTTATATAAGCTGTATGGCAGTGCATACAGATAAGCTTCTTCTGGCATTGTTTGGTGGAATGCAGTGTCAAATACCGCAACCATTTTCTCAATTAAATGAGGGAATGCTTTACGCGCTTCTTCAATACCAATAAGGTGAGCTGGGTTATGTAATGGAGCAAATGGGATAGCAGCTTCAATACCTTTGATAACTTCGTCAGTGATCACGACAGATTTAGTGAACTTCTCACCACCGTGAACAATGCGGTGACCAATTGAAGCGATTTGTGCAGACAGTTCTGGTTTTTCAGCCAGAATAGTATTTACGATAAAGTTTAATGCTTCGCTATGAGCAGCACCTGCGCCTAACGCAGCTTCATGTTTTTGGCCATCCATTTTCCACTTCAGGCGGGCTTCAGGAAGGTTGAAGCATTCAGCCAAACCTGAAAGGAATTCTTCACCATTTTCTGGGTTGATAATTGCAAATTTAAGAGAAGAACTACCGCAGTTCAGTACCAGCACCAGCTTACTTGACATGGAATTACCTATTTATCTTGTTGTCGTAGTGTCTTTTATATTATAAAGACGGTGGTTAATAAAACGTCAATCATAAAAGCCTATCGCATTACTATGATGACATTAATGACGCGCATCATGCTTAAAGTAAAAAAACTTGATGCTAATTATAGTTGCCAATCATTAATTGGACGATTTTTATTCACCCATTAGCTTTTCGCGTTAAAATCGGCGAAAAGGGTTGAAAATCACGCCGGCAAACAAAATATAGCGCTTTATTGCCACAAACCTTTAGAATGGGCACAGGATACAGAGTAAAGGCAACAAAGACAAAATATACTTAATTCTACTAAAAGATTTTTATTCTTTATAGATATTTTTTAAAAGTTACAGAAGAAATTGATTGAGGTCATTATGAGCGAACCGACAGTGACTCCTCCCGGCTTTTTTAAGAAGCTTCGTTTGGGTAATGAGTATTTAAAAACCTGGCCGGTTGAAAAGCAATTAGCGCCCGTATTCCCTGAAAATCGCATTGTCAAAGCAACACGATTTGGCATTCGCTATATGCCGCCGATCGCCATTTTTACAATGACATGGCAAATTGCTTTAGGGGGAAATTTAGGGCCTGCAATTACAACAGCGTTATTTGCCTGTAGCCTACCAATGCAAGGGTTATGGTGGTTAGGTAAGCGTGCAGCAACCCCTCTTCCTGGCACATTATTACGCTGGTTTTATGAGATACGCGAGAAATTTGAAGAAGCAGGCATTGCTTTAGCACCTGTGGAACAAACGCCGACTTACCTTTCTCTAGCACATTTATTAAAACGTGCTTTTAAGCAACTTGATCGCTCTTTTCTTGATGATGTGTAGAACATTTGTTCTACCTTCGTCATTTGTCATTATTGTTTTTAGAATTACCCCGTTGAGATCAAAAAACGCGTAGTTAACACTACTCAATACTTTTGATTAATGTCATGCTCTTCTCAATGATTTCTTTGGAGAATTAATGATGGAAATGACACACGCACAACGCTTGATCCTCTCTAATCAATATAAAATGATGACTATGATGGATCCTGATAACGCTGAACGTTATCGTCGCTATCAGACAATCATTGAACGCGGTTACGGATTACAATTACGTGAACTAGACCGTGATTTTGATGAAATGTCAGAGGAGACTTGCCGTACCATTATTAACGTCATGGAAATGTACCATGCACTGCAAGTTTCTCGCGATAACTTAAAAGACCAAGAAATGCCAGATGCTCGTCGTGTTGCATTTATTGGCTTTGATGCGGCGACAGAATCCCGCTATCTTAGTTATGTGCGTTTTATGGTGAATACAGAAGGGCGCTATACGCATTTTGATAGCGGTAGTCATGGTTTCAACTCACAAACACCAATGTGGGAAAAATACCAAAGAATGCTGGCTGTTTGGTTAGCCTGCCCTCGTCAATATCACCTTAGCGCCGTTGAAATCCAACAAATTCTTAATGCGTAATAAGTAACGCATCATTCTAAGGTAGGCATAAATTATGGCGATCACATGTAAAGGCTTTCTGTTTGATTTAGATGGAACATTAGTTGATTCATTACCCGTTGTTGAATATTGTTGGGCGTTATTTGGTGAACGCGTTGGCATATCAACACAAGAGATTAATGACTATATTCATGGAAAGCCAGCCATTGAGTCGATTCGCCATTTTATGCCTAATGCTTCCGAACAAGAGATAACAGATACCTTTCGTTGGTTAGAAAAATTAGAATCAACACAAACAGAAGGTTTAGCACCGCTTCCGGGGGCTAT
The DNA here is from genome assembly GCF_009915245.1 of Proteus sp. G2669. NCBI lineage: Bacteria > Pseudomonadati > Pseudomonadota > Gammaproteobacteria > Enterobacterales > Morganellaceae > Proteus > Proteus sp. G2669. Next base: position 94,911 of record NZ_JAABLX010000050.1, on the reverse strand, counting down.
TGAGTTAATTAATCACCTTAATGAATTAGATATTCCGTGGGCAATTGTGACTTCAGGTACCGTACCAATCGCATCAACGCGCCAATCTGTCACTGGTATTCCTGAACCTAAACATTGGGTTACAGCGGAATGTATTAGTAAGGGTAAACCTAATCCTGAGCCTTATCTTTTAGGAGCTAAAAAATTGGGTTTATTGCCTCAAGAATGTGTGGTTTTTGAAGACGCAGCGGCCGGTATTTACTCTGGTTTAGATGCAGGATGTCAAGTCGTTGCTGTTCATGCTCCTTTATCCCTTCCTCGCCGTAATGAGATTCATTTAATTATTGATTCTTTAAATGATATTCAAATCGAGAAGCAAGCTGAAAAAGTGATAATAACGCACAAAAGATAGTCTTTTCTTTGATCATACTAGAAGACTTATCGATGTAAAAATGGTCTACTTATCAATGTAGTGAATTGATGTCTTAACCTGTTTTCACTTATTGCTGATCGAGGCCATTTTGAATAGCGAATTATTATGGGTTTTAAGCCTGCTATTGATAGCTATTGTCCTTTTTACGACCAACAAAATCCGCATGGATGTGGTCGCTTTACTTGTCATCATCGCATTCGTTCTTAGCGGTACACTTACATTAAATGAAGCCACAGTAGGATTTAGTGATCCTAACGTATTACTTATTGCTGCCCTTTTTGTTATTGGCGAAGGGTTAGTGAGAACAGGCGTGGCTTATCAAATGGGTGACTGGCTTGTACGTGTTGCGGGTAGCAGTGAAGTTAAAATGCTTGTGCTATTAATGATATGTGTTGCAAGTTTGGGGGCTTTCATGAGCTCAACGGGCGTGGTAGCTATCTTTATCCCTGTTGTGCTGAGCGTTGCTGCTCGGATGAAAACATCACCAGGTCGTTTAATGATGCCGCTAGGTTTTGCGGGCCTTATCAGTGGATTAATGACCTTAGTGGCGACTCCGCCTAATATGGTTGTTAACAGTGAATTAGTCAGAGAAGGATTGCCAAGTTTTCAATTTTTCTCCATTACACCAATTGGTATTGCTGTATTGTTTGCCGGTATTCTATATATGCTGGTAGTACGTCGTTGGTTAGGAAATAACGATAATGGGAAGCAAAAAGAGGCTTATCGTCGTACTTTCCGTGATCTTATTCGTGATTATCAATTAGCAGGACGTGCTCGTCGTTTAGCCATTCGTAAAGGCTCCCCACTTGTAGGTCATTCACTTGATGAATTGCACCTACGTTCTCGTTATGGTGCAAACGTTGTTGGTATCGAACGCTGGAGGCGGTTTCGGCGTGTGATGGTCAGCGCAACAGGGGGCACTGAATTAAGAGAGCGTGATGTTTTATTGATAGATATGTCTGCCAGTGATGTTGATTTGCGCGAATTTTGCCGTGAACAGATGCTAGAGCCGATGGTATTACGAGGAGAATATTTCTCAGAACAATCCCGCGATGTCGGTCTTGCTGAAGTATCTATGAATCCAGATTCAGAGTTATTAGGCAAATCATTAAGAGAGATAAAATTCCGTACTCGCTACGGGTTAAATGTTGTTGCTATTCGTCGAGAAGGTAATGCGTTGCCGGGTAAAATTGTTGATGAGCCATTACGCCTTGGTGATGTGTTGTTGGTTATTGGTGATTGGAAGCTTATTCGGGTTTTATCGACTAAACCACGTAATTTTATCGTGTTAAATTTAGCCGCAGAAATTGAAACGGTTGCGCCAGCTTCATCACAAGCACCTCATGCATTATTTTCGTTAGCATTAATGGTGGCATTAATGGTGACAAATGAAGTGCCTAACTTTATTGCTGCACTTATTGCTTGTTTATTAATGGGTAAATTCCGTTGTATTGATATGGAAAGTGCCTATCGTTCTATCCATTGGCCAAGTATTATCTTGATTGTGGGTATGATGCCATTTGCCGCGGCATTACAAAAAACGGGCGGTATTGAGCTTATTGTAAATGGTTTAATGGATGTCGCTGGTAGTGCAGGGCCTCAAGTGATGTTGGTATGTTTATTTGTACTCTGCGCATCAATTGGGTTGTTTATCTCAAATACGGCAACGGCGGTATTAATGGCTCCCATTGCGATTGCCGCTGCAAACCAAATGAATGTCTCACCGTTACCATTTGCAATGGTGATTGGTGTTGCTGCATCAGCCGCATTTATGACACCTGTATCATCACCAGTTAATACACTTATTCTTGAACCTGGCGGTTATAAATTTGCAGATTTTATTAAGATTGGTGTGCCATTTACGATTATTGTAATGTTTATTAGCGTATTCTTGATCCCGCTATTATTTCCATTCTAATGTTCTGCATTTTTCTGAAACGCCGTTTAGTTATTATAAACGGCGTTTTTTGATCATTTACTCACTAATTTCATCAAGAGATAAACTAAACCCAGGTACAAACACCTTCATAAAATAGTCCATTTCAGGGCTGTGTCTTTCTGCCAATGTTTTTTCTAAGCGATTTTTTGCTAGATTAAATTCACTGTTACCTGCAGCAAGTTCTTCAAGGCATTTTAAATAAGCACATAAACTATCAGCTTGTTTGACAATAAAGGTTTCTTCCTCACTATGTAATTGTTCATCAATAAGAGGACGAAAATCTTCTTGTAATTCTTCGGGTAGCATTTCAATTAATTTTTGCTGTGCGTATTTTTCTATTTTTTTATATTCATGAGCAATCTGTGGATTATGGTACTTAATTGGGGTTGGCATATCGCCAGTGATCACTTCGCTGGCATCATGATACATCGCTTGTAATGCAATACGCTCCGCATTGACATTACCATCAAACTTACGATTTTTAATCACCGCTAAAGCATGGGCGACAAAAGCGACTTGTAAACTGTGCTCAGAAACATTTTCTTGGCGAATATTACGCATTAAAGGCCAACGAGTAATGAGTTTCAAGCGAGAAAGGTGGGCAAAAAAGTAACTCATAATATCTCCCAATTGCGTGATTGATGACATTATTGTGAGTGGATAACTAACAGATGTAAACGTCAATAAAAAAGAAAATAAAAAAACGCAATATAACGGGTTGTTATACTGCGTTTTCTCTAATAGAAGACAATTTTATTGGTGATAACCCACAATAAAGCGTCCAAATTTTTGAATTGCCATATCTAAATCATCTTCACGGGGAAGGGTGACGATACGGAAATGGTCTGGATATGGCCAGTTAAAGGCCGTACCTTGTACCAGTAACACTTTTTCTTGCAGTAATAAATCAAGGATCATTTTCTGATCGTCTTTAATACTGTAGCGATTAAGGTCTATTTTAGGGAACATATACAATGCACCCATAGGTTTAACGCAAGACACACCAGGAATTTGATTGATCAGTTCCCAAGCACGATTGCGTTGTTCGTATAAGCGACCACCCGGTAGAATAAATTCGCTAATACTTTGATAACCACCTAATGCAGTTTGAATGGCGTGTTGCATCGGAACGTTGGCGCATAACCGCATGGAAGCCAGCATATTTAAGCCTTCAATGTAGCTTTTAGCATGCTTTTTAGGGCCGTTTAATACCATCCAACCTTGGCGGAAACCTGCAACGCGATAGGTTTTTGATAAGCCGTTAAAGGTGACTGTTAATAAGTCAGGAGCCATTGCTGCAATAGAGTGGTGTTCGGCATCATCATAGAGAATTTTATCGTAGATTTCGTCGGCGAAGATAATTAGGTCATGCTGACGAGCTATTTCAACGATTTCCATCAAAATATCTTTGCTATATACCGCACCTGTTGGATTGTTTGGATTGATAATGACAATACCACGGGTATTTTTTGTAATTTTGCTACGAATATCATCGAGATCAGGGAACCAGCCTTGCTGTTCATCACACATATAATGAACTGCGTTTCCCCCGGAAAGGGAAACAGCTGCTGTCCATAAAGGATAATCTGGAGCTGGTACCAGCATTTCATCGCCATTATTTAATAAGGCTTGCATCGCTTGTACGATTAATTCAGAAACACCGTTACCAATATAGATGTCTTCAACAGTGACGTCACGCATGTCACGAGCTTGATAATGCTGCATGATTGCTTTGCGCGCAGAGAACAGTCCTTTTGAATCACTATAGCCCTGTGAGCTTGGTAGATTGCGAATAACATCTACTAAAATTTCATCAGGTGCTTCAAAGCCAAAAGGTGCCGGGTTACCAATATTGAGTTTTAAAACTTTATTACCTTCTTCTTCCAGACGTTTTGCTTCTTGCAAAACCGGACCTCTAATGTCGTAACAGACATGTTCGAGTTTGTTTGATTTTTTAATCTGATTCATAGCGCGTTTACCTAATAGGGTCTGACGTGTATCTCTACTGTGGCGACTTAGCGACATTTATCGCCAATTGCTATTCATATAGAAAGATACAAATGAAAAGGCTGTCCCAGCAAATAACTGTTCTATCACTCTACTCTTACGTTACAAACTTTTGAAGATGCTAGGTAATTTTTGGTGTAAAAGGTCAGTTTATTCTTAGAATGTTATTTTGATGACTGATTGTGTGGCTTATGTGAGATTTATATTTCAGTTTCAAGAATAATTCTGGATTATTATTCTGGTGAATAAGGGCTTTTTAGTGTGGTTATCAGAAATAAGTTGATGTGATACATAGATAGATGGAATGTTGCATAATCAATTATTGAATAATTTTATCGGATTTGTATTATCTGACTTAATATATTAAATTTTCAAATAATATGGTTAAATCTACTTTATTCTATAGCAATCAATCAGTTTAAGTATAAATTAAATTTAAATCTTAAATTTAATTTATAGGGGAAGATACTTAAATTGGAATGTATAGTTAAGATAATTTAAATTATTTTCAAAATGTTAAAATTTATGTACGAGAAAGCAATATAGTATGATCCAAGTCTAACTTGTGATGATGGTATGCAGTTCTTTCTTGTGAATGCTTGAAATGATAATAAAATTTAATTTGTTACAAAAAGATGCAATTCCTTTCTATCTAGGAGGTGTAAACGATAAGAAACAAATGTAAAGTATTCGGTATGTCTTTGCTCTCCTTTTCAGAGTAGAGTACTGTCTAATTAGAAGTCTTTTTTAGACTTTTGATAAAAAACACCAGGTATATGTAATTTAAAAATCAAAAATAAGTGAAGAATAAACAATGATTAATGCAAATCGTCCGATAATGAATCTCGACCTCGATCTGCTTAGAACGTTTGTAGCTGTAGCAGATTTAAACACGTTTGCAGCCGCTGCAGCTGCCGTATGTCGAACCCAGTCTGCGGTTAGTCAGCAGATGCAACGTTTAGAGCAATTGGTGGGCAGAGAGCTTTTCGCCCGTCATGGTCGTAATAAGTTACTTACAGAGCATGGCCTTCAATTATTAGGTTATGCACGTCAAATTTTACGTGCGAATGATGATGCAACTGCATCATTAACGTATAGCGATGCGGAAGGGGAACTACGTATTGGTGCCTCTGACGACTCTGTTGATACTTTATTGCCTTTTTTATTAAATCGTATCGCATCAGTATATCCACGTTTAGCGGTTGATGTACGTATTAAACGTTCTCAATATATTGAAACAATGCTAGATAATCATGAAATTGATTTAGCATTAACAACAGCCCGTATTGGTCATCATCCACGTACAGCGTTACGCACTGCACCTGTGTTATGGCACTGTGCGCCTGATTTCCAAATACAAATGAATGAGCCGCTCCCTTTAGTTGTGATGGATGAAACAAACCCATTCCGTCAATTAGCAACGAACACACTAGATGATGCGGGCATTCAATGGCGTATTGCTTATGAAGCGGCTTCTTTATCTGCTGTTCGTGCTGCCGTAAATGCAGAAGTGGGTATTACAGCGCGTCCACTTGAAATGCAAAATGCCGATTTACGTATTTTAGGCGAAAGCGAAGGTTTACCGCGTTTACCTGAAACACAATATTGGTTATATCGTAACTTTGATGAACAAAATGAAGCGGTGTTAACAGTATTCAATGCAATTGAAAACAAGAAAACACCTTATACCGTCACTGCACCTGAAGATATTAGCTCTACTGATCTGGAATAATCACATTAATCGTTGTGTAAATATTGAGTGTTAAAACACAAAAATTAAAGATTAAAAAAACAGTCAAATAAGACTGAATAGTGATGAATAATGATAAACGGGAATAGATGCAATTAAGCGCATTTATTTCCGTTTTTTTATTGTCATATTTGTATGTAGTAACATTATGTTAATATTTATGTTGATTTATGTATTTATCTTTGTGACATTTCATTCCATAACCGCCTTAACTGCTTGTTAAAAAAATGTTTAACTTCCTCCTGGGTTAATCAGTTGTAGGATTTGTTAACAAATAAAAAGATTGTCTAGGTTTTTAGAGAATAAAAACGCAAATCAAAACGGATATTTGACCTCCTCCACAATATTGGAAAGTTAATTTGTTAAAATTTGGATAAATTTTAAACTGATTAAGTATTTTTTCGACTATTTTGTGAGTTTGATCAAGAAAATAAGGCACATTTGCCTGTGTTGAGTCAGGTTTTTCCTGAGATACTGGTGTAGTAAAATCGAATTATCGGTTAGACTAAGCGTGTTAGCAAAAATTTTGTAGATTGACTGACACGTTTTAGCATTAGCCAGTAATTGGGTGTTAAAAATGAGTGTTAAATTTGTTAAATCGCGATAGAAAACAGCGTAATTTATTACAAAGTTTTCTAAAAAATAAGAAAGGTATAAATAGACTGTTATTATTTCTTTAATTAGCAAGCCTGTTTAATTCGCCTTTTTTTTCGTAATTAGAAATGTGGTGTAAACCGCCGGATAAGAGTTGGTTAATTGACACCACCTTTGATGAGTAAGCAATGAGTATGTCTACAACCACCGAAGTTATCGCCCATCATTGGGCATTTGCTGTCTTCCTCATAGGCGCATTGGGGTTATGTTCGCTCATGTTGTTGGGTGCCCGCTATTTAGGCGGACGCGCACAGGCAAGGGCAAAGCATGTTCCTTATGAATCTGGTCTTGATTCTGTTGGCAGCGCTCGTCTGCGCATGTCGGCTAAATTCTATTTAGTTGCCATGTTTTTCGTTATTTTCGATGTTGAAGCACTGTTTCTTTATGCCTGGGCTGTTTCCGTTCGTGAAGTCGGCTGGTTAGGCTTTATTGAAGCATCAGTCTTCATCGCTATTTTATTAGCTGGATTATTCTATTTGGTTCGCATAGGTGCATTAGATTGGACGCCTATTCGCTCTCGCCGTGAAACTGCGAGTAAAAGCCATGTTCGATTAACCAGCGGCAAACATCCGCAGCAGTAATAAGCGAGGCATTAGAAATGGATTATACCCTCACCCGCATAGATCCGAACGGTGAGAATGACTGTTATCCCCTGCAATCACAGGAAATTGTCAGTGACCCATTAGATGCTCACGTTCATCGCAGCGTGTATATGGGAAAACTGGAACATGCGTTGCATGACGTTGTGAACTGGGGACGGAAAAACTCTTTATGGCCATATAACTTTGGTCTTTCTTGTTGTTACGTTGAGATGGTGACGTCATTTACAGCTGTGCATGACGTGGCTCGTTTTGGTTCAGAAGTATTACGTGCATCCCCTCGTCAAGCTGACTTTATGGTGGTTGCAGGTACTTGCTTTACGAAAATGGCACCGGTTATTCAGCGTTTATACGATCAGATGTTAGAACCTAAATGGGTTATCTCTATGGGTGCATGTGCTAACTCTGGTGGTATGTATGACATCTATTCCGTAGTGCAAGGTGTGGATAAGTTCATTCCAGTTGATGTGTATATTCCTGGATGTCCGCCACGCCCTGAAGCTTATATGCAAGCATTAATGTTATTACAAGAGTCCATTGGTAAAGAACGTCGCCCATTATCATGGGTTGTCGGCGACCAAGGCGTTTACCGTGCCAATATGCAATCAGAACGAGAAAGAAAACACGGTGAGCGTATCGCAGTCAAAAATCTGCGTACTCCTGACGAAATTTAAAGGCTTTTGCCTAAGACGTAACCAGAGCAATGTGTTGCGATCATAGTAACCCTGATCAAAGTTGTGGTGAATAGAAATGACCGATCAGATAGCGCAAAAAGGCGCTCGGCCAGCGTGGGAAACGACCGATCATATTGATGATCAGGTGGTTAATGAACTGCGTCAGAAATTTGGGCCAGATGCGTTTACGTTCCAGCCTACTCGTACTGGCATGCCAGTTGTTTGGGTTAAGCGGGAACAACTCATTGAGGTAATGCAATACCTCAAATCTTTACCAAAACCTTATGTCATGCTGTTTGATATGCATGGCTTTGATGAGCGCCTTCGTACGCATCGTCAAGGCTTGCCCGCAGCAGACTTTTCCGTTTTCTATCATCTGATATCAATCGATCGTAATAAAGATATTATGTTGAAAGTCGCATTAAGTGAAAATGATCTTAATGTTCCGACAATCACATCTCTCTTTCCTAACTCGAATTGGTATGAGCGTGAAGTCTGGGATATGTTTGGGATTGTCTTTAATGGGCACCCAAATTTACGCCGTATAATGATGCTTCCTGATTGGGAAGGTCATCCACTGCGTAAAGATTATCCTGCTCGTGCGACAGAGTTCGATCCTTATGTGCTGACAAAGCAGAAGCAGGATCTGGAAATGGAATCGCTGACATTTAAACCTGAAGAGTGGGGAATGAAACGCGGTACGGAGAATGAGGACTTTATGTTCTTAAACCTCGGCCCTAACCATCCATCCTCTCACGGTGCATTCCGTATTATTCTTCAGCTTGATGGCGAGGAAATCGTCGACTGTGTGCCTGACGTGGGTTATCACCACCGTGGTGCTGAAAAAATGGGTGAGCGCCAATCTTGGCACAGCTATATCCCATATACAGATCGAATCGAATACCTTGGCGGATGCGTTAACGAAATGCCTTATGTACTTGCAGTGGAAAAACTTGCCGGTATTGAAGTGCCTGAACGCGTTAAAGTCATTCGTGTCATGCTGTCTGAGCTATTTCGTATTAATAGCCACTTACTGTATATCAGTACCTTTATCCAAGACGTTGGTGCAATGACACCGGTGTTCTTCGCCTTTACTGACCGTCAGAAAGTTTACAACATCGTTGAAGCGATTACCGGATTCCGTATGCACCCTGCATGGTTCCGTATCGGTGGTGTTGCTCATGACTTACCACGCGGTTGGGAACGCTTATTACGTGAATTCTTAGATTGGATGCCAAAACGTCTAGATTCTTACGTAAAAGCAGCGTTACAAAACAGTATTTTGAAAGGTCGTACTATCGGTGTCGCCTCATATAACTCGAAAGAAGCGTTAGAGTGGGGTGTCACAGGTGCAGGTCTTCGTTCAACAGGCGTTGAGTTTGACGTGCGTAAATGGCGTCCATATTCAGGTTATGAAAACTTTGAATTTGAAATTCCTGTCGCAAGTAATGGTGACTGTTACGATCGTGTAATGCTGAAAGTAGAAGAGCTACGCCAGAGCTTACGCATCTTGGAACAGTGCTATAAAAACATGCCAGAAGGGCCATTTAAAGCAGATCATCCACTGACAACGCCTCCACCAAAAGAGCGCACATTACAGCATATCGAAACCATGATTAACCACTTCTTACAGGTTTCATGGGGCCCGGTTATGCCTGCTAATGAATCATTCCAGATGGTTGAAGCCACTAAAGGGATTAACAGCTATTACTTAACCAGTGATGGCAGCACAATGAGCTATCGCACACGTATTCGTACGCCTAGCTTTGCTCACTTGCAACAAATCCCAGCGGTTATCCGCGGTAGCTTGGTTTCTGACTTGATTGTATATCTGGGAAGTATTGATTTTGTAATGTCGGATGTGGATCGTTAATCATGCAAAATGAATTAAACCAAAAAGATGATGCGGTGCAGATTGAAATTGTTGATGTCACGCATTCAAAGAAAGCGACGTTTGTATTAACTGAAGAAGAACGTGCCGAAATTGAACAAGAAAAACATCACTACGAAGATCCGCGAGCAGCATCTATAGAAGCACTGAAAATTGTGCAAAAGAACCGTGGATGGGTGGAAGACGGCGCAATCTATGCGATTGCGGATGTTCTTGGGATCCCTGCTAGCGATGTTGAAGGCGTTGCTACGTTCTATAGCCAAATTTTCCGTCAACCCGTTGGTCGTCACATTATTCGTTTTTGTGACAGCGTGGTTTGTCATATTACAGGTTATCAAGGCATTCAAGCAGCAATTGAAAAGCATCTTAATATCATCCCTGGTCAAACAACACCAGATGGTCGCTTTACATTACTGCCAACCTGCTGTTTAGGTAATTGTGATAAAGGTCCTACCATGATGGTAGATGACGATACTCACAGCTTTGTTAAACCTGAAGAGATTGAAACGTTACTGGAGCAGTATCCATGACAGCAATTTCAGGAGCAAAACCGATTATTCGTAGCGCAGAAACGCACCCGCTAACGTGGCGCTTACGCGATGATCGTCAGCCTGTATGGCTGGATGAATACCGTGCTAAAAACGGTTATAAAGCGGCAGAAAAAGCATTAAAAGGCATGTCACCGACTGAAGTTACGACAGAAGTCAAAGATGCTGGCCTAAAAGGTCGTGGTGGTGCTGGATTCTCAACAGGCTTGAAATGGAGCCTGATGCCAAAAGATGAAAGCATGAATATCCGTTACATCCTTTGTAATGCAGATGAAATGGAGCCGGGAACATATAAAGACCGTCTCTTAATGGAAGAACTTCCACATCTGTTAATTGAAGGGATGATTATCGGTGCTCACGCACTAAAAGCTTATCGTGGTTATATTTTCCTTCGTGGCGAATATATTGAAGCGGCTAAGCATTTACGCCATGCAATCGAGGAAGCAAAAGCAGCGGGTTTCCTTGGTAAAAATATCTTCGGTTCAGGTATTGATTTTGAACTGTTCGTTCATACAGGTGCTGGTCGTTACATCTGTGGTGAAGAAACAGCATTAATCAACTCCTTAGAAGGTCGTCGTGCTAACCCGCGCTCTAAACCACCATTCCCTGCAACATCAGGTGCATGGGGTAAACCAACCTGTGTCAATAACGTTGAAACACTGTGTAATGTGCCCGCGATTATTGAACATGGCAAAGATTGGTATATCGGCTTAAGTGAAGGCAAAAGCCCAGATGCGGGTACTAAATTAATGGGATTCTCAGGTCGCGTGAAATTTCCGGGCTTATGGGAATTACCATTTGGTACAACAGCGCGTGAGATCCTTGAAGATTACGCAGGCGGTATGCGCGATGGTCTTAAGCTGAAAGCATGGCAACCGGGTGGTGCAGGTACTGACTTTCTAACTGAAGATCATCTCGACCTCCCAATGGATTTTGGCACGATTGCAAAAGCAGGTAGCCGTTTAGGCACAGCGCTTGCGATGGCAGTAGATAATGAAATTAATATGGTTTCATTAACTCGCAACTTAGAAGAATTCTTTGCGCGTGAATCTTGCGGCTGGTGTACACCTTGTCGTGATGGCTTGCCATGGAGTGTCGAAATCTTACGTGCGATAGAAAACGGTAAAGGTCGCCCTGGTGATATTGAAACCCTTGAGCATTTATGTCGTTCTTTAAGTCCAGGACACACATTCTGTGCTCACGCACCGGGTGCAGTAGAACCTTTACAAAGCGCCATTAAATATTTCCGTGAAGAATTTGAAGCGGGCATTATTCAAGAAGATTATACCAATGCCAACTTAATCAGAGGTATTCAGCCTAACTTGCTGAAAAGCCGCTGGTAATTTTTTACGACACATTCTAGGTTTAACGCCTGCTGTGCAGGCCTTTGGGAAGCATGCTGACTATGGCTACGATTCATGTAGACGGCAAAGAATATGAAGTTAACGGGGCTGATAACCTGTTAGAAGCCTGTCTTAATTTAGGCTTAGATATTCCTTATTTTTGCTGGCACCCAGCGCTGGGAAGCGTTGGCGCTTGCCGCCAGTGTGCGGTTAAGCAGTATCAAAATGCTGAGGATACCCGCGGTCGTTTAGTGATGTCTTGTATGACACCAGCGACTGATGGCACGTTTATTTCTATTGATGACGAAGAAGCGAAGAAATTCCGTGAAAGCGTTGTTGAATGGTATATGACAAACCATCCTCATGACTGTCCAGTTTGTGAAGAAGGCGGTAACTGCCATCTTCAAGATATGACGGTAATGACAGGTCACACTATGCGTCGCTATCGCTTTACGAAGCGTACACATAGAAACCAAGATCTGGGACCGTTTATTTCTCATGAAATGAACCGTTGTATTGCTTGTTACCGCTGTGTTCGTTACTACAAAGACTATGCTGATGGTACTGATTTAGGTGTCTTTGGTGCACATAACAACGTTTTCTTTGGACGTGTTGAAGATGGCACATTAGAGAGCGAATTCTCGGGTAACTTGGTCGAAATTTGTCCGACGGGTGTATTTACTGATAAAACTCACTCATCACGTTATAACCGTAAGTGGGATATGCAGTTTGCACCAAGTATTTGCCAAGGTTGTAGCATGGGCTGTAATACAAGCCCAGGTGAACGTTATGGTGAATTACGTCGTATTGAAAACCGTTATAACGGGACTGTAAACCGCTATTTCCTCTGTGACCGTGGTCGTTTTGGCTATGGCTATGTGAACTTAGCAAGCAGACCTCGTCAACCTAAAAAACGTTTAGGTAGTAACTGGTTAGAGATCAATGCTGTTCAAGCAACTCAAGCTGCTGCGGATATGCTGAAAAAAAGCCAGCGTATTGTTGGTATTGGCTCACCGCGTGCAAGTATCGAAAGTAACTTTGCATTACGTGAAGTTGTGGGTGCTGAAAACTTCTATAGCGGTATTTCTGCATCAGAGCAGAAACGTTTGACATTAATGCTAGAGATTTTACAAAAAGGTGGTGTTCATACTCCATCTCTACGTGAAATTGAAGATTACGATGCAGTTTTAGTGTTAGGTGAAGATTTAACGCAAACCGGTGCTCGTATGGCATTGTCTGTACGCCAAGCAGTGAAAGGTAAAGCTCGCGAAATGGCAGCAGCTCAAAAAGTGGCTGATTGGCAAATCGCTGCGATTATGAATATCGGGCAACGTGCTAAATACCCACTGTTTGTGACTCATGTTGATGAAACTCGTCTTGATGATGTTGCTGCGTGGAGTTATCGCGCCCCGGTTGTTGATCAAGCACGCTTAGGTTTTACAATTGCCAATAACATTAATGGTGAAGCACCAGCGGTTGATGGCATTGATGAAGCGCTGAATAAACATATCGAGATGGTTGTTCAAGCACTTTCTCAAGCGAAAAAACCATTAATTATCAGTGGTAGTCATGCAGGTAGCGAAGACGTCATTAAAGCCGCTGCCAACATTGCGTTTGCATTAAAAGCAAAAGGCAATGAAGTGGGACTTTCTTTCGTTGCTGATGATGCAAACAGCATGGGTCTTGCCATGATGAATGCGCAACCTCTTGATGATGCGTTAAAAATCATGCGCAGTGGTCAAGCAGACACCGTTGTTGTTATGGAAAACGATTTATATCGCCATTACGATGCTGATGTGATTGATGATGCGGTTGCGAAAGTGGATAACTTAATTGTTATTGACCACCAGCAAACAGACATTATGGCGAAAGCACATCTGGTTCTCCCTGCTTCTTCATTCGCTGAAAGCGATGGAACAATGGTGAGTCAAGAGGGCAGAGCACAGCGTTACTTCCAAGTTTTCGAACCTTCTTTCTATAACAAAGAAGTCGTGATGCATGAAAGCTGGCGTTGGTTAAGTGCGGTTGATTCACAATGGCATGAAAGAACACTGGATTGGACACAGTTAGACAATGTGATTGAGCATTGTGCAACACGTCTTCCTCAGTTTGCGGGCATTGTTGATGCTGCACCGAATGCGTCATTCCGTATTCGCGGTCAAAAACTGGCACGTGAACCACATCGTTATAGTGGTCGTACATCTATGTTGGCGAATGTGTCTGTTCATGAACAGCGTCAGCCAAAAGATATCGACACACCATTTGCATTCTCAATGGAAGGTAATAACAGCCCAACAGCGCCTCGCCAGCAAATTCCATTTGCATGGGCACCGGGTTGGAATTCACCTCAAGCATGGAATAAATTCCAAGCCGAAGTGGGTGGCAGCTTACGCTTTGGTGATCCAGGTGTGCGTCTAATTGAATGTGGTGATAATACACTAGGCTACTTCACGGATATTCCTGCGCCATTTAATGCACAGAAAAATCAGTGGACTGTCGCACCTTGCTACCGTTTATTTGGTAGTGAAGAATTATCACAACGTGCAGAAGTTATCCAATCTCGTATGGAAACGGCTTATTTAACATTGAGCGAATCTGATGCACAAGCATTAGCGTTAACTCAGGGTCAGCAAGCCATGTTTACTTACGAAGGTCGTGAATTCACCTTACCTGTGAAAATCAGTGCTCACCTGACTCAAGGTCAAATCGGCTTGCCGTTAGGTATGGCAGGTATTTCTCCATCGCTGGTGGGTGTATCGGTTCGTCAACTGCGGGGTATTGCATAATGAGCTGGTTATCTCCTGAAGTTACAGAGATTTTACTCACCGTTCTAAAAGCCGTGGTGATCTTGCTTGTCGTGGTCACCTGTGGTGCTTTTATGAGTATGGGGGAACGCCGTTTACTGGGATTATTCCAAAACCGTTATGGGCCTAACCGTGTAGGTTATGCAGGTTCAGCACAGCTAATTGCGGATATGATCAAAATGTTCTTTAAAGAGGACTGGATCCCAAAATTTGCTGACCGCTTTATCTTCACCATAGCACCAGTAATTGCGTTTTCATCTTTATTACTGTCATTTGCTATTGTACCTGTTAGCTCAACATGGGTTGTTGCTGACTTAAACATCGGTATTTTATTCTTCTTGATGGTTGCGGGTATCGCGGTTTATGCCGTGTTATTTGCGGGTTGGTCAAGTAACAATAAATACTCATTGTTAGGTGCAATGCGTGCATCAGCACAAACCGTAAGTTATGAGGTGTTCTTAGGACTCTCAATCTTAGGGGTTGTTGCTCAAGCAGGCTCTTTTAACTTGACAGATATTGTGAATTCACAAGCGAATATGTGGAATGTTATTCCACAATTCTTCGGCTTTATTACGTTTGCGATTGCTGGCGTTGCTGTTTGTCACCGTCATCCATTTGACCAACCAGAAGCAGAACAAGAACTTGCTGATGGTTATCACATTGAATATTCCGGTATGAAATTCGGTCTGTTCTTTGTCGGTGAATATATCGGGATCGTTGCAGTATCAGGTCTTATCGTGACGTTATTCTTTGGTGGTTGGCAAGGTCCTTTCTTACCATCATTCATTTGGTTTGCACTGAAAACAGGATTCTTTATGATGATGTTCATCCTTATTCGTGCATCGTTACCGCGTCCGCGTTACGACCAAGTGATGTCTTTTGGTTGGAAAATTTGCTTACCGTTAACTCTTATCAATCTGCTGGTAACTGCTGCAGTGATACTTTACAACGCTCAATAAGGGGTGATTGAACCATGACTTTAAAAGAGTTATTGACTGGTTTCGGCACCCAGGTACGAAGCATTTGGATGATTGGCTTACACGCCTTCGCCAAACGCGAAACACAGATGTACCCGGAAGAACCTGTCAATGTTGCACCACGCTACCGTGGACGTATTGTATTGACGCGTGATCCCGATGGTGAAGAGCGCTGTGTTGCTTGTAACTTGTGTGCAGCAGTTTGTCCAGTTGGCTGTATTTCATTACAGAAAGCAGAACATGAAGATGGTCGTTGGTATCCGGAATTTTTCCGTATCAACTTTTCTCGCTGTATTTTCTGCGGTTTATGTGAAGAAGCTTGTCCAACAACGGCGTTACAATTGACGCCTGATTTTGAAATGGGTGAGTTTAAGCGTCAGGATCTGGTTTATGAAAAAGACGATTTGTTGATTTCTGGACCCGGCAAATATCCTGAATATAACTTTTACCGTAAAACAGGTATGGCGATTAACGGCAAAGACAAAGGTGATGCAGATGATGAAGCTAAACCTATCGATGTCAAAAGCCTGTTACCGTAAGGAGCGATATTCATGGAATTTGCATTTTACATCGCGGGGCTGATTGCCATCCTTGCAACATTGAGAGTTATCACTCATACCAATCCAGTACACGCATTGTTGTACTTAGTGATTTCATTGATTGCACTCTCTGTGGTTTTCTTCTCGCTGGGCGCCTATTTCGCAGGTGCATTAGAAATCATCGTTTACGCTGGCGCCATTATGGTGTTGTTCGTTTTCGTGGTGATGATGCTCAACTTAGGTAAATCCGTCGTTGATCAAGAGAGAAAGTGGCTACAACCGAAGTTTTGGATTGGGCCAGCTCTTTTATCTCTGATGCTATTAGTCGTACTTATTTATGCAATTAGTAGTGTCACTCACGGTGAAATTACTGGAGAAATAATTGGCGCGAAAGAGGTCGGTATTAGCTTGTTTGGGCCTTATATTCTGGCTGTTGAGTTAGCATCTGTTCTCTTATTGTCAGGGTTAATAGTTGCTTATCACATTGGTCGTGATCAGAGCCATGACGATCTCGTCGAAAACGAAAACGCAGGGGAGCAAAAATGATACCTCTTCAACATGGTTTGATCTTGGCTGCGGTACTGTTTGTGTTAGGTTTTACCTGCTTAGTACTTCGCCGCAACCTGTTGTTTATGTTGATCGGACTAGAAATTATGATTAATGCGGCTGCACTGGCATTTGTTGTCGGTGGTAGCTTTTGGGGTCAAACAGATGGTCAGATAATGTATATTCTGGCAATCAGCTTGGCAGCGGCAGAGGCAAGTATTGGTCTGGCATTGTTGTTACAGCTTCATAGACATCGCCAAAACATCAATATTGATACAGTCAGTGAGATGCGCGGATGAATATACTCTATTTAACCATTCTGCTACCACTGCTGGGATTTTTACTGCTCGCTTTCTCACGTGGTCGTTGGTCTGAAAACGTATCAGCATGGATTGGTACAGGTTCGGTTGGTTTATCGGCTTTAGTTGCACTTTGGGCTGGTATGGATTTCTTTGCCAATGGGCAAGAAACTTATGTTCTGACTTTATGGAACTGGATGTCAGCAGGGAATTTTAATATTCCATTCACTCTGGTTCTTGATGGTCTTTCGTTAACCATGCTGGGTGTTATTACCGGTGTTGGCTTCCTTATTCATATGTATGCATCGTGGTATATGCGTGGAGAAGAAGGATATTCTCGCTTCTTTGCTTATACCAACTTATTTATCGCAAGTATGGTTGTTTTAGTACTGGCTGATAACATGATGCTGATGTATATGGGTTGGGAAGGGGTTGGCCTATGTAGCTACCTGTTAATTGGTTTCTATTATAGCAATCCTGCCAATGGCGCAGCGGCGATGAAAGCGTTTATCGTAACGCGTATCGGTGATGTGTTCTTAGCTATCGGTATGTTTATCCTGTTTGACCAATTAGGTACATTAAGCTTCCGTGAAATGGCAGTGCTTGCTCCTGAGCAATTAGCAGTAGGTTCAAGTGTTATTAACTGGGCAATGTTAATGGTATTAGGCGGTGCTGTAGGTAAATCTGCACAGCTTCCATTACAAACTTGGTTAGCCGATGCAATGGCAGGCCCAACACCTGTATCTGCATTAATTCACGCCGCAACCATGGTTACAGCAGGTGTGTACTTAGTGGCACGTAGTAATGCGCTATTCTTAATGGCACCAGAAGTACTGGAGTTAGTTGGTATTATCGGTGCTGTGACATTAGTGTTAGCGGGTTTTGCTGCCTTAGTACAAACAGATATTAAACGTATTCTTGCTTATTCAACCATGAGCCAAATTGGTTATATGTTCTTGGCTTTAGGCGCTCAAGCATGGGATGCCGCAATTTTCCACTTAATGACCCACGCTTTCTTTAAAGCGTTACTGTTCTTATCCGCAGGTTCGGTAATTGTAGCCTGCCACCACGAACAGAATATCTTTAAGATGGGCGGGTTACGTAAGAAGATCCCATTTGTTTATGCATGTTTCTTAATTGGTGGTGGCGCATTAGCGGCATTACCACTGTTAACAGCAGGGTTCTTCAGTAAAGATGAAATCTTATGGGGTGCGTACTCAAACGGGCATTTTAACTTAATGCTAGCAGGGTTAATTGGTGCGTTATTTACGTCACTTTATACCTTCCGTTTGATTTTCATCGTATTCCATGGTGAAACCAAAACCGAAGCACACCAAGTTAAAGGTTTTACACATACTTTCCCATTAGCGGTATTAGCACTGTTATCAACGTTTATCGGTGCATTAATTACTCAACCGTTAGGTGCTGTGTTCCCTGAAGGAAGCGCATCTCATGATGGTAAGTATGTGTTAGAAATACTTTCTGGTGTGGTAGCGATTGTAGGCGTTGCCATTGCAGCATGGTTATACCTGAAACAGCGTCAATGTGTTTCTAAGGTTGCCAATACTCGTACCGGTCGTTTCTTCTCAACATGGTGGTTCCATGCTTGGGGATTCGATGCTCTGTATGAAGTGCTGTTTGTCAAACCTTATAAAGGGGCGGCGTGGCTTATCCAAAATGATCCTGTGAACCAATTCTTTAATTTATTTGGTTGCTTGCTTAAAGGCACCAATAAAGGATTAAGTTTCAGTGAAAATGGATTAGCACGTTGGTATGCGGCTTCTCTCGGTTTAGGTGCAGTGCTGGTTATCGCTCTGCTGCTTCTGGTTTAATTAAGGGACACATTGCGCCATGTTATTACCCTGGCTAATACTTATTCCCTTCATCGGTGGCCTGCTAAGTTGGCAGGCTGAACGAATTGGCTCGCAAGTTCCTCGCTGGGTTGCGTTGCTGACGATGGGATTAACACTCGTTATTTCTGTGCAACTTTGGTTGCAAGGCGATTATCAACTACTCAGTGCTGATGGAGCACCACGCTGGACAGAGTATTTCTTTGTGCCGTGGATCCCTGCGTTAGGGATCAACATCCAGTTCGCACTTGATGGTATGTCATTACTGATGGCTGTATTAACTGCGATTTTAGGTATCTTAGCGGTACTTTCATCGTGGAATGAAAATCAACCATCACAAGGTGCTTTCCATTTTAACCTGCTGTGGATCTTAGCAGGTGTAATGGGGGTATTTTTAGCGACGGATCTGTTCTTATTCTTCTTCTTCTGGGAAATGATGTTGATCCCAATGTATTTCCTGATTTCTTTATGGGGACACAAAGGAAGTAGTGATAAAGCACACGTCAGTGCAGCAACGAAATTCTTTATCTATACACAGGCAAGTGGCCTGTTAATGTTGCTGGCCATTATCGGTTTAGCGGTTGCTTTCTACCGTGAAACAGGTATTTGGACGTTTAGCTATGACACCTTATTACAAGCACACACCGTATTAGGTACTGAGCTACAATTTATCCTGATGCTAGGTTTCTTCGCTGCATTTGCGGTGAAAATGCCAATTGTTCCTGTTCATGGCTGGTTAGCTGATGCGCACGCAGAAGCACCAACAGCGGGTTCTGTTGACTTATCCGGTATTTTGTTAAAAACAGCAGCTTACGGTTTATTGCGTTTTAACTTACCACTGTTCCCAGAAGCATCAGCATTGCTTGCTCCTGTGGCAATGTGGTTAGGTTTAATTACCGTATTTTATGCAGCATTACTGGCATTTCGTCAGACAGATATTAAACGTCTTGCGGCTTACAGTAGTATTTCTCACATGGGCTTTATCGTGATTGCGATTTATGCTGGCTCTGTATTGGCTTATCAAGGTGCTATCATTCAGATGATCACTAACGGTTTGTCAGCTGCAGGTCTATTTATCATGTGTGGCATGCTGTATGAACGCTTAGGTACGCGTGATATGAATCAAATGGGTGGATTGTGGAAAAGCATCCGTTTCTTACCTGCGTTTTCACTGTTCTTTGCAGTTGCCTCTTTAGGTATGCCAGGAACAGGTAACTTCGTAGGTGAGTTTATGATCCTGTTTGGTACTTATGGCAACTTTAAGCTGATCACGATTATTTCGGTCTTTGGTTTAGTCTTTGCATCTGTTTACGCACTATGGATGATGCAACAGGCTTACTACGGTTCACCGAAAACAGCTGAAAGAACCTATAAAGGGTTGGATCTGAGAGAATTCTTTATCCTGATCACCTTGGTGGTTTTACTGGTTATTTTGGGCTTCTTCCCACAACCAGTATTAGACACCTCGGCATCAGCGATGGAAAATCTCCAGACTTGGTATTCCGCTTCTATTTCAACAGTAAGGCCGTAATTCGCCATGACAATAACTCCTGAACAATTGATCGCAATGCTACCGCTATTAATCGTCGGATTGACGGTGGTGGTTGTGATGCTGTCCATTGCGTGGCGACGCGATCATTTCACCATTGCCACTTTGACAGCAACGGGTTTCATTATTGCGTTGGGATCACTCTATTACGTTAATGCATTAGGCGTCGTTGACGTGACCACGCTTTACCATGTTGATGGATACTCTAGCTTCTTTACTGCGCTAGTTATTCTTTCTGGTATTGGTACTATCGCTTTTGCTTATCCTTGGTTAGAAGGCTATCAAGATAACAAAGAAGAGTTTTACTTGCTGATTGCGATTGCAGTAGTGGGGGGGATTTTACTCTCATCTGCTCATCATTTCGCATCGATGTTTATTGGTATTGAATTGCTGACATTGCCACTGTTTGGTCTTATCGGCTATGCATTCCAACAACGTCCATCACTGGAAGCGGGTATTAAATACATGCTGCTTTCAGCAGCTGCGTCTTCTTTCTTACTGTTTGGTATGGCACTGCTCTATGCAGAAGCAGGAAACCTTTCCTTTACTGCTATGGGACAAAGTTTAAGTGATAGCAATATCCATAAACCATTAGTGCTTGCAGGTTTAGGCATGATGTTGGTGGGAATTGGATTTAAATTATCTTTATTCCCATTCCAATTATGGACACCTGATGTTTACCAAGGTGCGCCAGCACCAACGGGGGCATTCTTAGCCACTGCAAGCAAGATTGGTATTTTTGCAGTTGTGATGCGTTTATTCCTTGAAGCGCCTGCAGCAGATAGTGAAACCTTACGAATGATCTTAGGTTTCATGGCAATTGCCTCTATTCTGTTTGGTAACATTATGGCGTTAACGCAAAAAAGCGTGAAGCGCTTACTGGGTTACTCTTCGGTATCACATCTTGGTTATCTGCTAGTGGCATTAATTGTATTGCAATACAGTCCTGTGCTGGCGCAAGAAACGGCCGAAATCTATTTAGCGGGTTACTTGTTTGCAAGCTTAGGTGCATTTGGTGCAATCGCGGTAGCTTCAAGTCCTTATCGCGAAAGCGAAATGGATTCACTAGAAGATTACCGTGGATTATTCTGGCGCCGTCCTGTTGTTGCTGTAGTTATGTCCCTGATGATGTTATCACTGGCTGGTGTACCAATTACCTTAGGATTCATTGGTAAACTATATGTGATTATTGCAGGTATTAACTCAAGCTTATGGTGGTTAACTGGTATGGTCGTGTTAGGTAGTGCGATAGGTTTATTCTACTACCTACGTGCAGCTGCGATTGTTTTCTTACGTAAACCAGACAATGACAATACGCCAGCGGTTGCAACCACATCACAAAATATGGCGACATTTGTTGCATTAATCTGTGCGATTGTTGTGATTGCATTAGGTGTATGGCCACAACCATTAATTGAATTGACGAATTTTGCGATTATTGCACCTGCTGTAAATTAATCGTAAGAACAAAAAATTCAAATAATAAAACGGCTCTTTTTATAGAGCCGTTTTTTATGGTTAATTCTCGGTGTATTTTAATTGTTCTTTATTACTATAATATAAAGTGAAGTCATCTAAGAATGGGAAAAGGGGGATAAGAAATTTTTCCGTTAATGACATATTACTTTTCAAAGTTGTAAATTGTGAATTTATCATTTTCCAAGACTCATTTAACACGATTAATTGTTCAATAAATTCCCTTAAAAAAAGGTCAATATCAATTAACATATAGTAGTGTTTTAATGTAAATGAAGTATTTTGCTTCTCATTTTTTAATTGGCTAAGTTGTTTTATTTGTGAAAGAAAAAGCGTTGTGAGTTGATGACGAGTTTCAACAATTTTAGCATATGAAAAACCATGGCTTAATGTAGAAAATAACTTATCAAGTATTTCTATCAATGAAGATAAAATATTTTTTTCCTTATTTTCAATGTTAAGTGCTTCAATTTCTGATTTTAAAGGAATAGAGCCATTAAAAAGGTCGAAAAAACTCCGTTTGTTTAAAATATCTTCACTTTGGCGTATGATATCGAGTTCTTGTTTTGTCTTTTCATTTTCATGCTCTAATGTTGCAATTTGAGTTGTTAATGTATTGATGAGATTTTCTTTATCAATAATAAAAGGCATGATCCTATCACTAACAAACTGTGTTTTGAGTTGATTTATTTCTGATGAAAGAAATAGACAATGTTCATCAATGATTTTTTTAGTTTCATTGACTTCATTTAGAAATATATCTAGTATCTCTTTCTTTTCCTCTTCTAATTTTATTTTCAATTCGATACTGAGTGAATCTTTTTTTATCTCATTATCAATTTCATTAACTATTTTAAATGTATCATTAAGTAATTTCTGCCTTAATCTTGTTTTTAAAACAAGTGAGAAATAGATAATGTTTTCAATATTTTTATTATTTCTTTCTATGAATAAGGTTAATTCGTTGTTGAAATCATTATTCATGTAACATTTATTATTACTTAAATAAAGAATGTTTCGATAAGCATGAAATAGTTTTGTATGCTCAAATTTTATTTCAGGCGTTACCTGTTTTCTACTATTATTCATAACAATTTCCTTTTGTTAATTTGATGAGTAAAAAGAAGAGAGTGCATTATCAAAAGAAATAAAAATCTCTTTTGAATACCCAATAACCATATACCAAGGTGAAATGATTTTTTCTAAATAGATACTAAATTTAATGAGTTCTAATGCATTGTTTATTTTATTGAAGTTACTTATTGATGCATCTATCTCTGTTATTATGGCCTGCCAGACATATTCAATATGCTCTAATGCTATATTTGTATCTTCGATAAGTTGTTCTACATCGTCCAATTCAATATAAAGAGAATTTAAATAGAGAGATAAGTTAGTATAGATATCTATCTCCTTATTAAGGCTTTTTACTTTTTCTATTGATTCATTTCTCTTTTTGCGTATTTTTTCAGCTTTAGCGCCAAAAATACCTCCTGTAATAATAACGCCAATAATACCTGCCGCAAGTCCTGTAAAAGCAAGACCAACATAGTTTTTATACTCCTCTTTTAATATTTTAATATCCTCAATCAGTAAGTCTCGTTCATCAATGAGAGAGATATTATTACTATTATTGAATTCATTAATGAGTTTTTTTTTGTTAATGACCTCATGATAAATAGATTGATATTGTATATTTCTACTATCTTTCCCACCCATTATTTTACTTCTAAAGGTAGATAAAAGATCTTTTATTTTAAGGGTTTTATCTCGTTCAGTTTCGATATCTTGTTTCATACTTTCTAATATATGAATAAGTTGAGTCGAAATTTGTTTATCCTGATCGGTATATTTAATATTAGCCAATTCTTGATCGGAAAGATCATTGATAACAGTTGAGATTTTGGTTAATAAAGGCATTTGGCTAATAAATAAAATGATGTTTTCACCCGTAGATGTTATTTCCCTTCCCATGATTTCTAAATCAATAGCTTGTTGTTTTATTGCATATTCAATTTTATTCCATTCAAATGCATGTTCTCGGATCCGAACAAAAAGAGACAAGATATTATCAGAGGAGAGTTGTTGTATGCTTATTTCATTGTAACCAATAAAATTGATAACATCTTCTAATTTGTAAGGGAGTGAAAGTGCTTTGTTAATATAAGATTTTATCTTAATTAAATCATGAGAAGTAACAATTCCGGGTAAGCGCCCATTTTCGTTATCTATTCCGAGTATTAAGCTGAGTGCCTCTTTGGGAATATCGGGCGTTTCGATAATTTTATCTATATGTTCATAGGTGGTTGTATCCATATAACCTCTCTTATGTATAATAATTTTTTATCTATACAGCATGTTCTTAGAATGATTTGTTTACTATTTAGGATTTACAGATTAATGCTTCTACTTTGTAACATGAAAAATACAAAACTTTGATAAATGACAAAGGTTATAATTAATCAGCCCTTTGATAATTCTTATAGAGACGTATAATCTCCCTTTTAATTAGTTGTGGGTATTTGGAGTGGAAAAGGTTAATCCTGTGTTTTCGACACTGTACGAAAAAGTTAAAAAAATAAATCTGACAGCACAAGGTAATCTTTTACATTTGAAAGTCGCCTTGCCGTCAGAGGTTTCGTTCCCATTACTCTCATGGCTTGCTGCTCAAGTGTATTATCCGCAATTTTACTGGCAGCATCGCGATGAGAGTGAAGAAGTGGCAGCATGTGGGCAATTATGTTGCTTCAATCATATTCAAGACGCTCGCCAATTTTTAGCAATTCATCAGTCTGATATAAATATTGATGATGTGCGTATTTGGGGCTTAAATGCGTGGGATACCATTATTCCTGGCCGTATAGATGAGATAAATGGGGATGATGCCTATCTTTTTTTACCTAGAATTGAAATTAGGCGCCACCAGCAGCAGCTTTCTGTTCATTTAAATCTACTTGATGACGCTGATAAAAAAGACACCTTAGATTTTCTGCAAACATTAAATCAATCGCTAGATATTGAGCCTCTTTCTGTTTCTGTGACTCAAGTTAATCACTCTTTAACGCAAGAGCAGTGGACTCATTATCTTGATATTGCATTAGATGAAATTAACCAAGGCTTATTTGAAAAAGTAGTGCCAGCAAGGGCTACATGCTTAACATTAGATAATCCACTTAAAGCCATTCAATTTATGAAAGCAAGTCGTGATGTCAATCATCATTGCTATCATTATATGCTGGCATTTTCACCTTCAGATGCCTTTATGGGATCAACTCCTGAAAGATTATATAAACGTGATGAGTTGATGTTGTATACCGAAGCGTTAGCTGGAACTGTAGCGAGTTCGGATAATGAGCAACAAGCGATAGCGTTTGCAGATTGGCTGATGAATGACAAAAAAAACCAGCATGAAAATTTGGTTGTCGTTGATGATATTTGTCAACGATTACAAGGTGGTGTTGACGGTATTGATGTCTCTCCAGCTGATGTTATCCGTTTACGTAAAGTACAACATCTTCGTCGTTATATTCATGGAAAATTAATTAATTCAGATGATATTGATTGTTTAAAACGATTACAGCCAACTGCGGCGGTGTGTGGATTACCAAGAAGTGTTGCGCGCGCTTTTATTCGCAAACATGAGCCTTTTGAACGTCGTTGGTATGCCGGATCTGCAGGGTATTTATCGCTTCCTCATGCCGAATTTGCAGTAAGCTTGCGTTGTGGTGAGTTGCACGATGATACCTTGACGCTGTATGCAGGTGCGGGTGTTGTGGCCGGCTCTGATCCACAGCAAGAGTGGACAGAAATTGAAAATAAAGCGGCGGGTTTACGAACATTGCTAGAGAAAGAGAGTTAATTTTCTACTAAAAGTCTGAGTTAGGATAAATAGCATCAGCAATAATCATCATAATTTGATGAGTGTTTTTTTACAGTCAGTTATTTAGTGCTACTCTTCAAATAACCACTGCTAGTTGTTAACTAATTGATGCTATTCTTTAGCACTGTAGCGTTATTTATTCTTATTCTTAACGATAAAAAAGAGCGCTTTGAAAATAAGGCGGACAACTCGCCTAAATAATGCACTCTTTGAGTGTTTTCTTTAACGATTTATTTAACGAAAACTTCTGTTCATTGAACTAGGCTAAGGAAAAGTATTTAGGAACAGATATTATAATAGCAATTGCAGGTTTTCGTTGTTGGGATGATCAATGTCTAATAGTTCGTTTAATCGCCAATGGGCTAAAGTTATACTCGAAACTTTGACTCGTCATGGTTTACGCCATATCTGTATCGCACCCGGATCACGTTCGACTCCTTTAACACTCGCAGCTGCCGCTAATCAAAAATTAATATGTCATACGCATTTTGATGAACGTGGGCTTGGTCATTTAGCTTTGGGGTTGGCAAAAGCAACCAAAGATCCTGTTGCCGTGATTGTGACATCAGGTACCGCTGTCGCTAATTTGTATCCGGCATTAATTGAAGCGGGATTAACAGGGGAGCGTGTTATCTTTTTAACCGCAGACCGACCGCCCGAATTAATTGATTGCGGTGCAAATCAAGCTATCCGTCAGCAAGGTATTTTTGCAACGCATCCTTCACAAACACTCTCTTTACCACGACCGACAGCGGATATTCCCGCAAACTGGTTAGTTTCTACACTTGATAATGCGATGAATACATTGGTTCATGGCGCGTTACACGTTAATTGTCCTTTTGCTGAACCGTTATATGGTGATGATGTTGAAACATTAACACCATGGACTGAAGCTTTAGGGAATTGGTGGCAAAATGATAAACCGTGGTTACATGAAACTCGCTTTAATGCAGTTTCAACACATCCTCAATGGAATGAGTTACGCCAGAAAAAAGGTGTTGTGATCGCTGGGCGTATTAGCCCAGAAGAAGGTGTTGAAGTCGCAAAATGGGCATCACAATTAGGTTGGCCTTTATTAGGTGATGTATTATCCCAAACAGGGCAACCGTTACCTTGTGCTGATTTATGGTTGAATAACTCACAAGCAAAATCAAAACTCAATAATGCCGAAATCGTTATTCAATTTGGCTCAAGCTTAACAGGTAAACGTTTATTGCAATGGCAAGTGGGATGTTCTCCCAACGCTTATTGGATTGTTGACCCTATTCCGGGACGCTTAGATCCCGGCCATCATCAAGGTGAAAAATTCACATTATCACCCATGCAATGGTTAAGGGCACACCCAGCTGTTGATAATTTATCTTGGGCTAAAGCATTAACAGATATAGCTACACAAACCTATCAAAAGGTAAGTGAAATAACGAATTATTTTGGTGAAGCACAGGTTGCACATCAATTAGATAAATTACTTCCTAGTGATGGACAGTTATTTGTTGGCAATAGTCTGATAGTGAGATTAATTGATGCTTTTGCTCGATTACCACAAGGTTATCCGGTAATGAGTAACCGAGGTGCAAGTGGTATTGATGGTTTAATTTCAACCTCTGCAGGTGTTCACCGCGCGACAAAAAAGCCAACATTAACAATTTTGGGCGATTTATCGGCATTGTATGATTTAAATAGTTTAGCGTTACATCAACAAGTTTATGCACCTAATGTTATTATCGTAGTGAATAATAACGGTGGGCAAATATTTTCTATGTTACCCACGCCAGAGGCAGAACGAGAACGTTTTTACTGTATGCCTCACTCATTAAATTTCAAACATGCAGCCGCAATGTTTGGTTTGCATTATGTATCACCAACAAGTTGGGATGCACTGTTAACGACTGTTCAGGATTGCTGGACAGGGGCGCCAACAACAACATTAATTGAATTAATTGTTGATGATACTGATGGCGCAAAAACATTAAATCAGCTGGTAAAACAGGTAACATCTCATGACTTTAGCATGTCAGCGATATAATACCCATAATGAAGGGCCTTGGTTAGTTTGGTTGCATGGGCTATTAGGTGAAGGTTGTGAATGGGAGCCTGTCATTCAGGCTTGCCATGAATATCCATCACTTGTGATTGATTTGCCTCGTCATGGTGGTTCTGCATCTATCAGCGCGAAAGATTTTGTTGAAGTGAGCACTTTGTTAACAGACACTCTAAAAGAGCAAGGTATTGATCACTATTGGTTAATTGGTTACTCGTTAGGTGGCAGGATCTCGATGTATCATGCATGTTTTGGTGATACGGCAGGATTAATGGGATTGATTGTAGAAGGTGGCAACCCAGGTTTAAATGATGCAACAGAAAGGCAAAATCGCATTGCGCATGATAAATGTTGGGCTGAGCGTTTTCGTAATGAACCTATTTGTGATGTATTAACACAATGGTATCAACAACCTGTATTTGCTGATCTAAGTGATGAAAACCGACAATTATTGATTGAAAAACGTCGCCATAATGCGGGGTTTTGTATTGCAGAAAGTTTAGAGATGCTTTCTTTAGGTCATCAGCCTTGGCTAGTCTCTGAATTGCAGCAACTCACTTTGCCATTTATTTGGCTTTGTGGTGAGAAAGATAAAAAATTTCAAGCGATAGCGCAGCAATATTCGCTACCATTAACGACTATCCCGCAAGCTGGACATAATGCGCATCAGGCACAGCCAGCTGCTTATGCTGCGGTGATAAATCATGTTTTATCCCTCTTTGGTTAAAGGAACCTAATTATGCTTTACCCGAGCGAAGAAAAGTTATATGCACCGATTGAATGGCTAGATTGTTCTGAAGGTTTTGAAGATATTCTCTACCATAAATCAGTCGATGGCATTGCAAAAATTACGATTAACCGCCCGCAAGTGCGTAATGCTTTCCGTCCTTTGACAGTGAAAGAGATGATCCAAGCATTAGCCGATGCACGTTATGATGACACAATTGGTACTATCATTTTAACGGGTGCAGGTGAAAAAGCATTCTGTGCTGGTGGTGACCAAAAAATTCGTGGTGACTACGGCGGATACCGTGATGATAGCGGTACGCATCACCTGAACGTGTTGGATTTCCAACGCCAAATCCGTACTTGCCCGAAACCTGTTGTGGCAATGGTCGCTGGTTATTCTATTGGTGGTGGTCATGTGCTTCATATGATGTGTGACTTAACTATCGCGGCAGAAAACGCTATTTTTGGTCAAACAGGCCCTAAAGTGGGTTCCTTTGATGGTGGTTGGGGTGCTTCTTATATGGCTCGTATTGTTGGCCAAAAGAAAGCGCGCGAAATTTGGTTCTTATGCCGTCAATATGATGCAAAAGAAGCATTAGAGATGGGCTTGGTTAACACTGTTGTACCTTATGCTGATCTTGAAAAAGAAACCGTTCGTTGGTGTCGTGAAATGCTGGAAAACAGCCCAATGGCATTACGTTGCTTGAAAGCAGCATTAAATGCGGATTGTGATGGTCAAGCAGGCCTGCAAGAATTAGCGGGTAATGCAACTATGCTGTTCTATATGACGGATGAAGGTCAAGAAGGCCGCAACGCCTTTAACGAAAAACGTCAACCTGATTTCTCTCGATTTAAACGTAACCCATAATGCGAAACGCCAAACTCTATTCATTCAGCCTACCTGTAGATGCAGGCGTTGTTCTGCGCTATCAAAGGCTAAAAACGCGTGATGGTTTTCTTGTCTGTTTAGAGCAAAATGGCAAACAAGGATGGGGTGAAATTTCACCTCTTCCTGAGTTTAGCCGTGAAACTTTAGAGCAAGCACAATTATCAGCGCAATCTTGGTTAACTGCGTGGTGTGCGGGTGAAAACCCTGAGCACAGTGAACTGCCAAGCGTGGCTTTTGGCCTAAGTTGTGCATTAGCAGAGCTTGAAGGCACATTGCCACTAGAGGCAAACTATCGCGCAGCTCCTTTATGTAATGGCGACCCTGATGATTTGATTTTAAGCCTTAATGATATGGAAGGTGAAAAAGTCGCTAAAATCAAGGTGGGATTATATGAAGCGGTACGTGATGGGATTGTTGTTAACCTGCTATTAGAAGCCATTCCAGACTTAAAATTAAGGTTGGATGCGAACAGAAGCTGGACACCAGCCAAAGCAGAAGGATTTGCGAAGTATGTAAACCCTGCATGGCGTGATCGTATAGCATTCTTAGAAGAGCCTTGCAAAACACCAGAAGAGTCGCTGGCTTTTTCTCAAGCAACAGGAATTAATATTGCTTGGGATGAAACAGTGCGTGATGACGGTTTTGAAGTAAAACCACAACCTGGCGTCACTACGATTGTGATAAAACCTACGCTGGTGGGAAGCCTTGAACTCTGTCAACTGCTTGTTAAACAAGCGCATGCGTTAGGATTAGATGCCATTATCAGTTCAAGTATTGAGAGTAGCTTCGGGCTGACTCAATTAGCAAGAATTGCACAGTGGTTAACACCTAATAGCATTCCGGGGCTCGATACTGTTGATTTAATCAAACAGCAACTTATTCGTCCTTGGCCAAATGTGGATATTCCACTTATCTCTCTTGAACAGCTAGAGACAGTATGGCAACAGTAGTTCCATTTAAACAATGGCCGTGGCATCACTGGGCACAATTAACCCCAAATGAAACGGCCATCATTTCAGGCAATTCGCCTATTACATGGCAACAATTAAGTTGTCATATTAATCAATTAGCGAACCATTTTATTAAGCAAGGTATTAATACTCAAAGCACAGTATTGTTACGAGGCAAAAATCATATCAATCTTGTTTTTACACTACTCGCTATTTTTCAATGTGGTGCGAAGGTTTTACCTTTAAATCCACAGCTTCCAAAATCTTTACTTGATGAATTATTACCTCACTTAGGTATTGATTTTTATGCTGATTTGAGTGAGATACCGCTAGATTTAAATGCAACATTGCTTGATCTTAGAGGTATTGAGTTAGATAACACGTCACGTCAATATAAAACTCAAACTATAAATGATGTCTTATGGGAGCCATCTCGTATGGCAACACTTATTTTGACATCAGGTTCATCAGGTTTACCCAAAGCTGCGGTGCATACTTTTGATGCGCATCTTTGCAGTGCAACGGGGGTTTTGTCATTAATACCTTTTGAAAAAGGGGATAGTTGGTTACTTTCTTTACCTCTATTTCATGTCTCTGGGCAAGGTGTTTTTTGGCGTTGGTTGTTACGTGGCGCAACTCTAGTGGTACGTGATATGCACCCTTTTGAAAAAGCGTTACAAGGTTGCACTCATGCTTCTTTGGTTCCTACACAATTATGGCGCTTCTTACAAAGTAGAACGCAACAAGATAAGCAACCTATTACCTTAAAGTCGGTTCTATTAGGGGGAGCAATGATCCCTATTGAGCTAACGCAAGAAGCAGAACATTGGGGAGTTCAATGCTGGTGTGGTTATGGTATGACTGAAATGGCATCAACTGTTTGTGCAAAACGTGCAGATGGTAAAGCAGGAGTCGGGTTTCCACTAAAAGGTAAAGAAGTTAGGTTAGTGGATGATGAACTCCAGATAATGTCTGATAGTGTCGCATTAGGTTATTGGTTTGATGGTAAATTAAAACCGCTATCGCTTACGGCTGATGGCTGGTATTCAACGCGAGATAAAGGCTGTTTTAGTGCAGATGAGTGGTGTGTTTTAGGGCGCTTGGATAATCTCTTTTTCAGTGCTGGTGAAGGAATCCAACCAGAGGATATTGAAAAAATTCTGAATGTACATCCAAGTGTTAGCCAATCTTTTGTTGTCCCTATTGATGATGCTGAATTTGGGCAGCGTCCAGTCGCAGTTGTGGATGCTGATATTGAAATAATCAATCAATTACCACAGTGGTATCACTCTCGATTAGCCGGATTTCAACGACCCGTTGCTTGTTTACAACTTCCTGAAAGCCTTAAGAATGGCGGAATTAAAATCTCTCGTAAACAAGTGCAAGAATGGGTGAGAGGGCAAATGTTGAAGTGATATCTATGCATTTTTCGAACTTCCCCTCAAAAATATATATAAACTTAGTTTGAAGAATGCCTATTTTTGATAATTTATTTTAATAACAGTAAATCATAAAGATTATTAGAGATAATGAAGGCGCCCGAAGGCGCCTTTCTGTTTTGCCAAGTTGCTCACAAGGCTTCTTATTATGCAGTTACTTAGCTTCTGCTTTCGCTAAAGCTTTCATTGCTTTTTCAACGCCTGCGCCGTATTCAGGATGGACTTTCTTAAATAAGGCAATTTGGCGTTTTTGTGTATCTTTACTTGCCTGTATTAATTCACCCGCGATACGAGCAAACATACGTTGATGCTCTTCATCACTCAGTAATTCATACAGTGCACGAGGTTGACTGAAATAATCTTCGTCTTCACGATGGTTCCAGTGATCTGCTGCACCTTCGATAGATAATGGTGGCTCTTTAAAATTAGGCTGTTCTTGGAACATGCCACCATTATTTGGCTCATAAGTAATACCGCTACCACTATTACCATCAACACGCATTGCACCATCACGATGGTAATTATGGAACGGGCATTTTGGTGCATTAACTGGGATCTGATGATGGTTAACACCTAAACGATAACGGTGAGCATCACCGTAAGAGAATAGGCGACCTTGTAGCATTTTATCTGGAGAGAATCCGATACCAGGAACAATGTTAGCAGGACTAAATGCTGCTTGTTCAACATCAGAAAAATAGTTCTCAGGATTACGGTTTAATTCAAAGTAACCCACATCAATTAATGGATAATCCGCATGAGGCCAAACTTTGGTTAAATCAAAAGGATTATAAGGTACAGTTGATGCTTCTTTTTCTGGCATCACTTGAATTTGTAAATTCCAACGTGGGAAATCACCGCGCTCAATAGCATTAAATAAGTCACGTTGTGAACTTTCTCTATCTTGACCTACGAGTGTTTGTGCTTCGTCATCCATCAGATTTTTAATGCCTTGTTGGCAACGGAAGTGGAATTTAACCCAAAAACGCTCATTATCTTTATTAATAAAGCTGTAGGTATGGCTACCAAAACCATGAATAAAACGGTAGCTTTGTGGTAAACCACGGTCACTCATATCAATGGTTAATTGGTGTAATGCTTCTGGTAAATGAGAGAAGAAGTCCCATTTGTATGCCATATTACGTAGGTTAGTTTTAGGATCACGTTTTACAACGTGGTTTAAGTCAGGGAATTTCAGCGCATCACGAAGATAGAAAACAGGGGTGTTGTTACCCACCATATCCCAGTTACCTTCTTCAGTGTAAAATTTTAACGCAAAACCACGAATATCACGTTCTGCGTCTGCGGCACCTCTTTCACCAGCAACTGTTGAAAAGCGAGCAAACATTTCTGTTTTTTTACCCACTTTAGAGAAAATTTTAGCGCGAGTATATTGTGTAATATCGTGAGTAACTTTAAATGTACCAAAAGCGCCTGAGCCTTTTGCGTGCATACGTCTTTCAGGAATAACTTCACGATCAAAGTGAGCAAGTTTTTCTAGAAACCAGACATCTTGAAGCAACATTGGGCCACGTGGGCCTGCGGTCATTGAGTTATTATTGTCTACAACAGGTGCGCCAGACGCCGTTGTTAGCTTTTTCTTTTCCATCACATATCTCCAGTTTATGAAATAGTAAACGTTCTAAAAAAAATAGCATGTGTGAATAAAACGAAGCGAACAGCCTTATATTTATTATGGTTAATATTGACTGCAAATCCACTTTAACAATATTAAACTCATTAATAAAACCGATTAGACCAATAATATTGATAGACGTAACTTATTTACATAGATTGAAAATTCTACAGATTAGCTTTCAATTTTGACTCAAGTTGTTTAATAAATTTGTTGTATAATTATAAGTTAGGACAATTATTTGCTGGAGTAATAACAATGAAAAAATATTTATTGGTCGGCGCTATAAGTACATTATTTATGGCGGCAAATGCCAATGCAGTATCAATGAATATTCAAGCGGGTGAGCATTATACGGACGTTCGAGCAGGACTAGGTAATCCTAATGCGGGCCTTTCTTTTAATGGTAACTGGGCTCGTAGTGATCATGATGGTCAGTTAGGTAGCTTAGGTGCGAAGTTTGCTCTGCCTTTAGGGCCTTTTTCAGCAAGTGTTGGTGGTAAAGCGCTCTATTTATCACCAAAAAATGGTGATGATGGCGCTGCTTTAGCGGGTGGTGTTGGGCTTAATTGGGATATTTTACCTTCTTTAAGTGTTTATGGTGAGGCTTATGGCTCTCCTGAAGGATTAACGTCTGGTAGCAAATCTTATTATGAAGCCGATGTGGGCGCGCAATTAACGGTATTTAAACCATTGCATGTCAATGCAGGTTATCGTGTGATTGAAATCGAAAACTCACATAATAGAAGTAATAATAAATTAGCTGATGGGTTCTATGTTGGTGCAGGTTTAAGTTTCTAAGCAAAAACTTGCAGTAACGTTAAATAAAAAGCAGGTGTTGAACAATCAACACCTGCTTTTTTGTTGTCTGTATAAAAAATGTGATTAACCGACTTGAGGTAATAAACCAAAAGTGATGGCGACTTGAATACTGATCACAACTAAGCCACAAGTAAAGACAATGGCTAATGCACCTTTTCCACCTTTGACTTTGTATTTATCCGCGCTGTGTTGCTCTTGTCTTACTTTCCAAACTAATAAGGCAGGTAGTAGCAATGCCAAAATAGATAATGCAATAGCTGCATAAGCTAATGCTTGTACAAAGTTAGGAAAATAAAGAGCACAAAGTAAAGGCGGAACGAAGGTTAATAAGCTTGATTGCATACGACCTGTAGCACGATTACTGCGTTTAAATAGGTCAGCAAGATAATCAAATAAGCCTAGTGCAACACCAAGGAATGAGGTAGCTAACGCCAATGCAGCAAATAGGTTTACTGCAATATTGACGCGAGGCGTTGCAACGACATCGCGGATAGCGGTAAGTAGGCCATTTAAACCTGATTGTTGCGCCATAATTCCCATAAAAGTATTTGTAGGAATGGCTCCTAATGTGGCAATTTGCCATAAAATATAGGCAACAAGAGGGATTGCACTACCAATAATAAAGATAATACGTAACTTTTTAATATCGCCATTCATATAACTTACAATACTTGGCACGCTACCGTGGAAACCAAATGAAGTAAAAATAACGGGAATAGCAGAAAGAATAAGCCCGTGAGCGACTGGCATTGACGTTAAATTGACACTTTCAACGTGGGGTAGCATCACAACCAGCATAAAGATTAAGAAGAAAACTTTTGCTGTAAATAGCAGCCGATTAATCATATCAACTGATGTGGTACCAATACCTACTACAGCACCACCAATCACTGTAAAGATTATAATACCTTGAGTGACAGAGAGTTCATGACCAATCCAAGAGGATAGGGTAGATGAAAGCAATTCGCCAGCGCCGCTAATGTAAGCTGTCGTCAATGCATACATCAATAAGAGTAGAGCAAGTCCAGTGATCACTTGACCACCAACACCAAGATAACGCTTAGCGATTGAACCAAGACCAGTATGAGGATCGTTGTATTGATAAACTTCCACTAGCAAGAGCGCGGTATAACTCATTAATAACCACAGTCCTACGAGTAATAGCATAATAGTACCAAAGCCAATACCCACCGCAGCCAGTGGCATTGCCAACATGCCTGCCCCAATTGTTGTTCCTGCAACAATAAAAACACTACCTATAGTGCGATTTTTCACTAAGTCCTCTGCTCGCTAGCTATTTTATTTATATAAAATGCAGAGTATAAGAATGGTAAATACCTGTCAAATTTTAATTACGTATACTGTAATTATTTCTTTACGGAAAATAAAAAATGAATAAAAAAACGCCAATTAATAAGTATCAATTGGCGCTTAATAGAGGTGATTAATTAAGAATATTAATCGTCAAGCTCTACCATTCGTCTTATCTGCTCACGATTAATTTGTTTCAATTGCCCAGTTTCTGCATCTTTATAGGTAATTAATCCAGTTTTTTCATCTTCTTGGGGCTTATCTGTTGTTAAAATCGTTTCCCCATTTACTGTTTCTATTTTTTGTGGAGTTGAACAACCCGCAACTAATAAAAGTGATGCAGAGATAGCAACAACTGAGAAAATAGAATTTAATTTCATAATGTTTTTCCTTTTTTCATCAATGTAATTTAATTCTAGTCAATGATGGACAACAATGTTAGAAAAAAAGGAAAATTAAGATAATTCAAATCATTCAGAGCAAATTTCTATTTCAATGTCACTAATAGGATGACAGCTACAAGGTAAGATTTCATCGGGTTGGATAAATGCTAAAGGTTCATTGCGATAGCAAACCTTGCCTTTCACTAAACGTAGACGACAAGAGCCACAATAACCCTCACGGCATTGGTATTCGACTTGAACTTTCCCATGCTCTAAAGCATCAAGCAATGAAGGGTGGGCGTCAGTATGAAATTCTAGTGGTGTTGAAAGACCCTGCTGATGCAGGGTCACTTTATGAGATGCCATAACGTATCAGTGTTATTTCTCGGTATTACAGTTCAAAATTACTCAAGTCATCAGTATCAACTTGTGAATCAATTTGGCCCACAAGATAAGAACTGACTTCAACTTCTTGAGGTGCTACTTGAACGTTGTCAGACACTAACCATGCATTGATCCATGGAATAGGATTTGAGCGCGCTTTAAATGGTAATTTAAGACCTACTGCTTGCATACGAATATTGGTAATATATTCAACATATTGGCAGAGAATTTCTTTATTTAAACCAATCATCGAGCCTTCTGAGAACAGGTATTCTGCCCACTCTTTTTCTTGCTCTGCGGCTTCAACAAACAAGTCATAACATTCTTGTTCACATTCTGCGGCTATTTCTGCCATTTCAGGATCGTCTTGACCTGAACGCAGTAGATTCAGCATGTGTTGCGTACCCGTTAAGTGCAATGCTTCATCACGTGCAATCAATTTAATGATTTTAGCGTTACCTTCCATTAACTCTCGTTCAGCAAAGGCAAATGAACACGCAAAGCTTACATAGAAACGAATCGCTTCTAACGCATTTACACTCATGATACACAAATAAAGTTGTTTCTTTAATTTGCGTAAAGTCACATTAACGGTTTTACCTTGAACATGATGATCACCTTCACCATACATGTGATAAAGGTTAGTTAATCTGATCAACTCATCGTAGTAAGAAGAAATATCACGCGCACGTTTTAAAATTTCTTCATTTTCAACGATATCATCAAACACAACTGACGGATCGTTAACAATATTACGGATAATATGAGTATAAGAGCGCGAGTGAATGGTTTCAGAGAATGACCATGTTTCAACCCATGTTTCTAACTCAGGGATCGAGATTAAAGGTAAGAATGCCACGTTAGGGCTTCTGCCTTGAATCGAATCCAACAGAGTTTGATATTTTAAATTACTAATAAAAATGTGTTTTTCATGATCAGGCAGTGCATTGTAGTCAATACGATCACGAGAAACGTCCACTTCTTCTGGACGCCAGAAGAAGGAGAGTTGTTTTTCAATTAGCTTTTCAAAAATAGGGTATTTTTGCTGATCATAACGCGCTACGTTAACAGGCTGCCCAAAAAACATGGGCTCCTGAAGTTGATCATTTTTAACTTGTGAAAAAGTAGTATAGGACATAGCTTCCTCAATTAAATTTTACACGCGCCGCCTTCACAATCTGAATCTTCAGTCTCAACGACTTCTTCCAGATCACCCTGTACATCATCTGCACCATCACGGGTGTTGTGATAATAAAGTGTTTTCACACCATATTTGTAAGCGAGCAGCAAATCTTTCAGCAGCTGGTTCATTGGAACCTTACCGCTAGGGAAACGAGTAGGATCGTAGTTAGTGTTCGCTGAAATCGCTTGGTCAACGAATTTTTGCATAATGCCCACTAACTGCAAATAACCTTCAATACTTGGCATTTGCCACAGTAATTCATAAGCGCCTTTCAAACGCTCATACTCAGGAACCACTTGACGTAAAATACCGTCTTTAGAGGCTTTAATACTGATATAACCACGAGGTGGCTCGATACCATTGGTTGCATTCGAAATCTGAGAAGAGGTTTCTGATGGCATCAGTGCAGACAATGTTGAGTTACGTAAGCCGTGCTCTTTAATGTCTTTGCGTAAGCCTTCCCAGTCGTAA
The DNA here is from genome assembly GCF_009915245.1 of Proteus sp. G2669. Classification (NCBI taxonomy): domain Bacteria; kingdom Pseudomonadati; phylum Pseudomonadota; class Gammaproteobacteria; order Enterobacterales; family Morganellaceae; genus Proteus; species Proteus sp. G2669. The sequence continues at coordinate 56,936 of NZ_JAABLX010000050.1, read as the reverse complement.
TGCAGAGGTTCTTTTGTCAGAACATCTAATGATTTTTTATAGGTATCAATAGGTAAAATACCTTCAGCATAAGTGGTTTCATTAAACCATGGGCATGCGCCTTGTTCTTTTGCTAATTCATTAGATGCTTTTAATAAATAGTATTGAATTGCTTCAAATGCACGATGAGTTAAGTTATTTGCACTACCGTCAGAGTAGCGAACACCGTGTTTAGCTAAGTAATAAGCAAAGTTAATAACACCAATACCTAAGGTACGACGGCCCATTGCGCCTTGTTTAGCGGCTAAGATTGGATAATCTTGGTAATCTAATAGCGCATCCAGTGAGCGAACAGCTAAACGAGCTAGCTCTTCTAAATCATCAAGATTTTCAATTGCACCTAAGTTAAAGGCTGACAAGGTACAGAGTGCAATTTCACCATTAGGATCTTTAATATCGTTTAATGGTTTAGTAGGTAGTGCAATTTCTAAACACAGGTTTGATTGGCGGATAGGTGCAATAGCCGGATCAAATGGGCTGTGTGTATTACAGTGGTCAACATTTTGAATGTAAATACGGCCCGTAGATGCACGCTCTTGCATCATTAATGAGAATAACTCAACTGCTTTAACTTGTTTTTGGCGGATGCTCTTATCTTTCTCATATTGTACATATAAGCGTTCAAATTCATCTTGATCGGCAAAGAAAGCATCATATAAACCAGGAACATCAGAAGGGCTAAATAAGGTAATATCCTGGCCTTTGATTAAACGTTCATACATTAATTTGTTTAATTGCACACCGTAATCTAAATGACGAACACGGTTATCATCAACACCACGATTGTTTTTCAGTACCAGCAGGCTTTCAACTTCTAAATGCCACAATGGGTAGAACAGTGTGGCAGCGCCACCACGAACACCACCTTGCGAGCAAGATTTTACCGCAGTTTGGAAGTGTTTGTAGAAAGGAATACAACCTGTATGAAACGCTTCGCCATTACGAATAGCACTGCCTAATGCACGAATACGACCTGCATTGATACCAATACCCGCACGTTGAGAAACGTATTTTACAATAGCGCTTGATGTTGCATTGATAGAATCAAGGCTATCGTCACACTCAATTAATACACAAGAGCTAAATTGACGAGTTGGTGTTCTGACGCCAGCCATAATTGGCGTTGGTAATGAGATTTTGAAAGTAGAAATCGCATTATAAAAGCGTTCGATATAGTCCATACGTGTTGCTTGTGGATAACGAGAGAACAAGCAAGCTGCAACTAAAACATATAAAAATTGTGCACTTTCGTAAATTTCGCCAGTAATACGGTTTTGAACGAAATATTTACCCTCTAGCTGTTTAACCGCAGCATAAGAGAAGTTCATATCACGTTGATGAACAACAAAGTTATTCATCTGCTCAAATTCTTCTTGGGTGTAATCTTCAAGAAGATGACGGTCGTATTTGCCTAGATCAACTAATTTTTTAACGTGCTCATAGAGCGTTGGTGGCTCAAATTGGCCATAGGCTTTTTTACGTAAGTTAAATACGGCAAGACGGGCAGCAAGATATTGATAATCAGGAGTTTCACCTGAAATTAAGTCTGCAGCAGCTTTTACCAGTGTTTCATGGATATCAGCAGTTTTGATACCATCATAAAACTGAATCTGAGAACGTAATTCAACTTGAGATACAGAGACATTTTCTAGGCCTTCAGCGGCCCAGGCGATTACACGGTGAATTTTGTCTAAGTCAATGCGTTCTTTATGACCATCACGTTTTGTGACGAGCAGGCTGTGATTCATGAGCGATGCACCTTTCTTGCATTAGTGCTACCTGAAATTTTATACCGCAAAAAAACGCTCCCGATGACAAAGAGTGTCAAGGAGTCTTGTGGTGTGAAATTCAAGGAAACACAATATATAGGGGTTGGTTCAAATGGTGATAACAAGATAAAGGTAATTGAGAGATTGATCAAGTGTACAAATCTGATTGTTTCTGTGGATAAATAGGGGATAAATTTTTTAATAACTGCCCGTACCCTGCGTAAATACAGGCAGTAAGAAACTCAAATTCAGGTGACAATGATGTAAAGTCAATTTTAAAAAATGTGATCGTTTGATGTTTTATTAAACCAAATCAAACTTTCAGTTTCACGAATTCGAGTTATGTGTCGATTGTGTGTGCACCATATAATTCACATCGACGTTTGGCGCTAATCGGAATTTGTCAGTGATTGGGTTATAATGTAAGCCAATCATATTTTTGCTACGTAAGTCGGTTTCATCAACCCAACTGAGCAGTTCTGATGGACGAATAAATTTATTAGCATCATGTGTGCCCTTAGGTACCATATTTAGAATATACTCCGCACCTACCACCAGCATTAGCCATGCCTTTTTATTACGGTTGATAGTTGAAAAGAAAACATGCCCACCTGGTTTTACTAATTTTGCACAGGCTCTTACAACAGAAGAAGGGTCTGGAACGTGTTCTAACATCTCCATACAGGTGACAACATCGTAAGCTTGCGGGTTTTCATTTGCATGGTTTTCAACGGTATCTTGAATATAAGTCACAGGAATACCTGACTCTAGTGAGTGCAAGCGTGCAACTTGTAATGGCTCTGTGCCCATATCAAGGCCAGTAACTTCGGCACCGACACACGCCATACTTTCAGATAAAATACCGCCACCACAGCCAACATCGAGGACTTTTTTTCCAAATAAGCCGTCAGCGCGTTCTTGGATATAGTTAAGTCTTAGTGGGTTTATACGGTGCAATGGCTTAAATTCACCTTCAAGATCCCACCAGCGTGATGCGACGCTTTCAAACTTGTCGATTTCATGCTGATCCACGTTAGCATGTAAAGAGGTTGTTTTATCATTCATCAGAAAGTATTACTCCTATTTTCATATTGCCATGATTCTACCAACGTTAGACGGTGAAATCGAAGAGAATAGCGAAAGGATCATTAATTTAGTTGTTTCCTTTTTCCAAAAATTGGCGATTTGTGGTATAGTTCTAAACCTTTGAATCCGTAGTATGAGGGACAGTGGCTCCATGAGCGACATTGCCAGAGAAATCACACCAGTTAATATCGAAGAAGAGCTGAAAAGCTCATATTTGGATTATGCGATGTCTGTTATTGTAGGACGCGCATTACCCGATGTTCGAGACGGACTGAAGCCAGTACACCGCCGAGTTCTTTTCGCGATGAATGTACTAGGAAACGATTGGAATAAACCTTATAAAAAATCAGCCCGTGTTGTTGGGGATGTTATCGGTAAATATCACCCGCACGGTGACAGTGCTGTCTATGAAACGATTGTTCGTTTAGCACAGCCTTTTTCTATGCGCTACATGTTGGTTGACGGGCAGGGTAACTTCGGGTCAGTTGATGGTGACTCGGCGGCTGCAATGCGTTATACCGAAGTTCGTATGGCGAAAATCGCCCATGAACTGCTGGCGGATTTGGAAAAAGAAACGGTTGATTTTGTTCCTAACTATGACGGAACAGAACATATTCCGGCAGTTATGCCAACCCGTGTTCCAAACTTGCTAGTCAATGGTTCATCAGGGATTGCGGTGGGGATGGCAACAAACATTCCTCCACATAACCTAGGCGAAGTTATCGACGGCTGTCTTGCTTATGTTGATAACGAAGACATCACTATTGAAGAGTTGATGGAACATATCACGGGGCCTGATTTCCCGACTGCTGCTATTATTAATGGCCGCAGAGGAATTTTAGATGCTTACCGTACTGGTCGCGGGAAAATTTATATCCGTGCTCAGGCTGATATTGAAACTGATGAGAAAACCAGTCGCGAAACAATTATCGTGACAGAAATTCCTTATCAGGTGAATAAAGCGCGTTTAATTGAAAAAATAGCAGAGCTTGTTAAAGATAAACGCATTGAAGGTATCAGCGGATTACGCGATGAGTCTGATAAAGACGGCATGCGTATTGTTGTTGAAATCAAACGTGATGCTGTGGGTGAAGTGGTATTAAATCACTTATTCTCACAAACACAAATGCAGGTTTCTTTTGGTATTAATATGGTTGCGCTTCACCAAGGCCAGCCAAAACTATTAAATCTAAAAGAAATTATCTCTGCCTTTATTCGTCACCGTCGTGAAGTTGTTACTCGTCGTACAATTTACGAATTACGCAAAGCGCGTGACCGTGCTCATATCTTAGAAGCGCTGGCTGTTGCATTGGCGAACATTGATCCTGTTATTGAAATGATCCGCCAAGCACCAAACCCAGCAGAAGCAAAAACCGCATTAATTGCACAACCTTGGGATTTAGGTAGTGTTTCTACCATGTTAGAGCGTGCTGGTGACAGCAATGTTGCTCGTCCTGAATGGTTAGAGCCACAATATGGTGTGCATGACGGTAAATACTATCTTACAGAACAACAAGCTCAAGCTATTTTGGATCTGCGTTTGCAGAAACTAACTGGTCTTGAACATGAAAAACTGTTAGATGAATACCGTGACTTATTGCTGCAAATTGCTGAATTACTGCATATCTTAAGAAGCCCTGAGCGTTTGATGGAAGTCATTCGAGAAGAGCTAAATGCGATTAAAGATCAATATAACGATCCACGCCGTACTGAGATCACTGAGAATACAGCAGATATTAATATCGAAGACCTGATTAATGAAGAAAATGTAGTTGTTACACTTTCTCATCAGGGTTACGTTAAATATCAGCCACTTACCGATTACGAAGCACAACGACGTGGCGGTAAAGGTAAGTCTGCAGCAAGAATTAAAGAAGAAGACTTTATTGATCGCCTGCTGGTGGCTAACACCCATGACACCATTTTATGCTTCTCAAGCCGTGGTCGTCTCTATTGGATGAAAGTTTACCAGTTACCAGAAGCAAGTCGTGGTGCTCGTGGCCGTCCGATTATCAACTTATTACCTCTTGAGCAAAATGAACGTATTACGGCTATTTTGCCAGTGAGAGAGTATGAAGAAGGTAAGTTTGTCTTTATGGCAACGGCAAGCGGTACAGTGAAGAAAACACCTCTGCAAGATTTCAGCCGCCCTCGTAGCGCAGGTATTATCGCAGTCAACTTAAATGAAGGCGATGAGCTAATTGGTGTTGACTTAACCGATAGCACGAACGAAGTTATGCTGTTCTCTGCTGATGGTAAAGTGGTTCGTTTTGCAGAAGATTGTGTTCGTCCAATGGGTCGTACTGCGACAGGTGTTCGTGGTATGAAACTGAGTAATGATGATAAAGTCGTTTCTCTGATCATTCCTCGTGGTGACGGTGATATTTTAACCGTTACTGAAAATGGTTATGGTAAACGAACTGCACAAAGCGAGTACCCAACGAAGAATCGTGCTACACAAGGCGTTATCTCTATTAAAGTGAGTGAGCGTAACGGTAAAGTAGTAGGTGCAATTCAAGTTGAAGAAACTGACCAAATTATGATGATCACCAATGCAGGTACATTAGTTCGTACTCGTGTTTCAGAGGTCAGCATTGTTGGACGTAATACACAAGGTGTTACCTTAATTCGTACAACAGAAGATGAGTTGGTTGTTGGCTTGCAACGTGTTGAAGATGAAGATGACGCATTAGATGATGATGAAGTTAATGAGGTTATTAACGAGACATCACCTGAAGAGTCGGGATCAGATTTAACCGATGATGCAGATGAAGAATAATATTTATCATTATTGTGATGTATAAATAAAAGAAAGCAGGCATAATTGCCTGCTTTTTTTATGTGGTTGGATCAGAGTATCATCAGAAATAATTATCCTGATGATAAAGATCATATTATTCAGACATACAGTAATTTCTGCTAGAATAGAATAAGTTTCTTATGCGGTAGGAATATTGATTAGGGTGGTTGTTTGAGATATCTCTCGTCCTTTAAAACATCGTTAAAAATTTCCCGCTACCTTTTTCGCGTATTAGGTATCATGTTGTGGGCGATGGGGGCATTATTAACGATGTTTTACCTCATCAACATCTTTAATGATACTAAGTCAGATATTCGGCAAGAGTATAGTAATAACTACACTAATCTCCTCGGTTTTTTTCGACAAACTTCTGGCACTATCCGTGATTTACAATACCTCGCAGAACGTCATCAAGAGCAAATTAATTTAAATCCAGGTATAAAAAATTCATTATTTTATGAAGGACCATTTTCACTTCATAAACTCAATGAAACGGCGGACTGTGAATTATTTAAAGGACAAACCAATAACTATTTTCGTTCGTTTAACAGTATCTTATATTATTGGAAAGATAATACCCCTGCATTACAAGGGATAAACCAGGTTTTCATGGTAGGTTCGCACAGTATGTGCATGATTAACTTCCCTTTGCGCGCATCACCTGTAGATACTGAGATGTTGAAAAAAATGGTTTACGAAAATACACGTAACTACATTAATCAACGGGCGCAAGGCAAAGAAGTTAATCAATATTGGATAGTTCCAGATGCAAAAGGGGATAGTGGCATTTTATATGTTATGTCACCTGTTTATGCTTCTGGTAAATTTATTGGATTAATTGGTATTGAAAGAGCAATTCGCCTTGAATACTTCTCTCCAGCCAAAGACAGAGTAATTTCTATCCATCTTCTAAATAGCCGAAATACCACGGTATTAAGCTACCCTGCAGAAAATAATTATCGTTCTGTTAAGCAAGTCGCTGATGTGAGCGCACCTTATTTTGGTTTTGATGAAGATTTCAGTGAGTTAGTTGCAAAACGAAAACTATTGCCATCCTCTTTTAGTGTGGTGTATTCATTACCACTCAAGCAAATTTTAAATGAATTTAAATTCACGATTTTTAATGCACTGATTTTAAATATTATTTCTGCCATTTTTATTTTTATTTTTGTGTGGATCTTCGAAAGAAAAATATTCTCACCAGCAGAAAATAATGCTTCCCGATTAGAAGAGCATGAACAGTTTAACCATAAAATTGTGGCATCGGCACCTGTCGGAATTAGTATTCTGAGAATACGCGATGGCATGATCATTTTAAGTAATGAATTAGCACATAACTATTTTCGGTTACTCAGTCACAGTGATAAGCAAAATATTTTATCTATTATTGCTGAAAAAAGTAGCAATATGGTTGATGTAGTGACGAATAACCGTAATCACTTACAAATCAGTTTTGTTAATTCACGCTATCAAAATGAAGATGTGGCTATCTGTGTTTTAGTGGACATTAGCGCTCGTGTTAAAATGGAACGTTCGCTACAAAATATGGCAACAGCGGCAGAATAAGCTAACCAAGCAAAATCGATGTTTTTAGCTACGGTGAGTCATGAATTACGTACACCACTTTATGGCATTATTGGTAACTTAGAGTTATTACAATCCTTTGCACAAAACGATGATACAAGTCGATTATTAAAAACGATGGATAATTCCTCATCATTACTGCTAAAAATTATTAGTGATATTCTCGATTTCTCAAAAATTGAATCTAAACAATTAAAGATTGAGATTAAACCGTTTAATTGTCGCCAAGTACTCTCTTTTGTTATTTCTAACTATTTACCCTTGATTGCGAAAAAAGATTTAGCTATCTACTGCTTTATCGAACCAGATGTACCTAAAATTGTAAATAGTGATCCTGTTCGGGTACAACAGGTTATTTCTAATTTATTGAATAATAGCATTAAATTCACTACGACAGGGTGTATTACCTTACATCTTTATAAAGATGAGTATTACCTGTATTTTGATATTCATGATACAGGACGAGGGATTGGTGAGAAGGCATTACATGAGCTTTTTGAACCATTCTTCCAGGTTTCACAAAATACAGAAAGCGCATCTGAAGGTACAGGATTAGGTTTAGCTATTTGTGAAAAACTAATTAACTTAATGGATGGCGATATCAGTGTTGTTTCACAAGAAAATATTGGTAGCCGATTTACAGTTCGAATACCACTTTATGGTGTGTTAGAAGAGAATGAACTTGCTACCGAAAAGGATATTTATAAAGAGAGTACCGTTCGTTGTTTTATTGATATCAAAAACCTTTATTTAGAAGGGTTTATTGGGCGATATCTCAATTACTTTGGGTTGAATTGTGAATTATTAACAGAAGAAACAACACTCTCTTCAACTGATTTTATTATCACGGACTATGATTATCCGAGAGAGCATCATTGCCAATTTATTAGGCTTAATGAACATTACCTCGAACCATCCAAAAAAATAGCAGAAAACATATGGGTATGTAGTACTTATAAACTAAATGAATTAACAAAAATAATACTACAATTACCGCAAAACAAAATTGAAGCAAATTGTGTTGATATGGTTGAGTTGAATACCGATTGTGGTTTACAAGCGTTGACCATCTTGATTGTTGATGATCATCCAATAAATCGCTTATTGCTGACCGATCAACTGAAAAAAATTGGTTTTAACACAGCAACTGCAGAAGATGGGTGTGATGCATTAGCCTATTTAGCGAAAAATCATATCGATATCATTCTAACTGATGTCAATATGCCAAATATGAATGGTTATCAGCTTGCAACTCACATACGAGAAATGGGGAGTGATATGCCAGTAATTGGTGTAACAGCGAATGCAATAGCAGAAGAAAAGCAACGCTGTATTGATGCCGGAATGAATGATTGTGTGTCTAAACCGGTATCACTTTCCATCTTAAGAGAAGTTTTGGTAGGACATATACCTAAAAAGTAGTTTATGCAGCCACCATAAAAATAAACAAATAGAAAAGAGATTAATTTATTAATCTCTTTTCTATTTGTTAAGTAATAACAATATTAACTGCACGGATAAGATAGACATAAAGAATGATACCATAAATAACACATCCTATAGCTTATAGGGCATTATCAGACAAAAGATGAGTGTAGGGTATATTACATCCGTTTAGCGCTTTGCGGGTGGGATGGCGCGAGAGAATAAAGACAAAAAAGCAGAGAAGCTCCCAAAATAGGTTGAGCTTCCTGATTTTATCGGTACTGCAAACGGTCGCTTGAAAAGATTAATCTGGGCCGTTAATTTCCTTATCAATAGTTACTGATGATAGGTAATTAAGTAATGCAATATCGTTATCAACACCCAGTTTCATCATTGCTGATTTTTTCTGGCTACTAATCGTTTTAATACTACGATTAAGTTTTTTTGCGATCTCAGTGACGAGAAAGCCTTCAGCAAATAATCTCAGAACTTCACTTTCTTTAGGTGACAAACGTTTATCGCCATAACCATTTGCATTTACTTTCTCAAGTAGTTTCGCGACACTTTCAGGCATAAATTTCTTGCCTTTTTGCAACGCTGCTAATGCTTTTGGTAGATCCGTTGGAGCACCTTGTTTAAGTACAATACCTTCAATTTCAAGATCAAGGACAGCACTCAAAATAGCTGGGTTGTTATTCATGGTAAGTACAATAATCGACAAATTCGGGTAATGTCTTTTGATGTACTTAATTAGTGTAATACCATCACCATACTTATCACCAGGCATAGATAAGTCAGTAATTAATGCATCTGCATTTAACTTAGGCAAGTTGTTGATAAGTGACGTTGAATCTTCAAATTCACCAACAACATTGACCCATTCAATTTGTTCTAAAGATTTACGAATACCGAATAAAACGATTGGGTGGTCATCGGCAATAATAATATTAAGGTTATTCATGTTTAATTGTTACCTTGCTGCAGCAACTGTTGAATCCATTTATCCAGTTGAGTGATACGTTCTTTGATCTCTAATTCATTATGATTTTTTATGTCATGTTCTAAATATTCACAGCTTTCTCTGAGATATTCTAAATCTAACATGGCAAAAACCCCTTTTAGACGATGAGCTGTCTGAGCTAGAGAATGAAAGTCTTTATTTGTTGCTTCTAAGTGTAGTTTCTCAACATCAATAGGAACAGTACTGATAAATAGTTCCTTATAATCACTACCATTCAACTTCTTCCTATAATTATTAAGAATTACTTCGTAATTATCAAGGTTATTATTTTCATCTAAAATACTCTCTTCAGTTGTATCTAGAGAAAATGACTCATTTTCTTCAATTAAATAAGTAATAGCTTCTATTAAAGGATCACCGAAGTTATAGTTACACTTTATTAAATTTTTTGATATTTTTTCAAATCCAACAATAGAGCTCATTAATAATATTGTTGGAGACTCTGGACTATCATCCGGAGTATCTTTAAGTATGATATCGTATTCGGGATAAAGATTCTCTCTATTTTTATCAAAGTATGTCGCGCCGTATTTATCAAGTTGTCGGCAGATGATTTTTTCTATTTCAGGGTTTTTTATGGCGAGTTTTGCGCTTATTCCTTCCAATAATATGTTAAAAGTTCGTTCTTCCGTATCTATATGCTGGTATGGGAGTGCAATCCGGAAATGAGAACCAATACTTTCTTGGCTCTTAATTGTTAACTCACCCTGAATTTTATTACATAACAAATGACATAAATAAAAAATAATCCCAGAGTTGGAGTAATATTTATCTCCCATCGCTTGTCCGAGGAATGGGTATTTTATATTAGCAATGTCTTGTGGTGTTAGCCCACTTCCACTATCAATAATATCAATAAGTATTTCTTCTTTATCTTTATTTTTAACTAAATTTAGATTAACAGTTATTTTTCCATAGTTAGTCGTACTAATGGCATAATTAATCAATGATAAAATAATCTTACTTAATGCTGGCCCATCATTAATTAAAAGTAAACCAGGCCTTATATTATTATGGAAATAAAGGGTTAAGCCTTTTCTTATCATAAATGGTGATGCAGTTATCAAAATAGATTCAACTAATGTTGAAAGCTCAAATTCATCTTTGTGAATTTTCCATTCTTGATTTTCTAACTTATTAATTAACGTAATATTTTCTATCCATTCGGAAATGTAATTTGTTTTTTCTAATAATAAGTTAAGCAATTGCTGATGCGTGCTTTCGGGCAACAGTTCTTTGAATTGATAAACCATCTCATTTATATCTTTAATCGGACGCATTAATTCTAATGACATATTAGATAAAATCTTACGTCGCGCGATGGTATTTTTTTCATATTCTTGCTGTGCAAGTTGTAATTTTTTATTGATAAGTGCTTCGTTGTCTTTATTCAGAAATATGAATAATGACGTATTGTCAATATTGCTGTTATTGCTGGTTCTAATCTCATAAATCTCATTATTGATCGCTGTTTGGATTAAGCCATTATGTTCAATCGCCATCTGTCGGATCTTTGATAAATCGATATGAGGTAATAGTTTTTCAGCATGGCTGTTGCTAATAATTTTATGGTTAGAGGAAAAATTGTATACCAATAAGCCGATAGGAAGATTAGAAATGATGTCATTAGTCATCTCTTCTTTGATGCGTAGATTACGAGTCATTGAGATGTACGGGAAAACATATTTGTTACGTATATAGATGTGTCCGAAAACAGAAACTGAAATAAAGGCAAGCAGGCTAATTAACAACCAGATGTTTTTATAAGCAATCTCTTTGATAATGAGTTTCAACGGATATTCATAAGAGAGTGAATAGGGAATGCCCGCAATAGGTTGAGAAAAAATCAAAGAAGAGCCATCGGTTGAAATTTCAATACTGTTTTTATCATAGACCGATTGTTGGCCTGTTGGCAGTAATCTTAAGTAGTGTGGTGATAGTTCTGAAGGTAAAAAATTATTGATAGGTAAATCAAAAGCGACCACGCTCGTAAGTTGCCCTGGCACATTAAACATAATGCGGTAGGTATAGTAATAGATATTTTCTGTAGACATCTTTCTAATAGGAGAAAGGCTCTCTTTTTCATCTAAAGCGGTTGATTGCATCAGCAACTCAGAGCGTTTGTTCTCAGCGGTTAACGTCAGGTAGCTTTCTTTGTAACGAATTTCTGGTTTAAGCACAGAGTGGGTCGTAATTAAGATAAGATCATTTCCTTTACCATTTAGATAATAAAGTGAACTGTAATCATTACGTACACCCCAGATAATTTCGAGTGAATTTGCAAAGCGTTGTGCTAGCTGGAACGTTTGTTCGTTAGGTTTACCAAATATAATGGCATCTATAGTTTGATCCCGACCTTCAAGCCAAAAGACATCAGAGCGTAGTTTTATTGGAGTCAGTGGTAAGGAAGGGAAAAAGGCCGTGTCTGATATTTTATTTGATAACTGAAAAAGCTGATTAGAGTGATAACGGTAATCTTCAACCTGCAAAGCAAATTTATGAGTCGTGTTGTTGATAGCATTCTTTTTACTATCGAGCCAAGTATCAAAATAACTGTAAGCGTATAAAAAAAGTGATATGACCATAAAAAGAAGAAACAGGACATATAAGCGAGTTAGTGTATTTGGCTTGAGTTGGTTCAATGTACGCATTCAGTTTGCGAGCCTTTAAGAGACAATGTAGTTAAAAAAAGAAAAGTTGAATAAACAATCACCATTATTCAGTCATTATATTAACAGGTTATCGCTTTAAAAGGGATATTCGAATGAACTTTGAGCAAACAAACAAAAAAAACAGATTTTTTTACAATAGAAGCTAGACAGCGAGGTCAGAGATAGGCATAATTCCGCGCTATGGAAGGATGGCCGAGTGGCTGAAGGCAGCGGTCTTGAAAACCGCCGATGGGAAACCATCCTAGAGTTCGAATCTCTATCCTTCCGCCAGAATTAGCCGGCTTAGCTCAGTTGGTAGAGCAACTGACTTGTAATCAGTAGGTCACCAGTTCGACTCCGGTAGCCGGCACCATATAAGAACCCGTTATCTTGCAAGAGGTAGCGGGTTTTTTCTTACCTATATTTTATTTATCCGCATATTGCTACCATCAACTTTTTAAGTTTTTTTCCTTCTCTGTTGTTCCATATATCTCACAATACCTTCTTGTTTATTATTTTAAATTATCAAAATTTAACCACTATATTAGTGGTTTAGCATTTTTTAAGCAAAAAAAGACTGAGAATTAAGCAAACGGATAAAAAAGTCATTTTTTTTACAATCAGGACTAGACAGCAGGGTCAGAGATAGGCATAATTCCGCGCTATGGAAGGATGGCCGAGTGGCTGAAGGCAGCGGTCTTGAAAACCGCCGATGGGAAACCATCCTAGAGTTCGAATCTCTATCCTTCCGCCAGAATTAGCCGGCTTAGCTCAGTTGGTAGAGCAACTGACTTGTAATCAGTAGGTCACCAGTTCGACTCCGGTAGCCGGCACCATATAAGAACCCGTTATCTCGCAAGAGGTAGCGGGTTTTTTCTTTGATCAAATCTTAATGCTAAAGTATATATGTACTAAAAAACACCACATTAATAAAAAGATGGTGGTGTTTTTAGGCATTACAATGATTACCAACCCATAACCGACCAGTTAAATACACGCCCCAAGATTTTCACTTCTTCTAATGTGGAACGTTCATCAGGATAATCAATCGTATTATAACTACGAATGATAATAGTGTTATTGGGGAGTCGATGTAAAATTTTAACTCTTAAAAGATCGCCTTGTTGAATAGCATAAATACCACCATCAACAATTTTTGTATGTCCTGTGCTGATAGTTACTATAGAGCCATCAGGAATAACAGGAGACATACTGTCGCCATGCACTTTAAAAGCAACAGCATCACTAGGTTGTACACCATAGCGATTAAACGTAGAACGAGAAAATCTCAACAATTCCACCTTTTGATTATCAGTGGTACAACTTCCGAAACCGGCAGCTAATTCAATAGTAGTATAGAAGGGGATTTCAACTTCATCTCGTTCTATCGGTGTATTATTATCCCAATCATCAACCGGAGTCATTTCATTTACTGAAACGCCGTCATTTCTTTTTGCTCCTCGCCCATATTCTAACCATTCTGGTCGAATATCTAACCATTGACTTAATGCTAAAATGTTAGTTGGATCAGGAATCGATTCACTGTTTAACCATTTCCATACTGCAGGGGCGCTGACTTTTATACCTTGTTGAGCTAACGCATCTGCAATTCTTTTACCCAGCCCACGACCAGCAATCCCTGAATCTAAGCATGCTTCTTGAAGCCTTTTTGTGAACTCCGTTTTATTATCATTTTTAACCATTGGTTAATTTCCTTTACCACTTGACGCCACTTTGGTTAAAATATAGCATTAACCAGTAGTTAATAAAAGTACGAAAAGTACAAAATAGTAACTAAATAAACCAATGCAAGAGTGGTAAGTAAAAATCACGTTGAGATAACGCCGTAAAATGCGGGTGATTTAGATGCATAAATGCCATGCCTTGTCGTGGTACATGGATGACCAAGTTAGTAATGATAGGAAATCAAAAGGAGCATTAAATGAGACTAGCAGACTTACCTAAATATTTTTCACCAAAAAGCATTGTATTAAGTGATGTAAGAACTGTTAAAGCAGTAGATTCGCTTTCTGTGACTGATGTGATGACATCAATTAGCCTAGTTACGCGAAAAGGACGGATGGGCATAGAGTTGTTTTTAGCTAAGCATAATATTAGTCACCCAGATGAAGCTATAGAAAGTCTTTATCAATACGCGTTAACTCAGGCATATCAATATAAAGCCATTGATAAACTAACTGAAAATGATAAAGCCAAGGTTTTACATATTATTGCCAATTATGCCTTTCAAGATTATGCAAGAAGTGCAGCAAGCAAAAAAGTTTGTCCTGATTGCAGTAATGGATTTATTGACGTTGATGTTTTCACTACCAAAAGCCATACATCAAAAACAGTTAAAGGCTTTGAGCGAAACCTTAAAAATGAACTTAAAGCCAAACCTATAGGTAATACTTCTTACCGAAAAGTGAGAGAAACAACTCGAGTTGTTTGCCCTACTTGTAAAGGGAAAGCTGAAATTCGCTTGGCCTGTCGTTGTCATGGCCGTGGTCAAGTTTTAGATAAAAAAGAGAGTGAAAAACAGGGCATGTCAGTTTTTAAACCTTGTAGTAAATGTGCAGGACGCGGATATCCTCGTTTAAAATTCAGTGAAGTATTAGAACAAGTACAAACGGTGGTGAGTGTTTCTAAAACAGTTGCATACAGTAACTACAAGGTATTATTTGAACATTTAGTGGAAGAATGCTTTAAAGAAGAGTCTTTATCAGAAAAAATTCTTCAAGAAGTAACTGTTAAGTAATAATTTTCTATCTTTATTTATTTTCGTAGAAACTAGCTGTTGACTTTCAGGAAAAATAAACATACTATATCCCCACAGTGAGAGATTTGTATCTAAAGACCTCACAACAGAATATAAAGAGCCTCACTTCGGTGGGGCTTTTTTGTATCTGCATTTTCTTAACAAATACAAAGTAACAATATTTGTTAAAGCTTATTTTCAATTGAAGACCACAATGTGGTCTTTTTTTATATCCGCCATTTATCTAACTAGATAAATAAAACATAAACATACTCATGTTAAAACCGTACTTAAATTTAAGCGCGGTAGATGAGTATCTTATTTATTACATTTCCTCCTATTTGGAGGTAAGCCATGAGAAACAATGAAAGAAAATCCAGATTTATGGGAACAGATATTTATTGCTCTTTCTTCAATGAAAGAACAAGGAATATCTGCCTCTCTAGCTGGAGGAATGGCTATTCTTCGAGGTTTATATAACGGCGGAGGATGGAAACAAACCTCTATAGATGGGCTGATGTGTGCAATGTTTGCTTGGTTTATTAAAGATATTTTAATTTTATTTAATATTAATCATGAGTTTGCTTATTTAGCCAGTGTGTTTATTGGTTATATCGGAGTAGATTCCGTGAGCAAACTTTTAAAAGGAAGAGCAGGAGTTAAAAATGGCTAAAATAGCGCGAGGTGAGCGTAATAATAACCCTGGCAATATCCGGCATGGTTCAAAATGGCAAGGGTTATCTGTTGAACAAACAGATAAAGACTTTTGCCAATTTATTTCACCAGAATATGGAATAAGAGCCATCTACAAATTATTGCAAACGTACCAAAAAAAATATGGCTTAAATACTATTAAAACCATTATAAATCGTTATGCTCCACCTAACGAAAATAATACAATAGGCTATATTAACCGAGCTTCAAAAGAGATAGGTATCGGAATTAATGCTCCTATTAATACACAATTAAAAAATATCACGATTCCTTTAGTAATAGCGATTGTTAATATTGAACTTGGATATCAACCTTATTCAGAGAAGGTTTTTGAAGATGCGTGGCTATTATTATGACTTCTTTATCTAGAATAATGGTAATAGTTATTTTATGCCTAGGTACAGGATTGGTTTGGTTAATTGATAAAAATAAATCTTTGAAAAGTGAATACGATGATATCTATCAATCTCTTATTCAACAAATTGCAGAGAATAAAGATTATCAATTAAGAATTAATCGACTTAATCAACTTGATAATCAGCATACACAGGAACTTGTTCATGCGAAAAATGAAATTGGCCGATTGCGTGATATTAGTGAGCGTATTCCTGAGCGGGTGTACATCAACGCTGAGTGCCCCAAAGCGTCAATCACTTCCTCCTCCAGCTTGGATGATGCAAACACCGCCAAACCTACTGATACCGCTATCCGAAATTATTGGTTACTCTGAGAACGAATTGCGCAGTCAGAACAGATCATTCTAGGTTTACAGGATTATATTCGCCAAAAGTGTATTAATTGAAAATATTTTTATACGACTTATGAAATAAAAATAACTAATGAATATTATGTTGAGCTTTGCATCGCTCAGAATGGTAATAAAAGAATTCAAGCAGATGAAAATGGATATCCAGTGCTTGTTGATTTAATAAATAATGATGACTTGGTTTTAGCTACAAAAGGAAATAAAAGAAGAAATCTAAAATGGATCATTGATGAATTAAAATTATTAGATTGCTCTATGGAATTGGGAATTATTTCTTCAGATGAAAAAGTAAGAAGGAATAAATTAATGAAATATTTTATAGAAGTATATAATGTAAATGATGGTGAAAGTATAGAATGGCCAGAAAAACCAAATTAAGTCTATATTATTCATTTTGGTTTTTTATAACTAGCTCACTAATCTTATAGTGGTTGTGAGCTATGAAAAAGTTCTAAACTGTACCAATTCTAGTTATAGATTTTTCTGCAAAAAGTAATTCGATAATATAAACTTAACCTCTAAATATTAGAGACAGTTTAACAATAAAATCATGAAAATCATCTCCGCTACACATCATCATCTTTCTGCGCTTATTGAGTTAGATACCTATGCTCAACAGGATGCTTCACGTATTGAAGAAATTAAAGCTTGGCTTGATAGCCAAGCTGTTTATCTTCTTGAAGTGGATGCACAGATTGTGGGGTATGGTGTTATTCATCATTACTTTTTTAATCAGCCATTTATTGAACTAGTGATGATAGATAAAAAGTATCGTCAAAAAGGTTATGGAAAATGCTTGATCACTTATTTTCAAGAAAACACACAAGGAGATAAGCTATTTACATCAACCAATAAATCTAATCATTCAATGCGAAATATGTTAATTAAGTTAGGCTTTATTGAAAGCGGTTGTATTGAAAATCTTGATGAAAACGATCCTGAAATAATTTATTGTTTTATTAAAAAATAATAAATTATTTCAAAGTATTTAAACTCAAAACCATCTAGAGATAGATGGTTTGAGTGAGTTTATCTTATTTTTTATCATTAATGTAAATTTATAAAAATACTTATTTTATATCAGATTTTAAAATAACGTTTTATTTTCAAAAAAACGAACATTATTCATAACACACTGATATAACTCGGTAAATATTGTTTTTATTGAATAAAGTAACGAGCAATTAGATATTCTTTTTTAAATAAAATCTAAGCTAAAAGTGTTATTTTTATAAAGTAATTAATTTATTATTTAAATTTAAAACAGTAAATAGTTATTATTCTAATTTAATAGAATATAACTATGTTTATTAAACGTAAGATTAAAAACTAGCTGAAAATAGAAAAAATAAGCGCCATAGGAAAGCTAAGAGGCCAAGTGAGTGCGATTAATAATGCACTGAGAAGGCGCATAGCAAAACTGGGATCTTTGGTTAAAAAGAAAGTAATAATAAACGAGATCACAGCTCCAATAAGGTAGCTTATTCCAATAACAGAGATAGCAGACATAACAGATCATTCAGTAAATAGACTGTGGCAATTGTACTCCAAAATTGTTAAAGAAACAGAGGAATAGGGCAAACTTTTCAATAAATGTCATTACTAATGTGCAAATTTTAAACATTCATCTCACTTTTGATCTCTGGTTTCTTTTAGGTGTAATCACACAAGATAATAACAAGGCTAAAGCCGAAAAATCAAAAAATGAAATGTAAGATATTGATTTAAATTATTATTTATAACAATCTTTATTGTCTTTAAATGATACTCACTAAAAAACAGTACAAGACGGCATAGATCTTTTTTAGTGGCTTCACTATAAATAATGAAATTTGCAAATACTGATTTTTAAGGCAGGGTAGTGAGGCAGAGATAAGTTCTATGGTTGTAAAATGTACGGGTTAATTATATTACATCATAATATCAACAGAATGTAACAAATGGAATGAATGTCATTTATACATACTTGTAGATAAATTAGCTTATGGATGGCGCGACTTAATGGACTTAAGCGTTAGCTAGGAAGCATTTTAAATCCCCTTTTCAATGTTTAAAGGGGATTTATTTTTATATCTGTTTCGGATTGGGGTTAATAGCCGTCACTATATTAAAATGGTAACTTATCAAAGTAGTAACCCGTCAATGACGTTTATTTTAATGAAAATAAACGCTGTTTTGATTAATAAACAACAAGTGTGGTGGTTTTTATGATCCCTTATCAATCAACTTTGACGTTTTGGTTTGAAGAATGCACACCAGAGCAATGGTTTAAAAAAGATCTGCAGTTTGATAAAGAAATTAGCCGTAGGTTTGGTGAATTATGTTTAAGTGCAAGTCGTGGTGAACTTGCATCATGGCGTGAAACTATAGAAGGGCGCTTAGCTGAAATAATTATCCTTGACCAATTTTCTCGTAATATTTGGCGTGATACGCCAAAAGCCTTTGCACAAGATAATATGGCTTTAATTTTAGCGCAGGAAGCTATTCGTTTACCTGAATACCTGACGCTAACTCCCGTTAAGCGTAAATTTATGATAATGCCATTTATGCATTCAGAATCAGCTAAAATACACCAAGATGCAGTCGTATTATTTTCTCAACTTAACGACGAAAATACGTATCAATATGAATTACGACATAAAGAAATTATCGATAAATATGGTCGTTATCCTCACCGTAATCAAATTTTAGGTCGTACATCGACACCTGAAGAATTAGATTTTTTACAGCAACCTGGCTCTTCATTCTAAAAAAATGCATACCTAAAAAGGTATGCATTTTGGTTTCTTTTTTATGGTTGATTAATCAGCCATAAAATTGATCACATTGTAATATGCCATAAGTTATAGAAAGCGATACGGCCTGATAACTCAGCAATAATCACCGCAGCGGCGCAAGTGACTAGTGTCATTTTTGACGCCTGTGCTTTTAGGGCAGTAAATCCTACGATAACAATACCCAATGCTAATACCGCTAATTGGAATCCCCAAAAAAGAGATTGGTCAGCACTCAGTTGAGGGCCGGTAAAGCCAAGGAAGCTGACATAACCTGAGCGTGTAGCAAAAGTGATAATAGCCCCGAGAATAAAGGACAGTGCGCCTAAACGTCTTGCGCCTGTTGCCATTGCCAGTACACCGCCCCCCACTAAGAGAGTCATCCAAAATTGCAAGGTAGTGTAATCTGTATTCCAGTTAGCAATAGTTGGAATGTGGTAAACCTGAGGGATTGACCAAACAAAGGCTAAACCAAAAATAACAGTAAGCAGATTACAAATTTCACGTAAACCTTTCCATTTTTTCATTATAGTGAGTGCGACAGTTGCAAAAGCAAATCCCGTAAACACACCACTTAGAAAGGCTTCGTTACTCATAGGAGAACGGCCAACACCTAAGAGCATATTGAAAAAACGCAGTGGTTGACCAACGTGTAATCCACCAATACCTAAGCCAATTAATGTTAAGACTAAAGCTAAAATATTGGCATTACGCAGTTGGTTCTCATCAATCTGACCTAATTTTTTACTGATATAAGCAATAAGAAACAGGCCTGCTGCTGAAGAACCTAAAACAGTAAAAAAGACTAGAGGAAGTTCATGCATGGTTTATACCTCCGCCGCATTTTGAACTGAGCCGGTTTTATCACCAGAAGGTTTTGCTTCTTTGTGTGCTTTGATAACGATATTTGGATTAGTCAGGCTTGGGTCTGGCATTGGTGCAATACCGCACTCTGTGCCATGTTTCGCTCTGATCACTTCAATATCATCAAAATCAAGTGCGCGTTGAGGACAAGACTCAACACAAACCGGTTTCATGCCTTGTGCTACACGTTCATAGCAACCATCACACTTAGACATGAGTTTCTTCTTCTCATCGAATTGTGGCGCACCATAAGGGCAACGCAATTCGCAATAACGGCAACCAACACAAATATCTTGGTTAACAACCACTAAACCATCTTCTTCACGTTTATGCATAGCGCCAGTTGGGCAACCTGCAACGCAAGTAGGGTTTGAACAATGGTTACAAGAAATGGATAAATAATAACTATAAATATTTTGTGTCCAGATCCCGTCTTGTTTTGCCCAGCTACCGCCACCGTATTCATAAACACGGCGGAATTTAGGGCCTAAATCTAAATCTTTTTCATCCTTGCAACTGACTTGACATGTTTTACAGCCAGTGCATTTAGTGGAGTCAAAATAAAAACCATATTGCTTCATGAGTTAACTCCTTATGCACGTTTCACTTCAACAAGGTTTGTATGTTGTGGATTTCCTTTAGCAAACGGCGAAGGGTGCCAGCTTGTTAATGTATTAATACATCCACCTGTATCTACACCTGTTGTATCAAGTGAACGCCATGCACCTTGCGGTACTGCAATCACACCAGGTAATACACGATCAGTAACTTTGACAAGAATATTTAAGCGACCACGTTCATTATAAATTTCAGCGATATCGCCTGATTTTAATCCGCGTTCTTGCGCATCAATTGGGTTTAACCAGAATTGATGTGGGATAGCTTCACGTAACATAGCAACGTTATAATAGCTTGAGTGAACGTGGCCTTTATCGTGGAAACCCGTCATTTGCAGAGGGAATTTTTCTTTAAGCTTAACGTTTTCAACACCTTCTTCATTCTTACAATATTCTGGAATAGCAGGAATACGGTCGCCTTCAGGTAAAACCCAGCCTTCAGTATCTTGCATTAATTTTTCAGAATAAATTTCAATCTTACCTGACGCTGTTTTTAATGGGTTAGCGATAGGATCTTGACGGAATGCTTCAAGTGCTACGTATTGATTACGATTAGGTAATTTACGATCGATAATCCCCATATCATTGGTTTCTGTAAAAGTAGGCAATGCAGGGTTTTTCTCACGCATTTGGTTATAGCAATATTCAATCCACTCTTCGTAAGTCCGACCTTCGGTGAATTGCGCTTTGGTACCCATTTTTTCTGCAATGTCGGTTAAGACATCATAGCAAGGGCGGTTTTCCCAAAGTGGTTTAATCGCATTTTGTAAGCGGACAACATAGTGGTAAGCACCACTTGCGTAAGAGTTATTGATAAGATCGTTTGTTTCAACCGTTGTTACGTCTGGCAGTAGAATATCTGCGTATTTTGCAGAAGGTGTCATGTGGTTATCCCACACTAAAATAAACTCACATTTTGATTCATCTTGCAGCAAATCATGGGTTTTATTCAGATCAGCGTGTTGGTTACCAATCACGTTACTGGAATAACACCACATAAATTTAATGCCAGTATCGAGTTTATCTTTATTTCTAACACCTGCATTTTTACTCGTTAATTCTTCACCACGTGCAATCGCTTCAGACCACATAAATGTTGGGATCAGCGTTTTTACAGGGTTAGGAAGTGCAAAGCTTGCTACAGGATAAGCTACGTTACCGCCCCAACAGCCAGTATTTGTACCTGGACGGCCAATATGACCAGACATTAATGGCAGCATCATAATAGAACGGCAGGCTTGTTCACCATTGGTTGTACGTTGAATACCCCAACCTTGAGAGATCCACGCAGCTCTTGCACCACCAATTTCACGTGCCAATTGGATAATACGTGCAACAGAAATACCGGTTAATTTACTCGCCCATTCAGGAGTTTTGGCAATACCATCAGGACCATTACCTAAAATGTAATCTTTGTAAGAGCCATTTTCAGGTGCTGATGCTGGAAGTGTTTGCTTATCCCAACCGACGCAATATTCACGTAAGAAATCTTCATCGGTGATACCTTCTTGGATCATCACATAACCTAGTGCAGCAACTAATGCGGCATCGGTACCTGGATAAATCGGGATCCACTTTGCTCCCAGTGTTGTCACACTATCAGTACGGCGAGGGTCAATGATGATAACTTTACTTTTGCTCTTATCTAACGCATTTAGCGTTTCATAGAACTGGCCACCACCTGACATACGAGTTTCAGCAAGGTTATGACCAAACATCACAACGAGATCTGAATTCTCAATTTCTGTTAACAGAGATTCCAACATATCGCCATAAACATAAGGAACGATACCTGTTAATTGAGAGTAAGAATAAGTACCGTAATCACTTAAAAAGCCACCCACAGTGCTTAATAAACGTTTACATGCGGTTCTACCGTGTAAGTTTGCGCCGGTAGAGCCTGTACCGTATTGATAATAAATTGCTTCATTACCATACTTTTCGATGGTGTATTTTAATTTTTCGGCGATGATTGATGTGGCTTCATCCCAAGAAATACGTTCAAATTTACCTTCACCACGTTTACCAACACGCTTCATTGGATATTTTAAACGGTCTGGATTGTAGGTTTTCCAACGAACAGAACGACCACGCAGACAAGGACGAATTTGGTGAAGACCGAATGTTGAATCGTCATACATAGTTTCATTAGAAATGCGACGGATAACGCCATCTTTCACATGAACCTTTAATGGACAACGGCTACCACAGTTCACTAAGCATGCACTGTATTTGATAGTTTCTGAAGTCTCATCAGGACGAATACCCTGGGGGGTTTGAGCATTAGCAGCGAATGGTAATGAAACCGTTCCTGCAACAGCGGCAGCACCAGAAATAACTGCTGCAGACTGAATGAATCCACGCCGACTCATTTCAGTAATAGAAGTATTATTTTTAATTTTTGACATTGACATTACCCTAACATTTTTCACAACAAGTAAAGTTGTATATATATGTTAAGTTATAACCCTTCTACCTATAATGATTTATATCAATATAAAAAATGTTAATAACGTTATCTAAAAAAATAATTATTAAACAAATGGTTACATTTTTTGATAAATACCACTTTAGTGGTAAATGAAATATAGATTAAATAGGATTTAACAATCAATCGATATATAAAAAATAACATAGCGATTTTAAATACATTATAATTAAACAAGATTGTTAATATGATAACAAAATAAGAGATTCAAAATATTTGTTAATACAAAAAGTCAAAAAGGAGAATTTATCTCCTTTCTGATTTTCGATAAAAATGATTTATTGCTGATTATTCTCTACAGGAAATCTCAGTGCTCTTACATCATTTCCCGTTGGGGATTGATGCACTCTTAAACCAAATTGGGGCAAAATAGCAAAAATATGATCAAAAATATCGGATTGAATCGCCTCGTATTGTACCCAAACAGTTGTATTGGTAAACGCATAAATTTCAATAGGAAGCCCATCTGAGGTTGGTGCTAATTGTCTTACCATAATGGTCATTTGCTGATGAACATTAGGGTGATTTTTTAAATACGCTTCAACATATGCACGGAAGGTTCCGATATTGGTCATGCCACGTTGGTTTAATGGTGTTTGACATTCATTGCCTAAAGTCGCATTGAATTCACTAATTTCACTTTCCTTATTTTTGATATAAGGCGCTAATAAATGAGCTTTTTCTAAATCATCAAGTTGTTTTTTATCTAAGAAATGAATGCTATTAATATCAAGAGCAAGGCTTCGTTTAATACGACGTCCTCCCGATTTTGTCATAGCTTGCCAATTCTTAAATGAGTCTGAAATAAGTGAGTAAGTTGGGATAGTGGTAACAGTATTATCCCAATTACGGACTTTAACGGTTGTTAAACTAATATCGATAACCGCACCATCAGCGCCATATTTAGGCATTTCTAACCAATCACCTAGGCTTATCATGTTGTTTGCGGATAACTGAATACCAGCCACCAATCCCATTATGGGATCTTTAAACACCAACATTAATACTGCCGTCATTGCCCCTAAACCACTGAGTAAAATAAGGGGAGATTTTCCAATGAGCAGGGAAATAATCATTATCCCAATTAGGACTGAAGCGGCGAGTTTTAAACTTTGAAAAATACCTTTCAACGGTAATCGGCCAAAGGAGGATGAATTTCTCATGATCTGCATGCACAGATCCATAATAGAGAAAAGCATCAATAAGCCGAAAATTAAGCACCAAGCTTGGGCGCTGGTGGTGAGGACTTCTTGTGTTTTACCTGAACCCATCCAAACAAGTGCTTGGATATTAACAACGACACCTTGGATTAAAAAAGCAAAACGACTAAATAGTTTGTTTATTTCTAATGAAACTTGCCATTTTTGGTCATATTGATTGATGGCGCTCGAAATTCGAGGTAGGACTAATTTGTGTAAAATAAAATGAAGAACAAGGGCAACAAGAAAAATAATGACTAAAACGAGTAATAAAGAAGCGACTTGAGCGTATTCTTCATTGAATTGACGTATCCATGTAAGCAGTTGCTGCTGCATAAAATATCCTCATAGTTAATGTGTATTGTGTATTAAGAGTACAGAAAAGAGATCTTAGTTCAAGGAGGTGAATTTTTTGTTACGAAAGGTGCGCGGATAAATAAGGTAAGAAAAAAGAAAATATATAGAGTAAAAGCCAGAAATAGTCTTTTTTGCGATGAGGGGGCTATTTCTGGCTTTGAGCTGTTTATTGTTTTAAATCAAATAATTACAGTAAGCGAGTTGATGATAATTGTACAACAACTTGGTGCAAGTGAGTAATAAAAGAAGTCATTGATTTCATATTAAGTATCCTATTAATAAAATGTGATTCACGTCACAAATATTTTCTAAGATTGATTTTAATCACATTTTCATAACAGTCAATAGCTTTATACAAAAATATTTTAAATTTTAAATTATTTTTTATGCTAAAGGTATTTTCTGCCTATTTAAGCCGTGGTGCCTTATTGGTGAACCTATTTATCTTATTGTTTATTAATTGTTTTTTATTTCCGTTTATTAACAATACTCAGTTGACTTTTTTCTATTGTGATTTTCACTTGTTTTTTTTGCTTTAAGCTAAAAATGGAATCGGAAAAAGAAAGGAAATCACTCAATGGATATCGAAACAAAAGAAGAACGTTTGCAAAAAATCTTACAAGGTGAGAAAGAAACGCTAGCGTTTCAGCCGCCTGCCCATAGTGCTCAGGCTCAAGCTGTTGATGCGGATGTGAAGATTGAATTTAATCAGATCAAAGCATCGCCTGATGAAGTGGATAATGAAGTAAAGATAAATCGAGTTATTAAATATGAGGTTGTTGTAACCGGGATTAATTTGCGTTTGGCGGAATGGCGTACCAGCCCGAAAGGAATTTTAATTTTACCCAATAATAAAGATGTCTACATTACGATAGTTGATAACAATACAACAGAGATCTCATTAACGGGAAATCGTAATGGTGTGGCGTCATTACAATTGATATTAAAAGATGAAGATGATGAAAATATCGTATATTACGCAACACCGATACAAATTCGTGTTACACCGCCAAAAGCCAATCCTAATACTGACTGCACAGCGACTAACTGTGAGCGATTTGATGATTTACTGACAATACGTTCTGAGTCTATGCAGTGGCCAAGTAAATGGGAAAGTGTCTCTAAAAGCTTTGTCGTGCATTTACAGGATAAAGAGGGGGAGGATGCGTCAAATAAAGAAGTTAAATTAGTCTACGATGTTGATAATAGTACTCTTGACGTTGAACCCGAAATTTATAACGCAGATGGCGAAATGGTTAATGTTGGCAAAACGAATAAATATGGTATTGCGAATTTTAAAGTAAGGTTTAAAAAGAGTGAGCCAAAACAAATTGCCATTTTTCATGCTGAATCTGAAAATAGTGACGAGCCTACCAAGCCCATTAAATCAAGAGATTATTATGTTGAATTAACCACGGAGAAGCTACCCTCTCCGAAAGTGCCTGCAACATTAAATGGGATTTTAAGCTATCACAGTGAAAATTATTGTGTGAATGCAAATCTTATTTTAGGACGAGATATTAGTGAAAGTACTCAGGTTGGTTTTTATTTTAATGACCAATTAAAAATGTTGCCTTGCACTGATAAATCTGCAGTTTCTGTTAGATTGGAAAATCAAGCATTAACAAATGGTATCCATTACATCTCTTTCTTCACTGTTGATATATTCGATAATATTTGTTTTTCTCGCCGTGAGCGTATTATTGTTGATAACTCTTTAACGGGAGAGTGTAATAAGCAAATTAAAAATATTGCACCTAAACCTTGCGTTAGTGTCACTATTCCACAAATTTGTGATCGCTATTTTAATTCTGTCAATATTAGGCTTGTACCTTCTTTATGTTTACAAATTAAAAACCGTGTTGCAAAAATGCATATCCAGAAAATGGTTATCATTTTTAATGGTTATTCTAAAATGAATAGCAGTGAAAGAACGCTAGTGTATCGTTCAACATTGGAAATTTATGCAGATGATCCTCGTTTAGGTAACTTCTTGCATGATATAACACCAAATAATGAACCTATAAATATGGTTGAAATACTAGAACCTGTGTTAGAAAGTATTTTGGCTGATGCACTACCGAATATTGAAGTGGGGCAATTAGGTATCCAAGTGATGATATTTGAGAATACAGGGAATTGTTATCTTTGTGGTGAGAATATGTATACAGTATCTCTGCGCTTGCCTTGTGCTTAATACTTACACTTAATATAGAGAATAGTTTTCTGCTCAAGAGCCACATAATGTGGCTCTTTGCTTAGCAAAAACTAATAAGAATATGATTATTGTATAGCCTATTAACGAGTCATTCTTTTTATTGCACTGGTTATCGATAAAATGGTGAGTGAGCTTAAAATAAGCTGTATACCAATCAATGCCATTACCAGAGCTACGGATGTTTCAGGCCCAAACGCAAGTAAAAAATAGGCGATAACGAGATCTAAAAATCCTACCAAGATATTAAACCACCCATAAAAGTTATCTTTAATTTGCTTGAAGCCGATATTTAGGCGCAATATCCCCGCAAAAATAAAGAGAAAACCGATAAAAAAAGCCAGGCTAAGCATACCGTTTAGCGGATCAGTAATAAAAATATAGCCCAGCAAAAGATAAATAAAACCAGCTAATAATGTGATGAGCATTGACCAGCCTGAAGAGACTTGAGAATTGAAGCCACCAATAATGCTGGATATTGCACAGGCAAAGAAAACGATACCGAGTAATACACTGATAACAACACCAGAAGAGAGAGGGTTAATAATACAGATAAAACCTGCAATAAAGCCCAATGTGGCGATAATATTCATTAAGGTACATTGTCTTTTAACCAGTTTCTCTGTTAGCTGAGATAAATTATTTTTATTAATATCTAACATAGCAACCTCTTTATGTTTATATTTTGGACATAAGTTAAATTATAGCAATTTTTGTTTATATAACATGACTTCTTTAAATAAAACTATAATTAAAAAGAGGTAGGGAAGGTGATAAATCATCTTTGAAATATAAAATTGAAGGAGTAAGGTAGTGGCTAAGGTTAAATGTTAATAAAAGTTATAACGGAGGTAAAATGTCTGATGTTGTGTATTTAAATAATCAGTTTGTACCTAAAGAGCAGGCTAAAATATCTGTTTTTGACCGTGGTTTTTTATTTGCAGACGCGGTTTATGAAGTTACCGCAGTTATTGATAGTCAACTCATTGACTTTGACGGACATTTCCAACGTTTACAGCGTTCGTGCAAAGAATTAGGATTATCCCTTCCTATCACGAAATTACAATTAATCGATATTCATCAAAAACTTATTGAAAGCAACCATCTTCATGAAGGGCTTATTTATTTACAAATAACCCGAGGTACTGATTCATCTCGCTTTTTTGATTTTCCGTCTTCATCTATTCCTTCCACAATTGTTGCCTTCGTTCAGCACTCCACAGTAATTAATCATCCTAATGCCAAAAAAGGCATTTCGGTAGTCAGTATTGACGATATTCGCTGGCAGCGTTGTGATATTAAAACTGTTGCATTATTAGCCGCATGTTTAGCGAAACATTATGCACATCAACAAGGTGCTGATGATGCTATTTTAATAAAAGATGGCTATATAACAGAAGGTAGTTCAAGTAATTTTTTTATTGTAAATCATGATAATGAAATTATTACACGACCTTTGAGTCAGGACATTTTGCCAGGTATCACGCGCCAAGCAATTATTCAATTAGCGCAAGAAGAGGGGCTTAAAGTTATTGAGCGTTTATTTACGCTTGATGAAGCTAAAAAAGCAAAAGAAGCTTTTATTAGCTCAGCTACCACGTTAATTTGGCCTATAATTTCAATCGATAATGAAGAGATTAATCAGGGGAAAGTTGGGCATTTGTCTCAACGTCTACGAGAGATCTACCTTGATAAAGCACTTAAAAAATAATTGAATAGACAAATATACTTAATAGAATTTATCGCACTGTTTTTAGATTTTTATTGCAATATAACAGTGCGGTAAATTTATCATTTATTGTATTAATTATGATGTTCAATGATCATTACAGCGGTTGTATCTGGCTCTAAAGCCCGTAATACATGAGTAACATCACCGGGATAGCAAATGTAATCACCGGGTTGCAATTCTTGTTGATTATCTAGCGTTCCCACCATTGCACTACCACTAATAATAATAATATGTTCAGTCACATTTTTACTGTGAGGATCTGACACCCTATCTTTTCCTGGTTGAGCAATTACGGTATATATATCGCGTTTTGCCCCCATTGGGCAGGATGAAAGTAAAAAAGCATGGTAATACGCTTTTTCTGCGCTAATTTTAAAGCCATCACCTTTGCGAATAACTTTGACTTCAGATTGTGGTGCTGAAATAAGTTGAGAAAACGGAATGTTTAATGCAACACAAATCGCCCAGAGTGTTTCAATACTAGGGTTTCCTTGGCCTGCTTCTAATTGAGATAATGTGGATTTTGCAACACCGGCTCGTCTTGCAATTTCAGCAAGCGAAAGGCCCGCTTTTTTTCTCTCTCGGGCAAGGGCCTGAGAAATAATTTCAATAGGCGCACAAGGCGATGACATCATAGCTTCCTTTAAAATCATCTTGCAAAAAAATAAATCGTTCAACATAATGAACGATATGTTCAATAAAAAATACGATATTCTATGCAAATTAACAGTCGGCTTGATAATAACGTACTTAGAGACATTCTGCTTGTTTCATTAGCAGATGGTATTGTTGGTATCTCTTATGGTGCTTTGGCTCATACACAAGGGTTTGATTTTTGGGTGCCATTAGTGTTATCCATTTTCGTTTTAGCCGGCGCTTCTGAGTTTCTTTTTATTGGTGTAGTGGCGATGGGAGGAAGTGCAATTTATGCAGCGCTTGCTGGATTGATGGTTAATGCACGACATATTCCCTTCAGTATGGCTGTAAAAGATTTACCCGGAAAAGGGCTTAAATCATTATTAGGCTTTCATATATTAAATGATGAAAGTGTTGTATTTGGTTTATCTCAACGAACAGCTGAACAGAATAAACTTGCATTTTGGGCATGTGGGTTGAGCATTTTACTTGTTTGGCCTTTAGGAACCATGATAGGTATTTATTTAGGATCATTTATTGTTGATATTAAGATGTTAGGGTTAGATGCGATGTTCCCCGCTATTATCTTGGCACTAAGTTTGCCAGCATTAAAAAATAAACTAACACGTAATGCTGCGATTATTGGTAGTGCCATTGCTCTTATAACAACACTATTTTTACCTGTAGGGATCCCCGTTTTATTGTCATTAGTTGGCGTGTTATTTGTGCTAAGGAGAATTTAATGTCCACCGCATCTATTATTACAGGAATTATTATTCTTGCTGTTGGCACATATGCAATGCGTCTTTCCGGAATATTGCTTAACAATAGGTCCGGTGTTTCGCCTCGTGTAAAAGAGATACTTTCATTATCAGCAATTGTTATTTTATTTTCAGTGGCAACGACCTCAACATTTTTTGATGGCAATCAACTTGCTGATATATCAAAAATTATTGGTGTCGGGGTAGCGGGTGTTCTCACTTGGCAAAAAAAGCCATTTATTATGATTGTGCTTAGTGCCGCAATAGTGACTGCTGGGTTACGTTGGCTAATAAAGCTTTGGGAATAAATCAACAATTAACGCTACGGTGATAAAAGAAAAAGGAGGCATGAATGCCTCCTTTCTAATATTTTGTTAATTAACAAGTAATTAATCATTTTCTGATGGTTTTATTTCTAACGGTAGCGTGATAATAAAACCGATACCTCTATTATTAAGTCCTTCAGCCACAATTAATGAGGCTTGAATTTTATTAGCGAGGTTTTGTGCAATAGATAACCCTAAGCCACTACCCGTTTCATTTGAACCAGGAACACGATAAAAACGTGAAAAAAGGGCATTAATATGTTCTTTTGCCACTCCTGGCCCATCGTCACGCACAAAAATGTTAACCCCTTCTGCATATCTATTTTCAATAGTAACTTCTACTTGGCTACCTTTAGGACAATATTTAATAGCATTATCAAGTAGATTATTAAATATAGAGAGTAATGCCTGTTTATCAGTTTTAAGGGGCAATGGATGCCCTTCATTTAGTGATAGTTCAATATTTTTACTAATTGCATAGGGAACACGTTGTGCTATTGCATTACCAATGATGTTATAGATATCAAGGGTTTCTATTTTAAGTGGAAAATCATCACATTCTAATCGTGCTAAATCAATTACTTGATGAGAAAGAGCTGCGGCTCTATCAAGTGATTGTTTCATATCATCAATAATCTCTTCGCGCTCATGTTGATCATCTACTAAAGAGAGTAGATGTAATTGAGCAATAACAGCAGCTATTGGTGTTCTTAATTCATGGGCGGCATCTGCCATAAATTGTTTTTCACGAATATTAGCTGCATCAATTCTTGCCATTAACTGGTTTAATTCTTTAAAGATTGGACGTATTTCTTTAAATTGTTGACCGACATTAATCGGCGTTAAATTACGAGGTTTACGATTAGAAATTAGTTCTGCAGCTTGCCTTAACGGACGTAAACTAAAATAAGCTGTAATTAAAATAGCAAAAATAACTGTTGCTAGAATAAACAGAAAGGGCACAAATGTTCCCTCAACAGGGTTACCTATAACATGCCCCCTATCTTCAACGGATTCACCAATAAATACTTTTATTTTGTGTTTTTCTCCCCAACTAAAAGAGAGGATCCACTTTTCACCCGCCACAGAGACTTTTTCGGATGCTAATGAAAGCACTCTGGTTGGAATAGGTAATTCAGGGCGGTTAGTATAAATCAGAGTATTATTTGCATCTAAGGCAATAAACCACGGCAGATATTGTAATTCATCATCTTCGCCATTGAGCATGGCATCTATATACATACCTTGTAAGTTATGAGCGATTTCTTTAAGGACTTCAGGCTGATCAGCAACACTCTCTAAGGTATTAGCAAAACCCTCAGCAATAATTTCTTGCTGTTTATTATAAATTTTTTCAAACTCAGCAAGATAATCAAATTGTATCCAAGCTAACCATACGCCCCAAAGCATAACAATAGAGATAATTTGAAGAACAATGGTGTAAATAAAGAAAGAACGGATCTTCATTTAGTTAGCATCTTTTTTTAATAAATAACCCACACCACGCACAGTGATAATTCGCTCTTTTCCTATTTTTCTACGCAAATTATGCATGTGGACTTCAAGTGAATTACTTTCAATTTTATCATCTAAACCAAATAGGCGTTGTTCTAACTCGGATTTACGCACTACATTATCAGTATTACGCATTAATTCGTATAACAACTGATATTCTTTACCTGATAATAAAAGCAGTTCGTCATTTAAGGTGACTTGATGGTTTGCAGGATTAAGCTGTAAATCCCCAATAGACCATATTTGTGATGAAAAACCAGCCATTCTACGGCTAACTGCTTTTACACGGGAAATAAGTTCAGGCATAGCGAAAGGCTTCGGTAAAAAATCATCAGCCCCTGAATCTAAAGTTTGTACTAAATTGTCGATTTGAGTTCGAGCCGTTAAAATGATGATCGGAATTTTTTCGCCGTTCTTTCTAAGTGCAATAAGTTCATCTTGTCCATCGCCATCCGGTAGACCCAAATCTAATAGCATTAAATCAAAAGGGCGCTGGCTCAGTTGAACACGAGCATCAGCAAGTAACCTAACCCAACATGGGTGAAAACCGGCAATTTCAAGCCCGCGACAAAGCGCTTTACCGAGTTGTAGATCGTCTTCAACCAATAAAATATTCATAATAATACCTATCTAAAATCGTCTTAAGAAAGTATAAGAGCCAAATAAAAATTGAGCAATATAATAAAATGTAAAATCAAGTTTGATTAATGAACTCTTAATGTAAGATAAGATTTTATTTAATATTTTTTTTTACTAAAAATAGGCGACTTTAAAAATAAAGTATTAATATGAATGGAGTTTCTAGATAGTTTTGTTTTGTATTTTATTATTTTAAGGCATTTAATGTTAATTTTTAAAAACGAATTAAGTTAGAATTACTATTCTTGGTTTGTTATAGGTAGTATATTCTCACATTATTATGCTAAGTTAACTTAAATGATTTACCTAAGATGCTTGCTTTTTTAAAATGAAATATAACATTAGTTAAGAATGATTAAATGTGATGGTGTATTTAAGATAATATAAATATAAAAAAATAATTTCATTGATTAATATGTCTATTAAAATGATGCTTTATTGTTTTATTGAAATAAAATAATAGGATTATTATATCCCTGTTGTGCAACATTTTATTAGATTTAAATTATTTACTCTATTCATCTATACTCTTGCAATAGAACTTCGTGTTTTAAAAGGAATTTGATTTTTATTAAAAGGAATTTATATGAAATTAGATGGTGTTATTTAGTATAAATTAAATCATTCTGTGTCAGAAATGCTCCCATCCCTCTGGGAGCATTTCACATGGTGGTTATTACTCACAAAATGAGTTATCCCATAAATGTAAATCAAATGGTAAATTTAACGGTTTTGCTAGTTCATTCGCTATATTCTGAAATTCTGCTTTTGCGTGTTCTAGACGTTGTTTATCGCTTTCAGGAATAAAGTTATCTTTTGCAGGTAAATCATCTAAATTGTATTCTTCCACTAATACTCCATTATCCCAACGCTGAAATAGCCAATAACTACCAGGCATCAGTGTATAGTTAGTGCCTTCAATTAATGTTGTTCTATCAGATTGGTAATGTATGGGAATTAATTGATTAGCGACATTATCCCAGATCCAGCCTTTATAAGTGCCATCAGTTAAACGAGTTATCGACCAATGCATATCATCAGGCTGATAAAAATTAAGCTCTATTAGAGGCATATAAATTGGATTATCTGTGGAAAATGAGGCTTGAATGAGCCCATTTGTAAAATAAGAGATATCCAATGTTTTGTTATCGTTGTTTAAATTTAAATGACAATTATCCCATTTTGTTATTTTTAAACCGTTTTTTTCTGGAACTTCTGGAATTGAAATTATGAGATCTGTTGCACTGTCTTTTGCTGGTGGATAGTAACGACCTGTAATGTATTCACCATTACTGCCATAAAATTTCCATGTTGCTAAAGGGGAGTGCTTAAAATAGAAATTAAGAATAAAAAAAGAAAGCAAAGCGATAGTCAAAAAAAGAAAAATAATTCGTATTTTTTTATTCATTTTACTTTATTGCCTATATTCTATTTACTCTTAAAGTTGTATAAATTCAGTGTAACAGAAATGAATCATTTAATTAAAGAAAGTAATATATCCTTACCAGAAAAAGGACATGTATTTAATGTCACTAAGGTAAATACTTAAATAGGATTTCACCATGATCAAAAATTCAGTTTTAGCTTTACACTCTTTTTTAAAAGAGATGGAAAATGATGAGTATTATCCAGCTCACCTGGTAAAAAAAGGACAAGATTTACTTAAAACACTGTGTTTTAAAATTGAAGCGACTTCACCTAAAGATTTATCAGAGCTTTATATTTTAACTCAAGAAACAACAGATCAATTTAATGATCTTGCTGAGGAGTTTTGTGAAGAAGGTAGTGAGATTGAAACCGTTGCAAGAGAGTGTATTGCAGAAGATTTTGGTATTATTGCTGATGAATATGGTTTTAAAGATGCTGATATAGAAGAATTAATTGCAACAAGAGATTGGTAAAAAAGTGTGAGAAAACAAGATAATGTTTTCTCATTTTTATTATTTTTAATTGTTTAATTATATAAATAAATTTTATATAAAACAAAAGAAACGTATATTTATCTCATATCATTTATTCTCTAGATGAGAATAGAATAATTTAGTTGACAAAAAAATATTTATTAATAAACTAGCCTACAGTTTAGTCAATAAGACTCGTAAGCGTTTACGTTAATCAACGCATATAACTTAGTTTTAGCCTGTTGTATTGGCAGTTATGTGCCGTTGTACAATCGTATTATTGGGGTCTTTCACTATGTCTTTTCATGACAAAAATTATTTTTTAGGTATTCCTAAACTGCCTACTCGAGCAATGATTTTTCTTGTTCCTTTTTTCCTTTCTTTTATTATGTCAGGTATTGTTGCTTTTATTAGTACCGTCAAATCGTTAGGAATGGGTATGTATGTTATCTCCCCATGGTTAAGCTCTTGGGGGATCTCTTGGATGATTGCTTTTCCAACCGTCTTATTTGTATTGCCTATCGCAAGACGTTTCTCTCTGTTACTGGTTAAGCCTGCAAAATCGAATGACTAATTAGAAAAAAGATCAGTATTTAGTGCTGATCTTTTTCATGTTGTTCATTTCTTGTTTTATACGTTTCAAATAATATCTTATTCCGTTGTAGCAGATTAAAATAAGGTGATAGTTTATTGAGTAACTTTTACATTTTTTAATAACTATAAGGTTTAGGTAAGAATAAATAATAACTAAGAAATAAAGTATTTATCATCACAATGTGAAGTAGGGCATCGCCTTGATGGATAAGATCCGATAGCCTTAAACTTGTATATTAAATCCATTTATTTATAAGCAAAGTAATTTTCTTTGCATAAATTCTTATTGGTAGCAGGAGGCTTTATATGAGTTTGTTGTTTTCCCCTAAAAAATTAGGCCCCCATCAGTTAGATAATCGTATTATTGTTGCGCCAATGTGCCAATATTCAGCACAAGATGGTTATCCGACAACGTGGCACATTATGCATTATGGGCAGCTTGCATTATCAGGTGCTTCGCTTGTGATTGTGGAAGCAACTGCTGTTGAACCGAGAGGCCGTATTAGCTATAAAGATTTAGGCATTTGGTCTGATCAGCATGGCAGTGAATTAAAAAAATTGGTTGATAATATTAAGCAATATTCCTCTGCTAAAATTGGTATACAAATCGCCCATGCGGGGCGCAAAGCATCAACTGATTTACCTTGGAATGGTGGCGGATCATTAGCACCAGATTCTCCTTATGGTTGGCAAAAAGTTGCACCTTCAGCAATTCCTTTTGGAAAAAATCATCAGCCTCATGCTCTGACTATTGAAGAAATTGAAGAGATAAAGCAATCCTTTATTGAGGCAGCGAAAAGAGCAGAATCAGCAGGTTTTGATGTTATTGAAATTCATGGCGCTCATGGATATTTATTGCATGAATTCTTATCCCCATTATCAAATGATAGAACAGATCAGTATGGTGGTGATTTTAATAATCGTAGTCGGTTATTAGCAGATGTTTTTGTTGGAGTGAAAAATGCTGTTTCTGATAATGTTTGTGTTGGCGTGAGAATTTCTGCAACAGATTGGGTTGACGGTGGCTGGGATCTTGAAAGCACAGTTGCTTTAACGCAACATCTTGAAGAGTTAGGTTGCCATTATATTCATGTTTCTTCTGGTGGTTTATCTGATAAGCAAAATATTAAACTAGGCCCTAATTATCAAGTGCCATTTGCTCAGGCTATTTATAATGAAACACAATTGCCAGTTATTACGGTTGGACTTATTACCGAGCCAGAACAAGCTGAAGCTATTTTATTAACAGAGCAAGCTGACTTTATTGCATTAGGTCGAGGTATTTTATACGATCCTCGTTGGCCGTGGCATGCGGCAGAAAAACTGAAGCAAACCATAAAAGTTGCGCCTCAATATTTACGTTGTGCGCCTCATGGGAGTAAAGATTTTTTTAAATAGTCATTTCTTAAACCATGGATAGTCATAAAATGTTATGTAGATTATCCGTGGTTTTTTCGTCAATAAAGCTTATGATGACAGATAACAATAGTGGTATAAGTTTATCGAATAAAGAGACAGGATAATAAAGTAAAATGAAACAAAATCCTTTATTACTTCAACCTAGGATAGCTTAAGGCGATGTGTTTTGAATGCGAACACATCATCAGAGAATTAAGCATTCTTTGATGACTCATTAATTTATAGCGAGTCATATTATGAAAAATAAGCATTGGTCACGTGTAGAATATCTACATGAAACAGTAAAAAATAAAAACATTATCATCAAAGGACAACATAGCTATTACAGTGATTGTTGGGATGAGGGTTTTGAAGCTTCTGTTGTGCGCTATCTTTATGGTGATGAAGTTAGCCTGCAATGGGAACCATTATGGGAAATTGATAAATTATATATCGGTGATTATGTTTGTATTGGTGCACAAGCCGTTATATTAATGGGCGGAAACCATACTCATCGTATGGACTGGTTCTCTCTATATCCTTTTATGGATAAAATTGAAGAAGCTTATATAGGTAAAGGTGATACTCATATTCAGGATGGTGCATGGATAGGAATGCGTGCAATGATAATGCCTGGAGTCACTGTTGGTGAAGGGGCTATTGTTGCTGCTAATAGTGTTGTTTCCAAAGATGTGGAGCCTTATAGTATTGTAGGTGGAACGCCAGCGAAACATCTTAAATTCCGTTTTGATCCAAATGTGATTGAGCAACTTTTATCGTTAAAAATTTATCAATGGTCAGAGAAAAAATTTGAAGCTCTTAGGCCTTATTTATGTCAATCCTCAATTGATAAATTATTAATCGCAGAAGCGACTTTTATTGAATAAACATAAATCCCTAAACATAAAAATGTTTAGGGATTTATACTTAGTTATTGTTGTAATATAAATTTATAATGCTATTAAAATATAAAAAAATAACGTTATTATTATTTGATCTTTATCTCAAAATTTAAAACATTTTAATTTTATTAAAATGGATCTTGTTTTTAATATTAAATATTATTCTTGTTTTTTTATTATTTGTCTTTTTTCTTTAGTGGTTGATTTTATTTTGAAAATAAAAAATAGTAATTTATTTTTTCATTGATTATCTAATTATATATAGATGTTATTATTCATTTATAATGAAATTCCTGAGTGGAATTAAATTATTTTGTAAAATATATAATGTGTAAAAAATAAAATACATATTACTCTATGTATGAGTTTATTAATTATGGAGTGATATAAATATGATTTGCAATATAAGTTTTAAGATGAAACTATTGGCTATTATATTATTTTCATCTACATTTTCTTATGCCAACAATACCACTTTATTAGGTGGAGATAGTAAAGCAGATGGTAATGAGGCGACAGCAGTTGGATATAATACGTGGGCACATTCAGACCAATCAACAGCGATTGGAGCTAATGCCGGCGCTGAAGGTAAAAATGCAACAGCAATCGGTCATAAAAGTACGGCAATAGGGGATAATGCATTGTCATTAGGAAGTGGGGCAATGGCTATTGGCGAAGGTTCACTGTCTATTGGCTCTCAAGCTTATAGTGAAGGTAAGGATGCAATTAGTATAGGTAAAGGTGCAATAAATAATGCGGAAAATGGGGTGATATTAGGCAGTGGAAGCCGCCTTTCAGATAGCGCTGAAAATTCGGTCCTTATTGGCAGTAAGTCATCAGGAACAGCAAGTAATGCTATTATATTAGGTGATAAAAGCAGTAATAATCGAGATAATACGCTATCAATAGGCAGTGATAAAAATCAGCGACAAATTATTAATGTTGCAGCAGGAACACAAGATACAGATGCGGTGAATGTTTCTCAACTGCAAGAAGAGAAAAATAATATTCTTATTGAAGCTGATAAGCGTATTCGTGACAATAATGTCGTCATCAATGATAAAATTGAGCAAGAAAAAAATACTCTACTCAAAGCAACCACAACTCAAATAAATGAAAATAACAAAGTAATACAAAATGATATCTCTAAAGCAAGTGAAGCTGTATTAAAACAAAGTGAATCTAAAGCAAAGGTATTGGCTGATGATGCAAATAAAAAATCAAATCAATATACTGATAGTAAAATAAACGAACATCAAGATACAATTATTAATTATATCAATGAAGAAAAAAATGAATTCTACCTTTATACCGAAGATAAACTTTCAGACATGAAAGCCGGTGTTGAGTCTTATACTGATAATAAAATTAGTGAGTCTGAAAAGGATATTAAAAATTACACAAACAATAGATTTATTGAAGTTGAAAATAGTGGTAAAGAGTATACTGATTTTAAAGTTAATCAGCATGATGTAAAAATAGTTGAGCATATTGATAATGTTAGAAATGAAATTACAATATCAACAGAAGGGCAAGTTAAAGCATCAGAAAAAAGTGCTAATAGTTATACGGATATAGAAATTAGTAAAATAGCATCGGGTATGGAAGGGCTTATTGGAAAAAATAATGAAAAAATAATAAAGGAGCGTGAGAAGTATATTACTCAAAAAGGAAATGAGTATATTAATATCACTAATAGCATTATTAGTGAGAGAGATGAATCGTTGAAGGAATATATAGAAAGATCAAAACATGACTCTATCTCTATTGCAAATGAATATACCAATAATAAAATTAAAAATATCTTTATTGATAACGATATTGCACTGAAAAATATGGATAATAAAATTGATAAGGCAGATAAGAGAGCAAGTGCTGGTATCGCTTCCGTTGCAGCTATGGCGAATATTCCCTATGTGACGGCTCACACTTTTAGTTTAGGTGTGGGGGTTGGTAATTATCGAGATGCTAATGCACTTGCAACAGGTGCTCAGTATCAAATAACAGAAAGTGCAATTATTCGTGTTTCAGCTTCATGGAATACGGAAGATCGCGGTGTTGTCGGTGGTGGTGTTTCTTATGGCTGGTAAGTGTCTACTAAATAATATTGCTTAGGATAATAATGAGAAATAAGGTCGTTTTTTCTTATAGGATTGACTGGCTTTTATGCCGTCGATTTGAATAATAAGGATAACGACCTTTGTTTTTATAATGAGACTATCATGATCTATCTTCATTCTGGTGGTGGCTGTATAGAAAAGCAAGTAAGAGTAAATCAAGCCGCAACAGATAAAGCGCAAGAAATTGCTAACAATATAATGAAACCACTCATTCAAATAAGATCGCTTACTGACCTCTCTGGGGATAATGAGGATGTTGGCGTAATATTGCTCATTGAACCTTCCATCGATTTGGCGCTTGAAGTGGGCCGAAGATATTCACACTCTGTTGATATAGTTATTGCTGAAAGTGCAAAAATGGGAATGAAATTAACAGTTTGTCAGATTGAATTTTCAGTAATAAAGATCTGTGTTCTCTAATTCTCTGTTGTATACAGTTATCCACATTAACTGTGGATAACTCTTGTCTTACATGTTAGTAATCTTATTACTATTTGATTTTATTGAATATTTATCATTGATTGAAAAATATCCATTTGAATTAATTATTTTAATGTCTTGTTCTTACTAAGAATAATTTACGACATAATAAAATCATGTACTTTTTAATTAAGGCAGGTCAAAAGAGAGATAGTACTCTTTATAAGAGGCTATTTGTCGAATAATGGCGTGGGTTTTCCGGCATTATCGACAGCTACAAAATTAAATTGGCCATGGATCACTTCTTCTCGTCCTTCAGCGTACATATCTTCCAGAAAAATTGAGACATTAACCGTTAAGCTAGTACGTCCAACACGAATAACTTCACCGACTAGTTCAATAATCGTGCCTGATGGGATCGGATGATTAAAGTTAATCTTTTCGGTTGAGACAGTCACTAGGCGTTTACGACTAAAGCGTGTGGCGGTAATAAATGACACTTCGTCCATCCAAGCTAATGCAGTACCACCAAAGAGTGTGGAGTGATGGTTAGTTGTGGTTGGAAAGATAACTTTAGAAACGCGAGTAACTGAATTTTTGATTTTATCTTGCAGTTCAGGAGATAAGTCAGAGATAGACATAACAATAAAGCCTTCTTCTTTTTGATACTGTAGGGAAATTTTCCCCACAGTATAAAATAGAGTAAATTGAAAGCAAAGTAGATGAATGGCTGATAATGTCGTCAGTAATTAAAAGGTAATTTCACCTGCTAGAAAAAGAGTCGCGTCACCGGTAAGTAGAATACGACCATTTTTTAATTCACAGTCGATATTTCCACCTCGTTTTGAGACTTGTCTTGCGTGTAATTGTTTTTTATTTAGCTTATTACTCCAAATAGGAGCTAATACACAGTGAGACGTACCAGTAACGGGATCTTCATTAACCCCTTTTACAGGTGCAAAGAAACGAGAAATAAAATCAAAAGGTTTATTGCCCTTAGCTGTAATAATAACGCCAGGTAAATCTAACTGTGCGATTTGAGTGAAATCAGGTTGGTAGTTAATGACTGTTTTTGGATCAGATAAAAAGCAGACATAACGATCATGTGCTTGCCAAACTTCATTGATGATTAAATTAAGTTGTGTTTCGAGTTGTGATTTTATGCCGTTATTTAACGTTGCTGGAATGGTTGGAAAATCAAGCGTAAAAAATGAATCTTGGCAAGAGACGGTGAGCTCACCTGAAAGTGAATGAAATTTAAATAAATTATCTGGAGCGTGTTTGATCGTTTTTAATACAAATGCGGTGGCTAATGTGGCATGTCCACATAATGGTACTTCTATTTTTGGTGTAAACCAGCGAATGTGATCATCCACTAAAAAAGCGGTTTCAGGTAAATTAATCTCACTAGCAAGTGTAATTAAGGTGGCATCTGGCAACCATTCTTCTAACAAAACGACAGCTGCGGGATTCCCTGAAAAAGGTGTAGAAGAAAAGGCATTAACATAATAAATAGGAAGAACAGTCATTCCATTACCTTAGTGATAAATTATCAATCGATAGAAGATAATGAGATTAAGTGTTTTAAATACTAGGTGCAATATATAAAAATCACCTTTAAATAACAGGGTATAAAAGCAAAAAGCCATGCCTAAGCAAATGAGGCATGGCTTCAATAATGAGCAACTGAAATTAAGCTTGTGCTTTCTCTTTGCTATCTGCGCTTTGTAAAATCTTACGAACTGGAATAATTAGTGCAGCAAGAACAACGGCACAAATAACCAGTGCGATAGAAACATGAGAGAAGAAATCAGGCATTACATCCAATTTGTCTGGACGAATATTTCCGCCCATTAAACCAGCGGCTAAATTACCTAATGCGCTTGCACAGAACCATAATCCCATGACCTGCCCACGCATTCTTGCTGGGGCTAAAATAGTCATTGTGGCAAGGCCAATTGGGCTTAGACATAATTCGCCTAATGTCAGCAATAAGATGCTACCAATCAACCAAAGTGGTGATACACTTTGTCCTGTTGCGATAACGCTTTCAGATGCAAACATCATGACGGTAAAGCCACCCGCTGCAAATAAAATACCAATCACAAACTTAGTGATGCTGCTTAAATTCATATTCTTACGTGCCATCATTGGCCATAACCAACTAAAGACAGGCGCAAGAACAATAATAAACAAGGCATTTACAGACTGGAACCAAACTGCAGGGATCTCAAAGCCCATAAAGTTTAAGTCTGTATAGTCATTGGCAAATAAGTTAAATGATGTCGGTTTTTGTTCGAATGCAGACCAGAAAAGGGCGGCTGAAACCAATAAAAGGAAACAAACAAATAAGCGAGAACGGTCACTACTACTTAATCCTGCGAATAGGAATAAATAGATAAAATAGGCGATAACACTACCGGAAATCACATAGACCATAAAGTTAGCCACAGCAACTGGGTTAAAAGGAATAACACCAGAAATGATAAGGCCAACAATTGCCATAAGAACGACAGATAACGCTAAAATCCATTGACCGACATTACGACGAACAACCGTTGGGCGATCCCAGCTTGAATCTAAACCTACTTCACTATCAAAGCGACGCATGGTCGGTACTGCGTAAAAGCGGAAAATCAGTAACGCAACAAGCATACCAATTCCACCAATACCAAAGCCCCAATGCCAGCCATAATCACGCACTAAGAAACCGGTGATGAGTGGTGCAATAAATGAGCCCATATTGATACCCATATAAAATAAGGAGAATCCACCATCACGGCGAGTATCATCCCTTTTATATAAGGTTCCTACCATTACTGTGACGCAGGTTTTAAATAATCCTGTGCCCAATACAATCAGTAATAAACCGATAAAGAACAGATCTTCTGACCAAAACGCAGAAAGTGCGATGGATAGGTGCCCTAATGCGATAAAGATAGAGCCATACCATACAGCTAGGCGTTGACCTAACCAGTTATCAGCCAGCCAACCTCCAGGTAGCGATGTTAAATAAACACCACCTGCGAAAATACCCACAATAGCAGATGCCTGCTCTCTGGGGATTTCCATGCCACCCTCATAAACGGTTGCCGCCATAAATAGAATTAATAATGGGCGAATACCATAGAAAGAAAAGCGTTCCCACATTTCAGTGAAGAAAAGGGAGCTTAATGGATATGGGTGGCCAAAGAAAGTTCGGCTAGATTTTGAGTGAGTAGATTGCATCTTAAATTCCCAAAAAAAACCTCTACAGGTCGTTTGCAAGTAAAAAGAACAAAATATTAGCAAGTGATGAAACAAAATTATTTCATTCTGTTATCAATATTCACCGCATTTAATTAATATATTTTTAACATACTTTTGTCAGGATTTAGCGACTAAAAGTATATTTAATACTTTATAAACCATTTTTTGGTGCAAAAGTCGATAAAAATCTCATTTTGCAATAGTTAACCTTGCAATTTTTTGAAAAAAGAGGACAAGAAAATTTTAGAGGTCTTAACAAACAGGCGTTAAGAATGTTCTTAATAAACAATAAATTACAAAAAATAGAATAAAAAAAGTAACAATTAGGCCTTTAAATGTAAAAGTGTAATTTTTTGAAGAAAAAAAACTATTAACTGATCTTATTTGTGGATTTTCTGACTACTTTTCTTGTGGCGTTCTAAAGCTTAACCAAGAATAAATTAGATTAAAAAAGACAACCGCCGCGGTGAAATAAAAAACAGCTCTAAATCCATAGCTTGCAGCAACAAAAGCACCCATTAACGGTCCTGTAACATTTCCAACATCCCTTAGTGCTTGGTTATAACTAAAAATTCGACCCGCAATAGCCGGGGTAATGTTATAGAGAATAAGCGTTTGCACTGCAGGTAACATAGCTGCATTGACTGCGCCAAGTAAAAATCGTAATGCACCAAGTTCCCAATAATTACTGACTAGTGCCATTGGAATTAGCATAAAAATAGAGAGCCCGAGGGTAAATATAAGGACTTTATCAGGGCCAATTCGGTCACCAAGCTTACCAAAGCGAGGGCACTAATCAGTGCAGCAATACCGGGTACGGAGGCAACAACACCACTGATAAAGGCAAGGTTACTGACTGATCCTGTTAATTCACGGATATAAAGTGTCAAAATAGGGGTAACTGAACCCGTTGCCACTTGAATGATCATTGTGGTGAAAAATAGGCATACAACGAGTCTTTTGTTTTTAAGTGATGAAAAAACCTGTTTTGTAGTTAGTGCGTCTT
Organism: Proteus sp. G2669; assembly: GCF_009915245.1. Classification (NCBI taxonomy): domain Bacteria; kingdom Pseudomonadati; phylum Pseudomonadota; class Gammaproteobacteria; order Enterobacterales; family Morganellaceae; genus Proteus; species Proteus sp. G2669. The sequence continues at coordinate 12,610 of NZ_JAABLX010000050.1, read as the reverse complement.
TTTTAGAAACCGGTGTGAAGTTTTCACTCACGAAAAAGAGGGTGACTAGAAAACAAATAAATAAAACCGCTGAAGTAATAAAGAATACAGGGCGTAAACCATAGAGGTCGGCAAGCATTCCTCCAATTAAAGGACCGATTAAAGCGCCACTTACAGCACCCGTTGAAAGAGTACCTAATGCCCAACCACTTTTTTTGACAGGGACTTGAGTTGCAATTAATGCGTTAGCATTAGGAACAAAGCCACCTAATACACCTAGCAAGGCACGTAATACCAGTAACTGCCATATATTTTGTGCAAAACCAATTAATACCATGACAATTGCCATGCCAAGGGCAGAGCGTAATAGCATTAATTTTCGACCTTTCCTATCAGACAATTTTCCCCAGAAAGGGGCGGCGATAGCAGAAAAAAGAAAAGTAATACTAAATGCTACACCCGTCCAAAGGTTAAGCTCTTCATGATCGGTTATACCTAATTCTTCAACATATAAAGGAAGAAAAGGCATAATTAAACTAAAACCTGCGCCAGTTAGAAAACAACCAAACCAGACAATATAAAGATTACGTTTCCAAGAATTATTTCGGGGCTTGAGATCCATGTTACTCCTTTAGCCGAGAACGAGAGAGTAAACCAAGAAAATAGGCTGAACATAACCGTGGTGATGTTGAATATTGTGACAACGCATCGGTCTTCTTATTTATAGTGAATAAGAATATAGCCATGATACAGAATAAGTGCGATAGGTCTTGCTCTTATAATGTGTTTTTGCAGGAGTTTACAGCTTGTGCTGTTGTTGATTTTATTATTGTTGTTTCAGCGTGTTGTCATATTACAAAGTGGCTGCTTTGGAATAAAACAGCCACTTCGTGATTAGTGTACTTTCTTTATTTCATTATATAAAGAAGCGTCCCCTTCTGGGCGGGTTTTAAAGCGGCGATGCAACCACATATATTGGTCTGGCGCACGTAAAATCTCTTGTTCAACCACTTTATTCATCGCCTTAGCAGTATTTTCCTCATTATCAACAGGAAAATCGGCAACAGCCGGAGAAATAATTAACTCATAACCCTTACCTTCAGGTAAGCGTTTGGGCGTAAATGGAATTAATGCAGGTTTGCTGGTTCTTGTCAGAATATAAGTTCCCGTTGTTGTTGCCGCTTTATCAACGGCAAACAAAGGTACAAAAACACTTTTACGTGGACCATAATCATGATCAGGTGCATACCAAACAATTTCTCCCGCTTTTAAGCTACGGATCATGCCTTTGACATCTTTTCTGTCGATCATAAATTTATTAGAACGTAATCGACCCCATGTTTGTAGCCAGTCCATAACGGGATTATCGTTAGGGCGGTAAACACCAACTCCTGGGTTATAGATACCAAAAATACGAGCACCTAGCTCAAGAGTAAGAAAATGTATCCCAATAAGTAAGATGCCTTGTCCTTTTTCTTGAACCGCTGAAATATTTTCAAGTCCGCTGACTTTAAACCAGCGCTTAACTCGCCATTCAGGCCAAAACCAAGCCATTCCAGTCTCAAACAATCCCATACCAACAGATTCAAAATTTTTATTAATTAAAGCTTCGCGTTCACTTTTTGGCATTTGTGGAAAACAAAGTTCAAGATTTCGTTCCGCTATTTGGACACGTTTTCTTAAAAAAACTTTAGAGAAACGACCTAGGCGTGTGCCTAGCCAATAAATGACAGGATAAGGAAGCAGAACCAGAATATAGAGTAATCCGATCCCAAACCAAGTCAGCCAATACTTAGGCTGCAAAAATGATTTTTTAAATGGAGGTGACTTTATCATAAGCCTATCTATTTACTATTTTTCCAATGAATATCTTATATTGTGACATTTTTTGGCGCAGATAAGAAATTTTGTCATAAATTAGGTGAAATTATTTCAATGCCTTGTAACGCAGTCACCAATTCAGCAATATTTTTAGCGGCCATTTTGTCCATCACTTTGGCTCGATGAACTTCAACAGTTCTTATTGAAACACAAGCAACTTCAGCGATTTCCCGGTTCATTAAACCTTGAATAACATAATAAGCAATGTCTTTTTCTCTTGGGGTTAATGATGCATAGCGACGACGAATATCATGCGCAGTAAAACGGGTATTTGTTTCAAGAAATGCGGCATCTAAGGCTGATAACAGTGCATTGCTATCAATGGGTTTTTGTAAAAAATCAATAGCGCCTTTTTTGATCTCCTCAACGGCCATAGGAATATCACCATGTCCTGTTAAAAAAATCACAGAAAGTGTACTGTGCTTATCAATTAAATGCTGGTGAACTTGTCTACCGTCAGGTTTTGGCATTCGCATATCTAACAGTACAACCCCTTGTTGATAGAGATTGACGTTGTTGATAAAGAATTCGCTATCATTCCAAACATGGGCTGAATAACCTAAGCTTTCTAATAAAAACTGACAAGCATCAGTGACAGCAAGATCATCATCAACAAGGTGAATAGTGGGCATTTTTTCTCCGTTATTTATTTTTATTAGGGAAAATAAGCGTGATTTTTAATCCGACATTATTTTGCTCATTTTGTTGATTTTCAATATGAATATCCGCACCTTGAGAAAGCAATAATCGCTGGCAAATCACTAAACCTAATCCAAGTCCTTCCGTTTTTGTTGTTTGGAATGGAGAAAAAGGTTGTTCAAGCTGACTATGACTCATTCCGCCTGCATCATCTTCAATAACAACAAGCAATCTATCTGGTGCTTTGTGTGAACTTATCTTTAAATGCTTTGCACCTGCTTGCAGGCTATTGGTGATTAAATTCGATAAAATTTGCTCTAATAAGGTTTCGGGTAAACACAGAGTATCATGTTCATCAACATTGGTTTTCAGTGAAACTTGTGGGTATTTTTCTTCTACACGTAAAAGTTTCCAAATATGGTGGATACATTCCGCAATATTCTGATGAGAAAGCGTAATCGTATCTGTGTTAGGTGCCTGTTTTCCAACCCATAAACGTAGATTTCTAATGATATCAGCACCGCGTTGTGCTTGCTTGTCTATTTGTTGCAATGCAGGTAATAGCGGGTGTGACTCATTTTCTTTTTTAAGGCGAATGACACTACCTTGTGCATAACTTTTTATGGCGGAAAGAGGCTGATTAAGTTCGTGAGCAAATCCTGAAGCCATCTCCCCCAATATATTTAAGCGTTGAGCGTGTTCTAACTCTTCTTTTTGCTGCCTTAATCGATTATGAGCATGCTCTAATTGTTGACTGCGACGCCTTACTAAATAGCTAATCCACACTTGGTTTAAAATAAGAAAAAAGATAGCAGCCAACGAAAGACCAATAATAAATTGGTGTTGAATTGCCCAGCTTTTTGCATCCAGCCAAAGTTGGCGTTGTCGAGGATGTTGGTTGACTTCCCTGAGTAAGTTTTCAACTTGTGTATGTGATGCAGGGGCTCCCCATTTCATGGGTTTACTGTCATCCGTGAGTAAAGCGCGAGTCACTTTATCAACTAACTCATCAGGCACAGTGTCTAATGCTGCAAATGACCAATTAGGATACAGGGGGGTACTGGTTAAGCACGGAGTGTTAGTTTGATAGGAAATGACTGGGCGATAATCACTTTTTCGAATCAACCCTTCATTATCCATATTTTCTAGTAGGCAGACGGGAATAATTGCCGCGTTAATATCTTCATCTCGTAAGAGATAAAGCAAGGCATCGGCAGGAAAACCGGTAAAACGTAGAGTGAAATCTTTATCGGGATCGATACCTTCTTCGCGTAGTGTTTTATAACCTAAAAGATAACCACCAAAAGCATCGGGTGCAATAGCACCAACACGCTTTCCTATTAGCTCGTGAACAGAAGTAATTGGGCTGTCATTACGCACTAAAATTAGACTACCAATCACATTTCGTGTCGTGTTATCAGGCTCATAACCAGAGCGTAAAGAGAGTAACCAGCGTAATGGAAAAGCATTATCCAATTGAATAAATTGCGCAGGATTTGTTAGTAAGAAATCAACCTTTTTTTTCGCTACTGCTAGCTTCATTTCTTCCAGATTTAAGGGAACTAACACAAAATTTTCTGAAGGCAATTGTTCATTTAATGTTTGAACAAGAGGTAACCAGTGTCTTTGTGTTGAAGCATCACCCCGTAAGGCCAAGACGCCAATATTCCACTCTTTTGCAATGGCATGTAGAGGAAGTACAAAAAAGAGCAGTAATAATCCGATACTTACTGTATTTCTTATCCCAATTGTCTGTTTTATCGTCATAAATATCTAATGTTAAATATTGTTTTGGATCAAGTTCATACCCGGTATGTGGTAAACCACAATAGGTGTTGTCTTCAGTAATTTTTACAATGCACTTATAACAAAACACATACTTTTTACTTTCTATTTCCTTCACTCATTGTGAGATTGTGTTGTTGAGTGATGCTGGAGACAAATATGGATCTTGGAAAACGAAAATTTCTACAACAATTAGGGGTCCTTACTGCAGGTGCTTCACTGGTTCCTTTAGCTGAAGCCGGCATTAAATTATCACCTGAGCGTCGTGAAGGCTCAGAAGATAAACGCTATGGCATGCTGATTGATTTACGCCGTTGTGTAGGATGCCAGTCCTGTACTGTGAGCTGTAATATTGAAAATCAAACACCCCAAGGGCAATTTAGGACGACAGTAAACCAATATCAGGTTGCTATCAAGGGGCAAGAGGGGATAACCAACGTCTTGCTACCTAGATTATGTAACCATTGTGATGAACCACCTTGTGTGCCAGTTTGTCCTGTCCAAGCAACTTTCCAACGTAAAGATGGCATTGTTGTTGTTGATAATGAACGTTGTGTTGGTTGTGCTTATTGTGTTCAAGCATGTCCTTACGATGCCCGTTTTATCAATCACTCAACACAAACTGCGGATAAATGCACTTTCTGTGCGCATCGTCTTGAAGTTGGTTTATTACCTGCCTGTGTCGAATCTTGTGTTGGCGGCGCGCGTATTATCGGTGATATGAAAGATCCTAATAGCACTATCAGTAAAATGCTGCGTACACATGAAAAAGAGCTGAAAGTATTAAAACCAGAAAGTGGCACATTACCACAAGTTTTCTATCTCGGCCTCGATGATGCATTTGTACAACCGTTAGCAGGTCAAGGACAACCAGCATTATGGCAGCAGGAGGTTCACTCATGATCCCGCAACTCTCTCAAATTCAAGAAGTCATTGCGATCCCGCAAGAATATTTTTGGTTGCCTTGGGCTGTGCAGTATTTCTTTTTTATTGGTATTGCTTGTTGCGCAACACTTTACGCCTGTTGGCAGTGTTGGAAAGGCCGTGCAGGTAATCAACGTTTAGAAGCCGTAGCGGTATTTATTGCAGTGACCGCGGGTATTACAGCACCGCTTGCTTTAACTGCAGATTTACACCAAACAGCGCGTGTATGGCACTTTTATGCTTATCCAACACCGTGGTCGTGGATGGCATGGGGTTCAATATTACTGCCATTGTTTTCGGCGTTTAGCATGCTTTACTTTGCGGCAATGGTTGTTCGCTTAGTGTGGAAACGTGAATATAAATTAACACGTTGGGTTGCATTAGCTTGCTCATTAACTGCAATTGGTTTGCTGTTATATACAGGGCGCGAAGCTTCTATCTTAAAAGCAAGACCTGTGTTGTATACCTATTGGTTACCGATCTTACTGTTCTTTAGTGCAATGCAAGTGCTACCAACATTGTTGGCATTAGGAACGCGTCGTGAACCTGTACATCAACGTGAATTAGCGATGTGGTTTGTAAGCTCATTAATGTTATTAGCAGTATGTACGGGTTTTTGGGTTGCTGGCGATACGATCTCAGGTCAGGCCATTAGACAACAATTAGCCATGGGAAGTCTTGGCTGGTGGAGTGCCATGGGCGTTATCGCACTATGGGTTATCTCTGTTGCAATGGGACTTTTGATGGCAAAACAAGCCCGTTCGATCGTATTTATTACCATTATGGCATTTGTATCAATGGGGCTTGCGTGGGTATTACGCTGGTTAATGTTGATGGGTGCACAATATATTCCAAAATATAACATTATTACAAATCCTTATGAATTTACGCTAGGCAATGATGGACTGATGGCAATCGTCGGAACATTTGGATTGTGGATAGCGTTAACCATCATATTTAGAGAAAGTATTCGTTGGGTTGTCAGGAGAGTGCAGCATGGCTAAGTTTACAAGACGTCAATGGCTTAAAGGTGGATTGGTTATCGGTGGTATTGCCGCATTTGCTGCCAGCTACCGTGATGTTGCTAAACGTGCCATAGATGGTTTAGTTGATGGCACATCAGGTAAAGTGACACTTGACAGGATCAATGGCAACTCATTATTACCTGAAGGTAAGGTTGTTAAAGAGAGCAAATGGCAAGCGAATACTGATCAATCGGTTTGTATGACCCAATGTTTTGGTTGTTGGACGCAATGCGGTGTTCGTGCCCGTGTTGATAGAGCAAACAATAAAGTATTACGTATTGCAGGTAACCCTTATCATCCACTTTCTCATGATCATCATTTTGGCTACAACATGCCAATTAAAGAAGCATTTGAAAAAATGGGGGGTGAAAGTGGGTTAGAAAATCGCTCTACGGCCTGTGCGCGTGGTGCAACCATGATGGAAAGCCTTGATAGCCCAACACGTATTCTTGAGCCGATGAAACGAGTTGGTAAACGTGGTGAAGGTAAATGGAAACGCATCAGTTTTGAACAATTGATCCAAGAAATTGTTGAAGGCGGTGATTTATTCGGAGAAGGTCATGTTGATGGTTTGCGTGCGATCCGTGATTTAGACACTCTGATTGATCCCAAACAACCCTCATTAGGTCCTAAAGCTAACCAATTATTAATGACAAATGCGGGTGATGATGGACGTGATACATTTATTCGTCGTTTCGCTCAAAACTCATTTGGTAGTAAAAACTTTGGCGCTCATGGCTCTTATTGTGGGTTAGCGTATCGTGCTGGCTCTGGTGCGTTAATGAACGATTTAGATAAAAACGCCCACGTTAAACCAGATTGGGATTATGTTGAATTTGCACTGTTCTTAGGAACATCACCAGCACAATCAGGTAACCCATTTAAACGTCAAGGTCGCCAGTTAGCTAATGCACGTATTCGTGACTCGTTTAATTATGTGGTTGTTGCACCAGCTTTACCATTAACAACAACATTAGCTAACGATCATGGGCATTGGGTTCCTGTTCAACCAGGAACGGATGCTGCTTTAGTGATGGGAATGATCCGCTGGATCATTGAAAATAAGCGTTACAATGCAGACTATCTGTCAGTACCAAGCGAAGTTTCAATGAAAAATGTGGGTGAGAAGAGCTGGACAAATGCCACTCACCTTGTGATCAGTGATGAAAAACATCCACTTTCAGGACAAATGCTCACTACGGCACATTTGAATGATGTTGCTGAAGGGGAAGAGCAAAACTTAGTGTTATCGCTAGATGGTGAATTAGTTCCCGCAACACAAGTCGATAAAGCACAATTATTTGCTACGCATAAAATTACTTTAAAAACAGGCGCAGAAGTGACTGTTAAATCAAGTTTTCAATTACTTGATGAAGCGGCTAAACGTATGACTCTGGCTGAATATAGCGAGCGCTGTAAAGTACCAGAAACGACCATTGCCGCATTAGGCCGAGAATTTACCGCTTATGGGAGAAAGGCTGCTGTTATCTCTCATGGCGGTATGATGGGAGGAAATGGTTTTTATACTGCTTGGAGCGTGATTATGCTCAATGCACTAATAGGTAACTTAAACCTTAAAGGTGGGGTATCTGTTGGTGGCGGTAAATTTAATGGCGCAACAGATGGCCCTTGTTACAAAATGGATAGCTTTAAAGGTAAAGTGAAGCCAAAAGGCATGGTGCTATCACGTAGTAAAGCAGCCTATGAAAAATCCGATGAATATCGTGAGCGTGTAGAGAAAGGAGAATCGCCATATCCTGCCAAAGCACCTTGGTATCCGTTTGCTGCGGGGCAATTAACTGAGCAATTGGGTTCTGCATTAGCGGGTTATCCTTATTCATTAAAAGCATGGATCACGAATATGACCAACCCTGTTTATGGGATTGCTGGTATTCGTCAAGTAATGGAAGAGCGCCTTAAAGATCCAAAGCATCTGCCTTTAATTATCGGTATTGATGCCTTTATGAATGAAACAACTGCGCTGGCAGATTATATCGTGCCTGATACACACAACTTTGAAAGTTGGGGATTTAGCGCGCCTTGGTCTGGTGTTCAAGTGAAAGCAAGTACTGCACGTTGGCCGATTATTGAACCTCGTGTTGCTAAAACAGCGGAAGGCCAACCAATCTCAATGGAAACATTCTGTATTGCTGTTGCAAAAGCCTTAGATTTACCAGGCTTTGGTGATAAAGCTATTGAAGATATGGATGGAAATTTTTATCCAATCAACAGTGCAGAAGATTACTATTTACGTGTTGCGGCTAATATGGCGTTTATGGGTGAAAAGCCGGTTGCTCCTGCAACTAATGAAGATATTTTATTAAGTGGTGTTGATCGAATTTTGCCAGTAATGACTTCCACATTAAAAAATGAAGAAGTATTACGTGTTGCATATATTTACACTCGAGGCGGTCGTTTTGCGCCTTATGACAAAGCATGGAATGGTGATGAAACGGGACCTCAGTGGAAGAAACCATTACAAATTTGGAATGAAGAAGTTGCAAAAAACCATCATGCAATAACGGGTGAACGTTATAGTGGTTGCCCAACTTATTATCCACCACGCCTTTCAGATGGTAGCGATATTCACCAGCACTATCCTGAAAATCAATGGCCATTAAAATTAATGTCCTTTAAGTCTCATGTGGTGAGTAGTTCAACGGGTATGATACAACGTTTACGAATGGTGAAACCGAGTAACTTGGTCGCAATTAATCCTCAAGATGGTAAAAAATGGGGTGTTAACCATGGTGATAAGGTTCGTATTGTAACACCTGGTGGGCAAGTTGAAGCTGAGATTAGTTTACTCGATGGTGTGATGCCAGGTGTTTTAGCGATTGAGTATGGTTATGGGCATCAAGAATTAGGCTCCCGTCAACATTACTTAGATGAACAACCTTTACCGATGGATAAAGGTATTGGTAATGGTATCAATCTTAATGATTTAGGGTTCGCTGATCCAACAAGAGAGATAACCAACACTTGGTTAGACTGGGTATCTGGTGCCTCTGTTCGTCAAGGTTTACCAGCTAAGATTGAACGTATCGCTTAATTATCTGTCTTGAGTTTTTGACCATCACTTCACTCTTCAAAATGGAGGGTGAAGTGATAACAAAGTAAATAGCTTATTTTTTATATTATAAAATATATATAATATTAGTTTAATTATCTTAATATCACATGTACCCTACATACATAATATTATTATAAATTTAAGGTGACCAACACGCCTATTCGTCATCATGCTTACAGAGAGTAATAATAGGAATCGGACTCCTTTTTTCTTTTGTTTATTTTATAATATAAAAACACAAGACTACTTTTCATATATGTACTTTAAAATGTTATATATGAAAAATAGCTCAATTCTATTTTTTACATTAATCTTCTCAGTAATATGTCTCTTGTGTGAATATACCGTACTATTGCTAATACATAGCTTTTTAGCTATTTGGTGATTGGGTAATTCATTCATCCAGTAATTAATAATTTTTTGTTCTTGTGTGCTGAAAATAGAGCACATAGAGTGTTTATATGTTGGAAAAAATACTTGGCATCGTGATGTGAATAAAGATGTTTTTTCAAGCACCCAAGGAAGTACTCTTTTAGGTAGGATAAAACAGTTATTTGTCAAAGAGATAGGTCTTTCTTTGTCAGGATAGTTTGCATCAATGTAGAGATAAAGTCGGCAATTTCTTGTTGAAATGAAAAAGAGTTGCAAATGTTGGCAGTGTGCTATTTCTCGGCAATATCGGGTAAGATCAATGAATATGATATCAGGCATAGAATGATTAATATAATTATTAGCTTCTTGTATAGATGATACATCAATAATTTCATGTCTTATATTTCTTTTGGAGAAATAATGTTTTATACCGTTACGAGTAAAGAAACATTCATCAATAATTAATATTTTCACAAATAACTTCCTTGTTTGTTACTATTCTATTAATTTATTAAAATAAAGATAACTTCATTTTATGTCAATTCGGCATATATATTATTTTTTTCAAGATATATCGAATAAAATAATTATTATTACTCTTGTATTAAATGATGATTTATTTATTAATGTTGTTAATTGTTTTTTATGATATGAAATTTATAAATAGATAGTATATAAGAAATGATTATGCGGAATGATAAAAATGAGAACAGGAGTACATAGTACTCCTGCTTTGCGTTCGCTATCTTTTTGTCGATCTTTTTATTAATGCTTGGTGTTGTCTGAAACAGAATCTTCAGATGATTCAATTTTATCAATACCTGCTTGAAGAATATGAATCAACTGTTTAGCTATGTCTGTTGTGAGCCAAAGTGTCTTATCTACAACTGCATTTTCTGGATGATGTTCGTTTTCAGGAAGATAATGTAAACGCAACATCATGGCATCGTAGATGTCAACGGTACTGATATCCCAGCCTACAACAGGATGTGTCTGTATAACTTCATTTTTTCTACTCATAATACCTCCTAATCATACAGCCGGTTTTGACTAAGAGAGAAGCTCCCACGCAATGTGGTTACTTTTCAGTATACGAGATTTATCATGATTAAAAAGATAAATTTTTGTTGTAACAAAAAAATGTGTGCTGGCTCTGATAAAAGAGTAATGCACCATTAACAGTCGAACAAATGTTATATGGTGCATTTTAGAAAAATATCAAGGGGTGAGATTAATCGACAGTAATATCCCAGTGAATATTTTCATTCGCTAAGAATGGGATAAGAGCTTCATTACCACAAAGAATTTGAGCAGGTGCTTCAATGGTTTTTTCTGTTAGCGTAATGGTGCCTTCATTTACAGGTAACCCATAAAAACGTGGGCCATTGAGTGAACAGAATGCTTCAAAGTGCGCTAATGCATCAAGCTCTTTAAATACGGTTGCATAGGCGGCTAATGCAGTAGGGGCATTAAATACACCCGCACAGCCACAAGAGGACTCTTTTCGATGTTGCAAATGTGGTGCAGAGTCTGTTCCTAAGAAAAAGCGAGAATTTCCAGATGCTACTGCTTGTCTTAATGCCTCTTGGTGAACATTACGTTTAAGAATTGGTAAGCAATAGAGATGAGGTTTAACACCGCCAACTAACATATGATTACGGTTAAACATCAAATGTTGTGGAGTAATGGTGGCGCCAAGAAATTCATTTCCTTCTAACACATACTGAGCCGCTTCTTTGGTTGTGATATGTTCAAAAACTATTTTTAGCTCAGGAAATTGTTTGCGCACAGGGGACATGACGCTATCAATGAAACGTGCTTCTCTATCAAAAATATCAATATGTGAAGCAGTAACTTCGCCGTGGATCAACAATGGCATACCGATTTTTTCCATCACACTTAAGATTGGATAAATCTTTGTAATATCAGATACACCATGGCTTGAGTTTGTTGTTGCATTTGCAGGATAAAGCTTACAGGCGGTGAAAACACCTTGTAAAAAACCTTGTTCAACTTCTGAAGGCAGCGTGCTATCCGTTAAATAACAAGTCATTAAAGGTTCGAAGTTATCACTAGCAGGAATAGCAGCTTTAATTCGATCACGATAAGCGCGAGCTGCTTCAATAGTTGTCACTGGTGGAACAAGGTTTGGCATGACAATGGCTCTGCCAAAATAACGACTGGTATAAGGAACAACGGTTTTTAGCATGTCATCATCACGAAAGTGAACATGCCAATCATCAGGACGGCGAATAGTGAGGGTGATAGGTTGTGCAGTGGTCATATACCGGCTCCGTGTGTCTTAGGAAAATCGAAAGATCAAGGATTGGATTGGACTAAGTAGTCAAGCCGGAAACGAATGCTAATACGAAAACGATTAAATAGCTACCATTTAATCGTATTTTTTATTATGTCTTATGGAATGCTGTAAGGGAAAACAGAGAATAAAATCAAAAGGTTACGAGGGTGACACAAATAGAAATGGCTCCTCCAACTGGACTCGAACCAGTGACATACGGATTAACAGTCCGCCGTTCTACCAACTGAACTATGGAGGAATAACACTAAGTGGCGTGTATCATATAGCGGTCGTTTTGATATGTCAAAGGACAATCCTCGATATTTGTTTAAGTGCGTAGATAAGCAACATTTTGTGCATTTCTAAAACGGATACTCTGATAAAGAGGTGATATTTTCTGCAATAATGAATAAAAATAAAGAGATAACGTACTCAACTGTAAAAATGGAGATCTTAAAAAAATACATTAACGGAGAAGAGAATGAAATGAATTATGCTGAAGATAGAAAGCAAAAAGCCCGCACTATAATAGCGCGGGCTTTTCTAAATTTGGCTCCTCCAACTGGACTTGAACCAGTGACATACGGATTAACAGTCCGCCGTTCTACCGACTGAACTATGGAGGAAGCGTGT